>NC_006142.1:0-370498 GCF_000008045.1 Rickettsia typhi str. Wilmington
ATGACAAAGCTAATTATTCACTTAGTTTCAGACTCTTCTGTGCAAACTGTAAAACATGCAGCAAATTCTGCTCTTGCACAATTTACTTCTATAAAACAAAAATTATATCATTGGCCAATGATTAGAAATTTGGAGTTGCTAAATGAAGTATTAAGTAAAATAGAATCTAAACATGGAATAGTATTATACACTATTGCTGATCAAGAACTCCGAAAGGCTTTAACAAAATTTTGTTATGAGTTAAAAATTCCATGTATTTCTGTAATAGGTAAAATTATTAAAGAAATGTCAGTTTTTTCAGGTATTGAAATAGAAAAAGAACAAAATTATAATTATAAATTCGATAAAACTTATTTTGATACACTTAATGCTATAGATTATGCTATAAGACATGATGATGGACAAATGATTAATGAATTATCAGAATCTGATATAATATTAATAGGTCCTTCTAGAACTTCTAAGACACCGACTTCTGTATTTTTAGCGTATAATGGTTTAAAAGCTGCCAATATTCCTTATGTTTATAATTGCCCATTTCCTGATTTTATAGAAAAGAATATAGATCAGTTAGTAGTAGGACTTGTTATTAATCCAAATAGGTTAATTGAGATAAGAGAAGCTAGATTAAATTTATTGCAAATTAACGAAAATAAAAGCTATACAGATTTTAATATAGTACAAAGAGAGTGCATAGAAGTTAGAAAAATTTGCAATCAAAGAAATTGGCCAGTGATTGACGTATCAACCAGATCAATAGAGGAAACAGCAGCATTAATAATGCGAATATATTATAATAGAAAAAATAAATATCATAAATAAAAGGATTTTTCATTATTTACAAGTAGAAGTGAGTAATTTATAATTTTATTTATTGTTTTTCGTTTTTGTGAGAAAAAACTGAATAATCTCATGTTACAACATGAGATTACAATACTTCTTGGATTCGATAGCAATGATATCAAACAAAACAGAGGATAAATATGGTAAATAACGTAACGGATATCTCTTTTAAAAATGAAGTACTAGAATCGGATTTACCTGTAATAGTTGATTTTTGGGCAGAGTGGTGTGGGCCATGTAAAATGTTAATACCGATAATAGATGAAATCAGTAAAGAATTACAAGATAAAGTAAAAGTACTAAAAATGAATATTGATGAAAATCCTAAAACTCCTTCAGAATATGGTGTTCGTAGCATTCCAACGATAATGTTGTTTAAAAATGGTGAACAAAAAGATACTAAAATAGGTTTGCAACAAAAAAAATCTCTTTTAGATTGGATTAATAAATCTATTTAACATTTATTTTATGTTACTTAACCATTCAAAAGTATTTATAGAGATAACAGATGGTTATGTAGAAGGCATAGATGTTCATAAAAGAGCCCAGGGTTTAAAGCATTTTTTTTTGAAAAAAGGAGTTTCTATTTCTCCAACAATACCTATATTAAACAATATTAATTTTTCTTGTTATGAGGGAGAAAAAATAGCTTTTATCGGGAGTAATGGTTCAGGTAAAAGTTCACTTCTAAAACTAATTGCTGGGATATATCCGTTAAAATCAGGTATAGTAAAAGTTCATGGAAATATTGCTGCAATTATAGATATGGGAGTTGGTTTTGAACCAGAACAGACAGGTCGTGAAAATATAAAAATGCTAATGCTATATAATAATATGTTAGATAAATATAGCAAAAAAATTGAAAAAGAAATTATAGATTTTTCAGAACTTGGGAGTAAAATTGATTTACCGATAAAAATTTATAGTTCCGGTATGTTATCACGCCTTGCTTTTTCTGTATCGGTATTTCAGAATCCACAAATTCTATTACTTGATGAAATTTTTGCAGCAGGTGATAGCTATTTTATAGAAAAATCCCTTAATTTAATGAAGAATAAATTTAAAAATACTCCTATTTCAATAATAGTAAGCCATCAAGAAGAAATTATAAAAGATAATTGTGATAGATGTATTTTATTAAAAGACGGTAATATTATAGGTGATGGAACACCATTAGAAATGTTTAAAATCTATAAACAACAAAGCAATAAGGAAATTCATAAATGATAAAGTATTTTTTTTCTAAAAAATACTGGCGGGCAATAGCATTATTAGTTAAAGCTTCTATAATTAGGCAAAATAAAGATTCTTTTTTAGGTTCTTTATGGAGTTTAATTCAACCTTTTATTCATATAATGGTCATTTCATATTTTTTTGGTTTTTTATTAAGACAACCAAGAGAATTTATGGTAATGAACTTAGTAGGAGGAATTCCTTTATGGAGTTTTATAGTAAGTAGTTTAACGATTTGTGCAAGTTCTTTAGTTACACGTGATCAAATAATAAAAAAAGTTAGAATTTCTAAGACTTTTTTTCCTATTGCGGATAGTTTAGGGCAATTATATACTTTAATTTGCTCATTTTCGGCAATGTATTTTGCTTTTATTTTATTATTTCCAGAAAAATTCTCTTGGCAAATAATATTTGTGCCTATATTAATTTTGCCATTAGTAATATGCGTGATTAGTGGTTCTATTGCAGTAGCATTTTTAACACCGTATATTCGAGATATACCGCAAATATTGAATGTTATCCTTGGAGTTATTTATTGGAGTGTACCAATAGTATATCCATATTCGCTAATTCCGGAATCTAAAAAGGTATATTTTGAATTTAATCCATTCTTTTTAGTTATAAGACCTGTACAAGTATTGGTAATTAATGGAACGTTACCAGATATGATGTTAATAATTAAGTCTGTTATAGTCGCATTTATTACTGTTTTTATCAGTTATTTAATTTATAGACAATTTTCTAAAAGAGTTATTTATTATTTATGAAACTTGGTTTTAATCTAGATTTTAATGAATTAGATTTAACCGGACTTAAAAAATTAGATCAAATATTTTTAGATTATCTATTTAAAGCCGATAAATCTTTGCATAAAGATTTAATGTTATTTAGAGCTACTCCTTTCTCGATTATTCCACAAGATTATTCCAAATTTTTGCTAAAAATTTCTCCTCATTTAGACGATTTTTTAGCAGAGTTATTTTGTATTTCAAAAGAAGTAACAATATCAAGACTGAAGCATAAAGATTTTGATATCATTTATGAGTGTAAACGAAAATTTATTCAGCGTGTTGCAGTAAAAAAATATCCCTTAGAGAAAATAAAAGATATTGATTTCGAAGATGTATATTTAAAGATAACTAATTTAATAGGCACGAATTTTACTTCTAGAGAATTTGCAAAGCAAATTGTTATATGGCAACAGGATGAAGAAAGCTTCTCTCTAGAATTAGACATAGCAGCTAGGTACGCTGCGTATAGGGTTTTTAGTTGTTATAACTCATTGTCATCATGGAATAAAAATCTGTTTTTACAAAATGATATACTATTTAATTTTCAACAAAAATTAGATAAAACAAATCTAATAGATGATAAAAAAATATTAAAATATCAAAAAAATGAGAGATTAGATTTTGACTATAAAGATTCTTTTTTAAATCTAGATGAAGCTCTAAACAATTCTCATTATTGTATTTATTGTCATAAACAGGATAAGGATAGCTGTTCTAAGGGATTTGGTGTAATTCCACACTTTGATCGCGTGATCTCGGTAGATAGTTTAGAATATAAGATTCCGTGGTTAAGATATAGTATGACAACTGGTTGTCCATTAAAACAAAAAATTTCTGAAATGAATTACATTAAAGCACAAGGTTTTAACCTAGCAGCTCTTGCTATTATTGTTATTGATAATCCGATGGTTGCAGCAACAGGTAATAGGATTTGTAATGATTGCTCTAAAGCTTGTATTTACCAAAAAAAGCAAGATCCAGTAAATATTCCGTTAATAGAATCAAATATTTTAGAAGAAACGCTTAAATTACCTTACGGTTTGGAGATATATATACTTCTTACACGTTGGAACCCGCTTAATATTTATGCACCGCTTCCGAAAGAACCTACAAATTATAATATTTTAGTTACAGGTCTTGGTCCCGCAGGTTTTAGCCTTAGCTATTATTTATTGCGATCAGGTCACAATGTCACAGCTATTGACGGTTTAAAAATAACCCCTTTATCTTTTAATATTCATAAACCTATAAAATTTTGGCATGAATATAAAAATTTGTTATCAGAAAGAATACCAAAAGGATTTGGAGGGGTATCAGAATATGGTATAACTATTCGTTGGGATAAAAACAATCTTGATATATTGCGGCTAATACTTGAGAGAAATAATAATTTCAAATATTATGATGGAGTAGCGTTAGGTTTTAATATCACGAAAGAACAAGCTTTAGATTTGAATTTTGACCATGTAGCTTTTTGTATTGGAGCAGGTAAGCCAAAGGTTTTGAATATAGAGAATTTTGAAGCTAAGGGAGTAAAAACAGCTTCTGATTTCTTGATGACTTTGCAAAGTGGGGGAGCATTTTTGAAAAATTCTAATACTAATATGGTGATTAGGATGCCAATTGTGATAATAGGTGGTGGTCTTACTTCTTTAGATGCAGCAACAGAAAGTTTATTTTACTATAAAAAGCAAGTAGAAGAATTTGCTAAAAATTATATAAAACAAGATTTAACAGAAGAAGATCAAGAGATAGCTGAAGAATTTATTGCTCATGCAAAGTTGTTTAAAGAAGCTAAAAATAATGAAGAATTAAAAAAGGTTTTTAATAAGCTTGGAGGGGCTACCGTTTATTATCGTGGAAGATTGCAAGATTCGCCAGCTTATAAATTAAATTATGAAGAGCTGATATATACGTTAGCACTTGGTGTTGATTTTAAAGAAAATATGCAGCCTTTAAGAATTAATATTGATAAATATGGTCATGTGGAATCTGTAGAATTCAGTGTTACCACTTGGTTTGACAGTAGGACGCATAACATATACCATAGTAATATGCGTCCTACTGTCAAACCAAGTGGTAACACTGCCTTAATCAAAACTAAAACCGTAATTATGGCAATTGGTATAGAAAATAATACTCAATTCGATGATGATAAATATAGTTATTTCGGTGATTGTAATCCTAAATATTTTGGTAGTGTAGTGAAAGCCATTACTAGTGCAAAAGAAGGTTATGAGGCTATTAACACAAGACTTATAAATAATGTTCCTAGCTTTAAAGGTAGTTACGCATATTTTATAACACAGCTTGATTATTTGCTAACTTCTAGGATTAATAAAATAAATATTTTGAATGATAAAACTTTTGAGATTATAATTCACTCACCACTTGCTGCTAAAAATTTTAAATTTGGACAGTTTTTTCGTTTGCAAAATTATTCTAAAGATATTACTAAGTTAATAGAGCCTATAGCTTTAAGTCCTGTCGATATCGATATAGAAAAAGGGTTAATTAGCTTTATAGTTTATGCAGTTGGTAAGTCTACTAGATTATGTAAAACATTATCAGAAAATGAGAAAGTAGTTTTAATGGGGCCGACAGGTTCACCACTAAAAATACCTAAGAATAAAAAAATAATTATTATTGATTCCAAATATCGTAATGTAGGCTTATTAAAAATTTTAAAAGAAAATAAAAATAAAGTTATATTTGCTACCTATCCTGATATAAAAAACCATAAATTAACTTCTGTGGATATAGTAATAATTAATACTTCTCCTGAAATAGCTGAGGAATTACAAAAGTTAAAAATATTCGGTAAAAATACAGAATTAATAGTTAACGTTAATTCATCAATGCAATGTATGATGAAAGGAATTTGTGGACAATGTGTTCAAAAAGTTAAAGGAAAGCAAAAATATATTTTTGCATGTAGCGGGCAGAATCAAAATGCAGAAATAATTGATTTTAAGAGCTTAAAAGCTCGATTACGCCAAAATTCTTTACAAGAGAAAATGAGTAACTAATGCATCTAATAGCTTCAATTGTCTCTTTATTTGTTCATAACAATTTAATTATTTTTATATAAATTAGCTCGAATAACAACACTTTATTTACTACTCCTAGTTAAATAAATTTATTTTTTAAAATGACAAAATGATCTACTACTATCTTGATTAAGAAAATCAATAATTTGGGTTACTATAGAATTATTTTTATACTTTTCTGCGACTTGTTTTATACGATCAGCAAAATTACCTTTGCCTAAAAAGATTTCTTCGACTGCATTTAAAGCAGTTAAAGAATCTACTTTATCAAAACCTTTTCTATTCATACCTATTAGATTTAAACCCTCAAGCACTGCGCGTTTACTACTTACAAGTCCAAATGGTATTACATCTGCACTGACCGGTGATAGTCCGCCTATCATTGAATATTCACCGATTCTAGTATATTGATGTACTGCAGATAGTCCACCAATTATTGCATAATCACCTACCTTAATATGACCAGCTAAACTTACATAATTAGCGAATACTAAGTTATTGCCAATTTTACAATCATGGCCTATATGAACACCAACCATAAATAAATTATTATTGCCTACTCTTGTTATCATTCCACCGCTTTTGCTTCCTGCTTGCACTGTGACATATTCTCTAATAGTATTATTAGAGCCAATTATTGTGCTTGATCTCTCATTAGCGTATTTTAAGATTTGTGGAGGTTGTCCAATTGATGCAAAAGGATAAATAACTGTGTTTTCACCGATTTCAGTAATCCCATCAATTACTACATGGGACTTTAGCTCGACGTTATCATGAAGTACAACTTCGGGACCTATAATACAATACGGTCCGACTTTTACATTTTTACCAAACTTTGCACCTTCTGCAATTATAGCTGTAGTATGGATATTAGAATTTGACACCGTTACCTTTTACATTTTATCTTTGATCATTGCGGTAAACTTACTTTCTGCGGCTATTTCACATTCGACCATTACCTTACTTGAAAATTTCCATACGTTAGCTCTTTGCTGATCAATAACAGAGTGGATATGCATAGTATCTCCAGGTTGAACAATTCTACGAAATTTTGTATTTTCGATGGACATTAAAAATACTTCTTTGTTTTTAGTAGAATCGAGAGATTTAGCAACTAATATAGCAGCTAATTGTGCCATAGATTCAACCATTAAAACTCCAGGCATAACAGGCCTTGTAGGAAAATGTCCTGTAAACTGCGGTTCGTTAACGGTAACGTTTTTAATACCTGTTATTGATTTGTTAGGATCAATTTTAAGTACTCTATCTACTAATAAGAATGGATAGCGATGAGGTATTAAATCCATGATTTCGGTAATAGCTATTATCATTTATCTAGGTCTCTTATTTAATATAAATTTGCCTTTATTACAAGAACGAGTTGATTGTATTCAGCATTTTACATCTGTTATTCAATTATTTATTCATGTGATAAATATATTTTTCTGGATCTAATAGTAAAACCATGAGATAACAATAAAAATTGATTCATACAATAAAGCTACAGTAAACTACTTTTTTAACTTGTTATTAGAGGTCTTTACTAATTGTTTCATGATAATAGATTGTCTATGCCAATCCATTATAGGAACTGCAGGGCTCCCACCTACAATTTTACCTTCTTCTATATTTTGTGCTACACCTCCTTGTGCTGCTACTTGTGTTCTGTCACCTATATTTAGATGTCCAGCGATTCCTACTTGTCCTCCAAGAGCACAATATTTTCCGATAGCGCTACTTCCTGCTATACCTGCCTGTGCCACAATAATAGATCCTTTTCCTATTTTTACGCCATGCCCTATTTGTACTAAATTATCTATTCGGCATAAATCTTCTATAATAGTATCTTGAAGTGCGCCTCTATCAATAGTAGTGTTGCTACCAATTTCAACATTATTACCAATTTTAACTATTCCTATGTGAAATATTTTATTATGTACGCCTTTTTCAGTAGCAAAACCAAACCCGTCTTGTCCAATTTTTGCACCTACAAGTATTACGACGTCGTCGCCTATAATTGCATAATTTATTGAAACATGTTGTTCTATTCTAGCGTTTTTGCCGATATTTACACCTCTACCTATGAAGGTTCCTGCGTCTATAATACTATTATCACCTATAATAACATCGTCTTCAATAACTACATTATGGCCTATATAACAATTTTTTCCTATAGCCGCTGAATCTGCAATAATAGCAGATTTCATTATTTTAGTAGAATATGATTTAATAGGAGCGTAGAAAAAATCTATTAATTTACTGTAAGCAAAATATGAATTCTCAGCGTGTATTAAAACAGTATTTTGATTTGATTCTTCTGTAAAATCTTTTGGCACTATACAAGCAGCTGCTTTGGTAGTTTTTAAAAATTCGGAATATTTCGGATTACTTAAAAAGCTGATATCATTTGGTGATGCTTCTTGTAGGATTTTAATATCATGAATATCGATATCTTCATGAATTTTAGTAGGCTCTATAATGTCATGTAAAAAATCTATAATTGCCGTTAGTTTCCGTGGTCCTAGATTTTTATAAAAATTACTACTTACCATATAAACTGTAACTAACTTAATCACTAGCGATAGTATATAAGCTATGCTTTTATTATGCAATAAAATTGTAAGTTTTAGATAGCAAAAATGTGTTCAGTGTCATATAGTGACTTGACCATGGTATCCAGAAAAAAATATTAATAATTAGTAATTTTAAGTTGGCTCTGAGGTACAAGTTATGAATTGAAGAAATTAATAATCATATTGATTTGTGTGAAGTTCACCTTTGAACAGCTAAGGTTTTTATAGAATTCTTTTATTTAGAGATTACTTAGTCTTCATATTTTTTAAAAATCTATTTATATCCGATTAGATCTTTAACTTTAAATTAATAATTTTAAAAAACTGGTTACTTAGGAGTAATTAATAGGAGTAATTAAATGGTGGCCACGGTTGGAATTGAACCAACGACACAAGGATTTTCAGTCCTTTGCTCTACCGACTGAGCTACGTGGCCTTATATATCATTTAATTTAAGTAATTGGTTACATAGTTTAGTATTTTCTAATGCTTTATATATATGCTCGCTCATCTGCTTACCTTTTCCATAAGAAGTAAATGAGTGAGTATCAAATAATCATTGTACGAGACTAAAATATTATGGCATTTCTTAAAAATCACGGTACCGACATCATGTCTTGTGATCACGGTGTTGGATCCGATCTATTACTGGATTCTTGCTTTTATCTTAGGAATGACATTTTATTCAAGTAAAGCAATATAACTAAAGTTTATAATAGATTAATCAACTTTTGTCTATCCTTAATTAGTAATATTAGATATAAATACTTAATTATGATATAATATTTTTTAGAACTGTTTCTTATGATTAAAATCGGTAATATAGAACTTTCTTCAAATGTGATCCTTGCTCCAATGTCTAATATTACGGACTTGGAATTTAGAAAATTGGTAAAAAGATTTGGTGCAGGTCTTGTAGTTTCTGAAATGATAGCAAGTAGAGCGATGATTATGAAATCTAGGCAATCAATGCAAAAATGCGCTATCATGCATGACGATCCAACAAGTGCATGTGTGCAGTTAGCAGGCTGTGAGCCGGATGTAATAGCTGACGCTGCTAAAATGAATGAGGATATGGGAGCAAAAATTATCGATCTTAATTTTGGTTGTCCAGCGAAAAAGGTAGTAGGCGGTTATGCAGGTTCAGCTTTAATGCGAGACGAGAGGTTAGCGACCAAGATTTTCGAAGCGACTGTTAAAGCGGTTAAGATTCCAGTAACGGTTAAAATGCGTATGGGCTGGGATGATAATACGAAAAATGCTCCGACTTTAGCTGTCATTGCTGCCAGCTCAGGTGTTCAGATGGTTACCGTTCACGGTAGAACCAGATGCCAGTTTTATTCTGGTAATGCTAATTGGGATTTTATACGAGTAGTTAAAGAAGCGGTAAAAATTCCAGTTATTGCTAATGGTGATATAACTAATTTTGCAAAAGCAAAAGAAGCATTACAAAAATCCGGGGCAGATGGTATTATGGTTGGTAGAGGAGTGTATGGAAAGCCTTGGCTTATTTCACAAATTGCATATTATCTTAAAACTGGTAAAGAAAAACCTGCTCCCTCTATAGCGGAGCAGCTAGATATAATAATAAAGCATTATGATGCAATAATTGATTATTATGGCAAATCTGTTGGTGTACCTATTGCACGTAAGCATATTATTTGGTATAGTAGTGGGTTGCCGAGTTCTGCTGAGTTTAGATGTGCTGTTAATTTGATGAATGATCCTATAGCTGTAAAAGAGAAAATTGCAGAATTTTATATGAGCGTTATGGATGCAAATAAATGAAAAGAATTTTAAGTTTTATTTTTATCATATTGTTTTTTAATTCAAGTTATACTGCTGAAAAAGCGGCAGTAATAACTGATTATAAATCGGTATTTTTGCCTGTAATTACTAAAAATAAAAAAATAAAAATTGCTATTCGTTCTTATTTAAAGAATAAAGAATCATATTTCGTTTTAGTAGATCCAGATTCCTTTAAAACTGAGATAGTACTACAAGAATTGGTAATTTTACCTGTGAATAAGATAGAAAAAGAAAATATGCTAATAAAGTTAAATAAAACTGCATATATTAAAGCTTTAAATAAATATAACTTTATAGATCAAAGTTTACGAAGCTTCAAACAGGATGAATTTAGTAATAAGTTTACTAAAAATGTAATAGTGCATGAGCACAAACCTAACTCCAAAAATTCGTATTTATCAACTTTTATGAATTCTACTGTACAACAAAATTATGGTGCTACTAGTAGCATGTATAAAGTAAAAGGTCAGTTCTTAACAATTGATATGTGTCCTTCTTCCAAAAACTTTGAAGAAGATTTTTTTAAAAAGCTTGTAGAATTATCAACAAAATTAAAGAAAACTATACCGATTACTATATGTGTTTCAGGATTATGGATTAATAAGCATACAGAAGAATTTTTATGGTTATTAAAGCAACAAGAAAACGGTTATCTACAAATAACATGGGTTAATCATTCATTTAGTCATCCTTACTTCAAAGATAAACCACTTGAAAATAATTTTCTTCTTTCTAATAAAGAAGATTTTGAAAATGAAGTATTAGAAGTAGGAAAGATATTAGTAAGTTATAATATTGCACCGTCCCCTTTTTTTCGTTTTCCTGGATTAGTTTCTGATCAAATATTAATAGCAAAACTAAAAGATTTTGGATTTATTCCGCTTGGTAGCAATGCATGGCTTGCTAAAGGTGAAAAAGTTCAAGATGGTTCTTTTATATTGGTACACGGTAATAGTAACGAAAAAGCCGGAATAGATTTAATTATGCCGATGTTGTCAGAATTAAAATTACTTCCTATTGAAAAGGCATTTTTACCGACAAATTTATAATTCAATTTTTCTAATATGATTTTATCTCTTTAAATATCAAATTTTGTATGGAATAGCAGATACATTTATAAGAAATCAAACAAGAAATTTTCTTTCTTAATACTACATAAACGTTTATTATTATCTAATATTTTTAGATTTACTTCAATTAAAGGAGGTGTGAGTAAATGCTTAATAATTTCTGACCATTCTATTAAAATTAAATTACCATTTAATGCCTCTTCAAACCCAAGTTCATAGATTTCCTCAGGTGATTTAATACGGTACATATCATAGTGATATATATTGAAGTTAGGTGTTTTATATATTTGCAGTAAGTTAAAAGTTGGGCTTATAATATTTGTATTTTTACCGCAAAAATGTTTAATAATTTCACGACAAAAAAATGTTTTACCGGCTCCAAGGTCACCATTAAGTAAAACTATATCATTTGGTTTTAAGTTTTGTGCAAAAAGTTTTGCGAAGTTCTTTGTTTCCTTTTCACTATTTAATGTATGCATTTTTTAACTTGATTAATCATTTGTAAATATTGATCATGAAAAGTGTTTGAGTTGATATTTGCTACATTCCAGTTTTCACTATTTAATATTATTATTTTAGTTTTTGCATTTAATTTGGTGTATAATTGTAATTCTTGTTTATTACTTAAAATAATACACTTGTTATTAGACAATTTAATTAATTCTTCTAGCTTGCTTATATATCGAAGGCTTTTCTGACTTTCTCTATAGAGTTTTGCAGTTTTAATATTAGTGTTAAGAAAAAAGTATTCGCTACTATCACTTAATAGAATTATATCTTTTATTGTCCTAAACTCATTATTTTTAATATCTTGTAGTTTATTTAATTCTTTAAGAGCTGTTTGAAGGTTATTATTAATCTCTTCTTGTAACTGAGGAAAATTTTTAATAAATATTTGTGCAAATTCTTTTAGTAAAATCTTGACATTATTCAGATCAAGCCAAATATGCCAATTATCTTTTATAGTGATTAAAGATTTTATATCACTGATTTTGATAATGTTTTGGCTATTATTACTAATCAATTTCTTGGTAAAACCGTCAAATTGTTCATTTATATAAATAACTATGTCTGCATGTCTAACCTTAGTAATATCACTTGGCTTTATATTATGGTGATGAGGACACTCATTATTTACTGCTAAACTCTCTATATCAACCTTATCTTTAACAAGCATTGCTAATATGCTGCTAATTGGTGTAATACTGACAACTATTTTAGGTTTAGCATAACTAGTAAGACTGAAGAATATAAAAAATAATGTCATTGCGAGTGACTTAAAGAAACGTAGTAATCTAAGTATTGTATGAGATTGTTTCATAAAAATTTTTAATTTGTCCTTGCAATGATTGGTTAGCATATTAGTTCTCATAATTTCTCCAATAGCTCGGATTTACTAGGTTTGAAATCATGCTCTATCCAAAAGTTTTTTAGATATTCTAGTTTTGCTCCTATTTCTTTTTTTTCTATATTCAAATTTAACAAATCATTACCGTTTAATTCGAATTTTGGATGTGATAATGTATCATACTTAAGGATAAATTCTTTTACTTGTGAGTAGTCTAATTTACCGATGATGCAGGCTGCTAATAAATATTCCTTATAATTCTTCTTTTCAAACCAAATTTTCTTTATGTTAAATTCATCATCATTAAGAAAGTTTAGTATCGATAATATTTGCATTGCTTCATTTTTTGAGAATTTCCAATCTAGAAAAATCTTTAAGTTTAAATTTTGTTGATTATATAATAAGAGTGAGTATTTAGTAGCTAATTCTAATTTAAAATTATTTGCTCGCTCAAAAAATTTTATTTCATAATTTTGTATAGAAAATATTAGTTCTAATATTCCTATTTCAAACATAGCTTCTAAAATTTGTGTAACTCTTTTTGAAACAATAATTTTATCTATTTCGCTTTTTATTCGCTCTCGTGATAAAGTTTTTAAGCCATTTTTTAGAGCCTTACATGCTTTAAAGCTATCATCATCAAGTTGATTCGCATAATAACTAGAAAATCGGAAAAAGCGTAGAATTCGCAAATAATCTTCTTTTATTCTATTGAATGCTTTTCCTATAAATACAACCTTTGCTTGTTGCAAATCCTTAAATCCATTAAAATAATCATATATCTCATTCTTAAATGGACAATAGCTTAAAGCATTAATAGTGAAATCTCGTCTTGCCGCATCTTCAGCAAAATCTTTGGTGAATATTACTTTAGCGTGTCTACCGTTACATTCAATATCTTTTCTGAGAGTTGTAATTTCAAATTTTTCATTATTTAAAATAGCAGTAATTGTACCAAATTTTAAACCTGTTGGTATAATTTTTATATTGGCTTTAGATAAAATGTTTATTACTTCACTTGGTATCAAATTAGTAGCTATATCTATATCATATGTGTCTTTCTCGAGTAAAGCATCTCGTACACAGCCGCCGATAAGTCTTGATTGTCCTTTTTTATTTAATAGGTTTAAGATTTTTTTATATTCTTTTGAAGAGATTTTTAAAGTTTTATATATAATTTGCATGGTTTGATTTTACATTACATTCTTTTTTTACTGTAAAAGTTAAGTATAACAGTGCTTTTTAAAAAAATCTTTATTAATTGTTATTAAGATCTCTCGACATTCAATTTTATAATTAAGATCTAATTTTGTTTATTAATTTTCTGTCTGTAGTTAATTTCAAAATATATCAATCTTATTGGACAAACCAATTATTAGCATAAGAACAATTACTAGTTTATTTATCTTTCTTTAATACATGTTGCCATATCATTTGCATCTTTTATGCAATTACCAAGACAAAAGCTAATCAGTCTTTGATATACACGTTGAAACAATACGAATAAAAAGAGTAATTTTACTGAAAATTAGGAAGATTATTTTTTAATAAAAAACCCTATTTAGCATATAACTATCAAATCTCATCCTGGTAAGAGCTAGAGATATGAGATTAGTCAGTACTTAGTAAGTGGTAAATAATTGATTAATTACTGATATTGGCTAAGAAGTTTGAATAATAAAGTAAAGTATTATTTTATATTGTTATTTTTAATAGAAGTTTCAAAAAGAAAGCTTAATGGGAAGTACTAGAATAAAAGTTCAAAATCAAGCAAAAAATAACAATTAATCATATTTCTAATATTTAGAATATTGTATCATTTTCATCAAAAGTTAAAAATATATGTCATATCGCATTACATAATTATTAAGCAATATTAATATATTGCTTTTCATTAACTTATTTATTACAATACACAACTTATATTTAAATCGAGATATTTATAATGAATAAGTTAACAGAGCAAAATTTACTAAAAAAATCAAGATTTTTAAAATATTCTTTGCTCGCCTCTATTTCAGTAGGAGCGGTAATGGCAATGCCTGTTGAAGGAATTGCTATGGGCATAGATAAAAAGGCATTTTGTACCGAATTAAATACGAAATTATTGCTCAAATTTTCACAATCAAGCGTGAATAAAGATACAATCAGTACAACACAGGAAACTAACAATAACTTATCTAACAATGTGCAAAGCAATAAAAGTGACATGACAGAAGAGGTAGCTAATGTGACTACCGAATCGTTGTGCAAAGTTAGCAAGATGCAAGCACCAGAATTCAAAGCCAGCGAAAATAAGTTTCTTAATACCTTGGATTTTCAAACACTCTCACAAGAGTTAGACCGCAATTCTTATACAACAAAGCCAATACCTCAAAAACCAGAAATTATGCTAACAACATCTTCGACTACTACTAGCATGGGTTCAAATAGTTTTGTGAATATTTCTAGTGCTTCATCATTAAAACCTGTGACTCCGCAACAGTCTGCTCCAGATTTTAAACCAAATTATAGTTTAGGATCTAATACCCCAATAAATATAAAGGAACTATCATTTAGTAGTGAGCAGCAACAGATAGCACAGCATAGTAACTCAACGATTCCTCTGATGCCTACAACATCTCTAGTATTGCCTGTAAAAAAAAGCAGTGTTGAAATTGCGCCAGAAATGGTAAATAATATATCACGAGTTGATGATACGGTAAGCATCAAATCATCTGAAGTCACAGAGGATATTAAAGGTACGAAAGGTAAAAAAAATAAAAAAATATTAGCAAATCAATTCAATAAGAGCATAGGCAGTTGGAGCAAAAAGACAGGGAAAAATAAGTATGAATTGAATAAAGATAGTTCAAAAATAGAAAAATTTAGAAAGGACTTGACCACTAAAAACAAGGATACAGATAGGTTATCTGCAGAAATAGATATTTCAGAAACAAAAGTTAGTGCGTTTCAAGCACAGCAAGCAAGAATTGATGAAGCTCATCGAGATTTATTAAACCCAAATCAACAAAAAGCACCAGGCAAAAGACTCGAAGAGAATAAAACAAAAGGAAAAGTTATAAAAGCGGCAGTGGATGGAGTTCAAAAAATCTTTAATAATGCAAAAAAGAAAATAAGTAGAACAAAGCTAAAAAAACTGCAAGACCAAGTAGGTAATCATGTTATAATTGGCACTTCTACTATTCCTAATCCTTTGCTAATATCGAAGCCAACAATGCAATTCAGTAATAAGCTTAATGGGACTTTGTTGGAAGATGAAGATGGATACTTAGTACCATGTGAAGCTCAACCACAAATTTATACAGTAATTTTGCCAGGTCAAGAAATAGAGAACCATAAAAGTATGGATTCAGATTTATTGAGCTTATCAACCAAAACTTTAGGTAAAGAAATAGATGAAGTTCATCCTAACATAGGATTATCAAGCGAGAAAGAGATCGAAGCTAAACTAGTAGAAGATGAAACTACATATAGTCAAGATGTTCAAAATGCAATAAACATTTTAAATACTACTAATGACAAAAATACAGCTAGGTTGTTTGGTCAACATAATAATAAATTAACACTAGATCTGCATGATAATGATAGAAAGAAATATTATGAGACACATAAACAGTTGTCTAATTCCATTAGATCACCAAAGTCAGATTTGACTACAAATTCATCTTTAGCTAGTAGTTTAAACATATTTGGTAGTAATGAAGATTTATCATGGGATAATGCAGGAGATATAGGAGTAGGTTACAGATATGGAGATGAGTATAGTTGTCCAACTCCTGATGATAAGTCAAGTTCTAAGCTAATTGATATTAGCGATAAAAACACCACGAAGGTTAAAGGGCTGGAAGAAGGAATAACTATGTATGATTCTATCGATTTAGTAGCAGACTCATTAAAATCAAATGCTGTTTCTTTTAAAGAAAGAAATGAAGCGCTTAAGCAGTTGAGTACAGCGATTTCTGAAACAGTTATTAGTTTAAGTGAATCTAACGTACAGGAGGATGCTGAAGATATTTTAGATGGGTCAATATTACAAGCAATGTTAAATTCAAATAATGATAAATCTATAGAGTCTTTATCATTAGGAAGTAAAGAACAAGAAGAAACAGAAGCTGGTATTCGAAAAGCAGGAGATAAGCAGTTACTTCCTGTACCTGTATTATTAAGCGATTGTAAAGAAAATGAATATTTATCATTAGATAATTATAATAAAGGTGAAAAAAATTATGATTCAGATTTTAAAGAGGAAGAAGAAACAATAGAGCAATTATCAAATTCTGATTGGTATAAAATGACTAAGGCTGATACAGCTATTCTGCTTGAACAGGAAGCAAAACAAGAAATGCAAACACAAATTTCAGAAAATGCACCTACTTTAAATCAAGCAAAAGTTATTAATACTATTGTCAATAATATGATTCGTAACAGATTGGATACATTTATAAATATGGTAGTAGTAGGAGCCGGTGATGAAGAAGAGTCTAATATAAAAAGAGGTTTATGGATGCGTGCTATGTACGGTACTAATAATCACGGACGTGTAAACAATATGACGGGTTATAGAGGTATTAATAAAGGCGCTACTGTTGGGTTCGATGCTAAAATCAATAATAATATTATAGGTATAGCTTATAGTAATGTTCATTCAGTATTTAAATTTAAAAATAGTAAAAATAATGATAAAGAACTTATTGGTAGTAAAGTTATTTCTATTTATGGACAAAAAGAATTACAACAGAATTTTACACTACAAGTTTTAGTATCTGCTTCTAAAAACTTTATTAAAGATAAGATAAATTATTCATATGGTGATACTAAAATTAGGAGTAATGTAAAACATCATAATCATAGTTATAATGCGGAAGCATTACTAAATTATAATTATCTTGTTAAAAACAGTATTATTGTTACTCCAAATATTGGCTTAAGGTATGGGAAGTCACGAGATGGTATATATAATGAAACTGGTATTAACGTACAAAAAATAGCTCTTACGATGAAAGAGAATAATATATTGTCCGGAATTTTAGGTACTAAAGTCCAAGTATCTTTAAGAGATGTTCTTAAATTTAATAATTTAGGTCTCACATTTCAAGCAGCAGTAGAACATAATTTTGAAGAGAAAACACAAAGGATAAATAGAGTTGTTAAAATATTTGATAATATATTCAAACAGGATTATCTAATACCGAAGCAACCGAAAACATCCTATAATTTAGGAACTGGTATTATATTCGGTATTAATAATACTAATATTTCTGTGGATTATAATTATTATCTAAATAAACATTATAGAAGTCATCAAGGTAGTGTTAAGATTAAGGTAAACCTATAATTTTATACTTGCAATATTTACCAGGATATTGTATAAAACTTCTAACTTATAGTCAGAAGTCAGTCATAGCCACGGTATGACTAGATATATCTGCATACTTAAAGTGAAGGCCCCTTCGTCTAGCGGTTAGGACACCACCCTTTCACGGTGGCAACACGGGTTCAAGTCCCGTAGGGGTCACCATTCTATCATTTTCTTATAAACTCATTATCTTAAATGATCTAACTTAAAATAGTAATTAAAGCAATAACTTTTAATTGATAATTCTTAAAGAAGTTTAGTTCAATTAAATTTATAATAAGATCTTATGAAGTATATTTAATTTATGAAAACAAAGATATTTTTTAAAAAGTCTGGTTAGTGATTATCGAATCTAGTATGCGTGCTTTTATTCATCTAGATTCTAAATTATTTAATATTGCTGCAGTTAGAGACATAAATTTGAGTAGCAATGTAAGTTTGTACAAAAAAGATGAAACTATAAGTATTATCATAATAACTTTTGTGTACAGTTTTTATTTGGTTTACACGCTTATAGATTCTAAAGAAATGATGTAAATTTTTAGAAACTTGGTAAGAAAGAGCATTGAAATAGCTATATATACGCAATAGCATATGTAAACAACAGGATAAAACTATATTTATAGTAAAAAATTGGAAAATTTTTCTCTAGTAAGTAGACGATTCCTCTAATGCAATAGATAGAACTTAAGAATAATTGAGCATTTTTTTAAGCAAAACTAATTTTATTCATTATCTTTTATCCTTTGAGGACTCTTAAGATTTTGGTAATGCACTTAATGTTGGTATCTCATATTATCTAGATTCAATTTTTCATTTATAAAATTCTATTATATCCAGTTTTATTTCAGTAGTATTTTAAGCATACCAAAAAAGAACCTTTTTGTTAGCACATATCAATTAGTTTGTAATTTATAAATTATCTTAATTTAATGTGATTAAAGTGATTATTTATTGTGCTTACTTATAACCATACAGTATTTGCAGTGTACAAAAGACTATTGATACTTAATATGTACTATTTGCGACATATCAAGTTTTTATAAAACACTTTAAAGAAAATTGCTTTATTGAGTTTGCTGAACAAACTTGTTTAAAAATGCTCTATCTCTTCTTCATAAGTTAATTTTCATCTCTAGGTGTATAATTCAACAATGCATATATAGTAATAATTAATAACTGCTTTAACAATATTTCATATACTAATTTGGTTGTCTTATACAATAATAATCTTATTGTTAAATGCAATTTCTTCGTTACCTAAGCATGTTATTTTAAAGCTAAAACTTATTAAATCAGCATTTGCATAATCTAAGGGTAAATTTACACATAATACTTATAGAACTTTTAATACAAGTAGTAGATAATATATGTTCTTTAATGCTAACTCAATGCTTATAAATAATAACTTCCACTTTGTATTACTTTCGTGCTTGCACATTTAGGTAGCCGTCTCTTTGCACAACGATTCTGAACTCACGTTATTATGCTTGCAGTAGTACTGATATTCTTGTACATTTGTTGTACAACGAATATTATCCTTGATTGGATTCATTTTAATATTTTTTGGTAACTAAAGATGTATATGCAAGTGCTACAGCATCGGCTTCATCAGAATTAGTAATTAAGTCAGTACCGGGTATTAAATGTTTGATCATATATAAAATTTGCTCTTTTTTTGCATGACCATAGCCAGTTACAGTTTTTTTCACTGTATTTGGTTTAAACTCCTGCATATTCAAATTATACCTACCGATTAGTGACATTATAGCTCCTCTAGCATAACCGAGCTTTAATGATGTAACGCTGTTAGTATTAATAAATGTTTCTTCTATTGCTGCAATATTTGGTTGATATTTCAATATTACTTTTTCTAACGTGCTATTGATAAAAGCAAGTCTATTATGTATTTCATCTTTACTATGGGTTTTAATAGTACCGCTAGCTAAATATTTCAATTTTGTGTATTCTTTAGCTACCAACGCCCATCCAAGATTTCCAAGTGCCGGATCAATTCCAAGTACTATCATGATTATATATACTGTGTTATTCCGTGTCTTATACTGTATAAGACACAAGTTTATAATGTTATATCTTCATATACTGATAAAATTCTTGCTTGTTCTCCCACAATGCATGCACTTTAACAAACAAGAATAAATGCACAGGAACACAAAACAACTGTTCCATTTGTATACGGGATTTTACCCCTATATCTTTGATTTTAGTGCCATTTTTACCGAGTATTATAGCTTTATAGCTCTCTCTTGAGATTACTATAACTTGATTAATCTTGATAGACTTATCTTTAAGCTCTTCAAACTTTTCAGTTTGCACGGTTAGTTTATATGGAAGTTCTTGCTGCAAATTTAAAAATAACTGCTCTCTTGTAATTTCTGCTGCGATAAAACGCATAGGTAAATTCGTTATATCGTCATCTGCATAAAGCCAAGGGGAAACTTTTGCCTTACTTTTTATATATTTCAGTAATACATCAACATTTTTACCGCATAAAGCAGATATAGGAAATAGTAAACTTTTAGGATGAGAGATTTTTAAAAAAGCTTTAATGTCATTTAGATATTTTGATTCAATGTCTATTTTATTTAATAAAAATATAGGAACAATATTAAGCAAGCAAAATTGATTTAAAATATTATGTGCCATATCATCAAGTGGTTTTAAGCTATCAATAATTGATAGAACTAAATCAGCACTATATAAACTAGACCATGCACATCTTACCATAGCTTTTTCTAACATTCCTTTCGGTTCAAATATACCAGGTGTATCATATAAAATTATCTGCGTATCTTTTAAAGTGATAATACCTGTAATAATAGACCTAGTAGTTTGGACTTTTGGAGTAACGATTGAAAGTTTCTCGCCGATTATTCTATTTAATAAAGTTGACTTACCACTATTTGGTCGTCCTATTATACAAACTGAAATTGTTTTTTGAATTTGATTAATCATTTTTTAGTCTATGTAATAAGCAGCGTGCTGCTTTTTTTTCAGCTTCTTTTATAGAATATCCTGTACATATTTGCTCATAATCTTTGACTTTTACTAGGACTGTAAAAATTGATGAATGTGCAGCTCCTTCTCTTTTTATAAGACGATATATAGGTAAGTGATTGCTACTAGCCTGAGCCCATTCTTGTAAAGCAGTTTTAGGGTCATAATCCGTTAAGTTCTGAACTTTCATGAATTCTGCCCATAATTTCTCTATAATATTATGAGTTATTTCAATATTACTATCAAGATATATAGCTGCAATCAAAGCTTCTGTAACATTTTCTATATTATTAGGATTATCACGACCTCCTGCCACCTCTTCGCCATGAGTCATAATTATATAATCTTTTAAAGCTAACTTTGTCCCAACAATACATATAGTTTCTTTACAAACTAAATATGATCTAATTTTAGCTAAATTCCCCTCTTTATAATTTTCAAAATTCTTAAATAAAATTTCCGTAATTAATAAATTTAATACGGCATCACCTAAAAATTCTAATCGTTCATAATCTTTATCATACTTGTATTCGTGATACTGTCTTAAAGATGGGTGACTCAACGCCTCTATTAAAAGCTCTTTATTTTTAAAACTATAGCCAAGTAGCGTTTCTAGCTTCTCAAATGATTCCATTATTCGTCCACATTATAAAGATTCTTGAATATTCGACTTAATCTAACAGATTCAATCCATGGCTTTAACTTGAGTATTAGATTAATAATTCCTATATCATTATCCCACCAGGTTATTTTTGTTGAGAACCAAATAAATTGTGCTTTACCAATAAAATTTTCAAATGGTACAAATCCAAGATTTACTCTACTATCATTTGACCGATCTCTATTATCACCTAAAAAGAAATATTGTCCTTCAGGCACATAAAACACACCAGTATTACTATATCTATCATTAGATATAATACCAAAAATAGGTGCAAGCTTATAAGAAAAATATGTTCTGCCATTTGGTAATGTTTCTTTAAATTTTAAATATTTTATTCCATCTTCACCTATATAAGTCCCAACCTCTGTCCTTTCTATTTTTTTGTCATTAATATATATTACATCATCAATCAATTGAATTTTATCGCCTGGTAGCCCTATTAAACGTTTTATATATCTAACACTCATATCGTTAGGTGGGCGGAAAACTACAATATCACCACGCTCTGGTTCACGTGCAAATACTCGCCCTTTAAAAAGAGGAATAAAATCAAAAAAAGATAAAGAGTAATTACTATAACCGTAGCTATATTTCGTAGAAAATATATAATCATTCTCAAGGATAGTTGCTTTCATGGAACCGGTTGGAACTGTAAATGGTTCCATAATAAGTATTCTAATAACTAAAGCGATACATATTACAAAAGTAAAAGAAGCAAACTCCTGTTTAACTGTTTTATTAGTTTTTGTATTATCTCTGTTCATAAAATTTTTTAAATTATTTAGTATATTGTAAGTACTCGATTATATTCCTAGCTAAAATCTGCATCGAATAATCCGTAATGTTATATGGCCACTTTATCCCTTAGGATACAATATATTATGCAAATTGCAATTACCAAGTTATATAGGGAGTATTAGTTTCTAAATGGAATACTCTATAGTACTAGACCTTAAGCTATGCCAAAATTCTTGATCCTCTCCTCAATTTCATCTCTAAAATGTCGTATCAACCCTTGGATTGGCCAAGCTGCAGCATCACCCAAGGCACAAATAGTATGCCCCTCTATTTCTTTTGTAACATTCAACAAAGTTTCTATTTCGGTTTTTTTTGCATTACCATTAACTAAGCGCATCATAACTCGCCACATCCAACCAGTACCCTCTCGGCAAGGGGTACATTGCCCACATGATTCATGCATATAAAATTTACTCAGGCGTGCTATTGCATAAATAATGTCAGTAGATCTATCCATAACAATAATACCACCTGTACCAAGTCCAGAACCTACTGTTCTTAAACTATCAAAATCCATCTCTACTTCACATAATGATTTAGGTAGCAAAGGCACAGAAGCACCACCTGGGATTATTGCTTTAAGATTATCCCATCCACCACGCACACCGCCAGCATATTTCTCAATCAATTCTTTTAATGGAATCCCCATTGCTTCTTCAATATTGCAAGGCTTATTAACATGACCAGATATGCAAAAAATCTTAGTACCAGTATTGTTAGGCTTACCGATTGCAGCAAACCAACTTGCCCCTCGTCTTAAAATTGTCGGCACTACTGCAATAGATTCAACATTATTTATAGTAGTTGGACAACCATATAAACCAAACCCAGCAGGAAAAGGTGGCTTAAGTCGTGGCATACCTTTTTTACCTTCTAAGCTCTCAAGTAACGCAGTTTCTTCCCCGCAAATATAAGCACCTGCACCACGATGTAAATAAATATTACAATCAAAACCTGAACCACAAGCATTTTTGCCTATTAACCCTTCTGTATAAGCTTCATCTAAGGCACGCTGCATATTAGAAGCTTCATTATAAAATTCACCTCTAATATAGATATAACAATTATTCGCTCCTATAGCAAAGCTTGCAATCAAACAACCTTCTATTAATTTGTGCGGTTCAAATCTTAATATATCACGATCTTTACAAGTACCAGGCTCAGATTCGTCTGCATTTACTACTAAATAACAAGGCTTCTCTGAATTTTTAGGCATAAATGACCATTTCATACCAGTAGAAAATCCAGCACCACCGCGTCCTCTAAGCCCTGATTTCTTAACCTCGTCAATAATGAAGTCTCTACCTTTATCAAGCAATGCCTTAGTATTATACCAATCTCCTCGCTTTTTGCTAGATTTTAAATCATAGCTTTGCTGTCCATACAAATTAATAAAAATTTTATCTTCTTCTTTTAGCATAAAAATTCTCGTTATGACTTTAAAAGCTCATGTTGAGCGAAGGTAAAGCAATACTTTGTTATACAGTAGATTGTTCCAAGGTATTGAGAAAATCAGTATTTTGAAAACTGGATCTAATGAACAAATTACGGTATGATAGTTGTGAAATTGCTTAGCTCATGACTATCCTTTACCTTTCTATTACTTTTTTATTAAACTTCCTATTAGCAAATATTGTAAGTATTGGAGCAGAGATAAAAATTGATGAATAAGTACCAGCTATTATTCCAAAAAATACAAGTACGCTAAAACTATGAATCGCTTTACCACCAAAAAGAATAAGAGCTAAATTTGCAAGTAGTGTAGTAATTACTGTCAAAATAGTTCTTGATAAAGTCTCATTAATACTTAAATTAATAATTTCTGTGATATTTTTTTTATGATATTTACGCAAATTTTCTCTAATCCTATCGTATATTACTACTGAATCATTAACGGAATAACCTATTATAGTTAATACTGCAGCAATAGTACTTAAGTTAAAATCAAGCTTAGTTATACTCATAAACCCAAGAGCTAGTATTACGTCATGAACTAAAGCAATAAGTATACCAAAACCGAAGTACCACTCAAAACGTACTCCAATATAAACCATAATCGCTAAGAAAGAGAATAGCATAGCCATAGCCCCTGCTTCTATTAGATGTCTACCAACCTGCGGACCAACAAAATCTACCTTACGATATTCAAAATTATATGGAAAATTATTTCGCAAAGATGTCTTAATTATGTCAATATTTTTCATGAGATTTTCTTCACTACTACTACCAAATCTAATCGATAAATCATGTTCACTCTCAAAATTTTGTAAGACCACCTCACCTATTCCAAGTGCACTTAAAACAGCTCGCATTTTTGGCAAATCAGGTGCTCTATCAAGTCTTACTTCAATAACTATACCTCCTACAAAATCAATACCGAAATTAAACTTATATATCCCGATCCAAATTAAGCTAATAAGTGATAAAATAATTGAGAAACTATAACTTACTTTTTTAAAATTCATAAAATCAAAATTGATTTTATTTGGTACAAACCTTAAAGGATAAATTTGCATTATTATAATTTATGTTGAATAAAAGTTATATTTGTATTATATAGTAAATTCAAAAAGGTTAAACGTTTTTTTATGTCAGCAGTAGTAGTAAAAGAACAATTAGAGCAATATATAAGTAAAATAGAAAGATTGGAAGAAGAAAAATCTGATTTAGCTCAAGAAGTAAAAGATATTTTCCAAGATGCTGCTTCGCATGGTTTTGATGTTAAAGCTATGAAAGCTATCTTAAAACTGAAGAAATTGGATAAAAATAAACTTGCAGAACAGGATGCTATGCTTGAACTTTATAGAGGTACCTTAGGGATTTGAGATACGTTATTATAAAGTGGAGTTATAAGCTACCTATTACATATTCTATAGAAGCCAGAACCTAAAATTTACCTAATTACTCACTAGTTTGATAACCTAGTTTCATATTTTATATCCTAATTATTAAGGTAAAATACAGTATATTTAAGACTTTACTGCCTTAGGTTTAGCACTAGTGATGTGTCTCTCTCTAATTCTAGCAGCCTTACCATTTCTATGCCTTAAATAATAAAGTTTAGCACGACGCACTACCCCGTATTTTACTACATCAATAGAGTGTACAATAGGCGAATAAGTCATAAAACGTCTTTCTACACCTTCACCATGACTGATTTTACGTACTAAGAAAGATGAGGTAATACCACGATTTCTTTTGGCAATTACTACACCTTCATAAGCTTGAAACCTTTCTGTTAATTTCTCTTTACCATCTTTCTCAATCGCTTTATCAATAATTTTAACAGTTACCTTCACTGTATCGCCTGCTTCAAAATCAGGAATTTTTTTATTTGCAGTAAGCTTTGAAATATTTTCTTGTTCAAAGTTATCAATAATATTCATTTTTAACTCCTTAACTCTATAAATCTTTAAGTAACTCGGGACGCCGTAATTTAGTAATCATACGTGATTGCTCTTTCCGCCAATTATTAATTAGTTTGCGGTTACCGGATAACAAAATACTCGGAACAGCTCGACCATGCCAAATTTTAGGTCTTGTATAGAGATCGCATTCAAGTCCGCCCTGAAATTCGCCATCTTTTTCAAAAGACTCAGAAGATAAGGTATTTTGGTTAATTAATACACCTGGTAGTAGTCTAATTAAGCAATCAAGAATGGTGAGTGTTGGTATTTCTCCACCAGATAAAATGTAGTCACCTACACTAATTTCTTTAACATTATACTCTGCAATTACACGTTCGTCAATCCCTTCATAACGTCCACATAAGAATATGATGTTTTTATTTTTTAACATCTCTTTAGCAAAGCTTTGTGTAAAAACACTACCACGAGGTGAAGGATAATAAATTTTGGTATTATGATTTAATGACAAAGCATATTCTATAACATTACCAAGTACATCAGGACGCATTATCAGACCGTCACCGCCACCGTAAGCTTTATCATCAACATTTTTATGCTTAGTTAAACCAAAATCCCGAATATTGATAATATCATATGACCAAATATTATTATGCAGTGCTTGACCTGCTAAAGAGTATCCAAGGGTGCCAGGGAACATTTCAGGAAAAACGGTTAAGATTGTAACGTGAAGGATAGACATATGCTTAAAATACTAGTCAGTACTAATTAATGCAATCAAATTATAATTAAATTATTGACTACACTTCATAAGTATATTTATTTTGCAGTAGCTGTTACTCTTAAATTTTTAACTTTTTGTAAACGCATTTCATTAATGTGGATTGCTTTGAAACTTTTGCAATCCTATTTTCTGATAACAATCCTTTATCTACTAATACTAACTGCTTTTACTTGCTGCTTTTTAATACCATCGTAAATATACTTCTTAGTATCGCTGAATAAACATACTCTAGAATCTTTATTTTATCAATATATGGATTTCTCGTCTTTTTAAAGCCTTTATTTATTTTTCTGTTATCTTTTTTTTGTATCAGAAAAAGTTGATAAAGAAACTAAAACTAGGATAAAGAAACTAGAGATATAAGTAATTTTAAGTTATAAAAACTTCATCACTTCCTCAGCGATGATTAGTTCTTCGTTTGTTGGCACCACAAAAACTTTAACCTTACTTCCTTTAGTACTTATTCGATGCTCGTTTTTTTGGTTTTTTCCATAATCTATTTTAATACCGAGCCATGAAAGTTTCCCGCTAATCATCTCACGTATTACAGCTGAATTCTGTCCAATACCAGCAGTAAAAATTATACAATCAATACCCTCAAGTGCAGCAATTAACTTACCTATTTCAAGTACAATACGATACACGAACAACTCGACTGCAAACTTAGAATCATGTGAGTTATTTGTAATCAAAGTACGCATATCAGAGCTTTCACCAGATATACCTAGTAGTCCCGATTTCTTATATAATAACTCAGTTATTTCTTTCATAGTCATTTTCTCATGATTGATAAGATATAATACTACTCCGGGATCAAGGTTACCAGTCCTTGTAGCCATCATAACACCATCAAGTACGCTAAAACCCATAGAACTTGTTAGACTAAGACCATTTTTAATAGCACATAGACTACTACCACTGCCTAAGTGAGCTATTATAGTCTTTGTAGGTAAATCTTCCATTGTAATTTCTTTAAAATGGCTACTAACATATTGATATGATAACCCGTGAAAACCATAACGCATTATCCCCTTATCATAATATTGTTTCGGTAAACCAAAAGCTTTTGTAATAGGAGGATTAGTATAATGAAATGACGTATCAAAGCATATTATATGTGATATGTCTTTATATTTTTGAAAGAATAAATCCAGTACCTGCAAATTATAAGGTTGATGCAATGGGCTTAGAGGTATTAATACTCTTAACTCTTTAATAATTTTTTCATTAACAATAACTGGTTTATTAAAATTTTTCCCACCATGCACAATACGGTGACCGGTTGCAATTAAATTGAGAGCACTTTGTTTTGTCCACCATTCTTCAAAAAGATTAATCATCATTTCAATAGCATTGTCTTTAATGCTAATAGCAGATTCCTGTTTTTGATTTATATAAAATAATATTTTATTATTATTTTTTTCTAAAAAAATATTATAAATCTTATCCTTAACTTTTTTATTCTGAATTCCAAAAATAGAAATTTTTAAACTAGACGAACCAGCATTAGCTATTAAAATCACATCTTTCATATTATTGACTTGCTTGAATATGCAGCTTTGCCTTAGTTTGATTATAGATAAATGATGCAAGTACACATGAAATAACACGCATATCAATTGGATCAGCTCTACTTGTTAAAATAATCGGTACACGTGCTCCAAGAACTATCCCTGCCATAACCGCTTGACCCAAATATTTTAGTTGCTTTGCAAGCAAATTACCTGATTCAAGATCAGGGGCTACTAATATATCTGCATTTCCTGAAACTGGAGAGTTAATACCTTTCGCTTCTGCAGCAAATAAAGATATAGCATTATCAAACGCAAGTGGTCCATCAACTATAGCATTCATAATTTGTCCTCGATCTGCCATTTTTGATAAAGCTGCAGCATCAAGGGTTGTAGGAATTGCAGAGGTAACTGTCTCAACTGCTGATAATACTGCAACTCTAACCTGCTTATCTTCTTTTATCATATGCATTAAATCAATAGCATTCTGTACTATATCACGCTTATCTTCCAAAGTAGGACGAATATTAATAGCAGCATCGGTAATAATGAACGGTTTTGGAAAGGTAGCAACTGCCATTAAGAAAGCATGACTTATACGACGTTCAGTACGTAGGCCATTCTCCTTATAAACTACTGCAGACATAAGCTCATCAGTATGTAGGGCTCCTTTCATAATAGCAGAAACTTCTCTTTTCTTAGCGAGTTCTACTGCTTTTTTTGCCGCTTCATGACTATGCTCAGCGTTAATTACTTGATAATTCTCAAGATCAACATCATTAACTTTTGCGACTGATTCAATTTTATGTTGTGGGCCAATCAAAACTGGTTTTATTACATTAAATTGTGCTGCTCTAACTGCACCGAGTAGTGATTCTTTATCGATTGGATGTACTACAGCTGTTTTAATGGGCTTTAAGCCATCTGCTCTCAGTAGTAGATTAATGAAATGCTTTGCTGCTTGCTCAAAGTCAGCATCTTTGATTCCTGTTGGAGGAATATAAGTAGTACCTAATTTCTGAGCTAGAATTTCATCTAAAAAAGTCTCATTTATTATATGTTGTTTTTTCATAAATACCTGAATCAATTAATCAACTTAATTAGATAATATATAAGTTAGTTAATCAAGGAAAAATTGAAGCAGTTCTTTAATAACACTTTGTAGGTAAGTTGTATTACCACAACAGATCTATTCAATATCATCCAGTTACTTGTATCCTAATAAAGGATAAGATACAGAATTATAGAAGATCACTTTACATTACCTTTATAAAAATGCTACTATACTATAATTTCAAATAAGACAGCAAATTTTTTCTCCTTTCAGAAAAATCATTCATTATTAATTTTAAAGCTAAATTCTTTAAAAACTTCTTTCAGTTTGATTGATAAACATTTTTTGTTATCCTATTATATTATAATCACTTTTAAAAAAATTATTAGTTATACATAAAAACATATACTACTTCATATTTTTAAAATGATCTTCTAATGTCCTTAGTTTTCTTCCTTCATTTAATATTGGTTTTACATATTGCTCCATTTTAGCATTTTCTCTATATTTGTTAATCTTATCAATCTGAACATTTACTACATCCGTAATAGTTTGCTTTCTATCCTCTATTTTATTTAACACTGCGGTACTATATTCATAATTTTTAACATCAGCATTAAAATTATTGAGCTCTTCAGTAATTTTTTTGTCTATTTCAGATCCTGCATTTGTATCTTTAACTTTTTGTGCGATTAATGCCGGCATTTCTTCAATGCTTATATTATCTCTTTTGAAATGATCTTGAACTTCTTTATAAGTTTGTTCTAAATTTTCTTTAGCTTTTTCATAGATAATATCATAATACTCTTGACGACGAGTGTATCGATCTACATCTATCAATTCTACATATTTTTTATGAGCGTTATCTATCATATCACGCATCTGAGAATCAGTAGCTTTTTCACGCATAAATCTATCACCCATCATTACAGGTTCACCTTCCTCAAATAACTTACTATGCACGTCATAAATAAGCTGTCTTTGAGCTAATTCTTGATAATATTCAACATCACTTTTTCTACCTGCTTTTTCTAGCTTTACTAGATATTCCGGTGATAATATATCTGCTTGGACAGCTAGTGTTTCTTTATTAATATGCATTCGTAACTTTTCACGTTCTCGTGCTTTTTCATCATCTTTTAATTTTTCACTATAAGTTCTCAATCTTGGGTCGTTATATTCAAAATCATGCCATTCAGCACTGGTTAGATTACCTTCATAAGCATCACGTAAATCTTTACCTACTATTGTAGTTAAAGCTGCTCTTTTTATTCCTGTATAACCTGCATATATTTTTTCGCCTATACCTATACGTTTTTCTTCTTTTAATTTACGTTTGACATTAATACTATGCTCCATCTCTTGCCAACTTCTAAGCACTCCTATGTTCTTACCAAACAGCCCAATACCTCGCCCTGACATTTCTTGGTGAGCATGCTTATAAGCTTCTTGATAATCTTTAGTAAAATTTGCATCGCTAGCAAGCACACGTAAGTTAGCATCTTTTAATAACTTATCAAGTTCTGTTTTTTGTTCTGTACTTAAAGTAGTGTAATCTTGTACATCATATTTGTTTGCAGAAATTTTATCTCGGAGTTGAGTAAATTTCATTTGCGATAATTCTTTTACTTTTAATTCATTCCCTTTAGGTAAATTATTTAATAATCTTGAAATACCATCTTCATAATCCTTAATGGCATTCATGTTTACATCTTTAGAATCTATACCATATTTTCTTTTAACCTCATTTTGTACAACTTTATTTGCTGAAGAGCTGAGCGCTTGTTTTTCAAGCCTCCTCATCATCATATTTTCAAATTTCTCAGCAAAGAACATATTAGCCTGTGCTGTCCCTGCACTTATACGACTAGTTACAGGTGTACTTATAGTCTTAGCAACATAATTTAACGGTCTGTTGATTTGCTGCGATACAGATTCATAAGATTGTTGATTAACTTTTTGTATATCTGTTAAATTACCTGAAGTACCTGCAATAAATTGTGCCGTAGATATAGCAGTATCATTAAATTTACTTAATAAATAAATGGAAACAAAAATTAGTAATATCCCATCAAGTTGAACAAATTTACCATTTATAAAATTATTAATCCTTGTGGAATCTTTAACTAAATCTAAAAACGGTAATTCAATATAACGTTCATCTATACACTCATACGCAGCACAATGCTTACATTTATCATGGTTATTCTTACAAGAATCATCTACTACTATATGATCGTTAGGTACTAATATCTTTGCTTTGTGAAAATTATTTATACCACCTTTCATTGGCACAGGGAACCACCAATAAAATATCGAATTACTAAGACTCGGATCTATATCCTCAAGGAAGCTACCGAATATTTCATTGATCGGACCTAAATTAGGAAAATCATGTTTACATACTCCAAAACCAAGTGTTGAATATATTTCAGTTCTGATGATCATTGAAATAAAAGCGATACCAGCAAATAAAATTATAGGCTGTAATGCATATGATATTAATTGTCTTAACCAATTCTCAAATAACGAACGAGTTATATTAAACAACATGAAACAAATAAATATCGGTCCCATAATTATCATCATACCAATAGTGATAAGCGCTGTTAGATATATAATAGTAGCTTTAAATATAAGAAAAAAAATAAAATATAATGCTATTAAATATAGAATGATATATATAAAACCGAGCCAATCAACAAACAGTAAAGAAAATAATTTAGATAAAGTTTGAGTAGAAATAAGTAACCCAAGCAAACTTTGAGAACCTGGACCAGTAGCTGCAGCTTCATTAATTATTTGCAATATTTGCTGCACACCATCAATAAAAAATACGAATAAATAATCATGAAAAAATGTCCAAGCTTTATCCGAACTTAATAATATTGAAATGATACTAATTTTAAAGATTCTAATTATAAGTTCAACATGAGTAAGATTTATATTACCTATTAAAAATGATAAACCTGTAAACATTATATATAGAGTTAAAATAGCTGAGACACTTATCCTATAACCTGGTGTATCAACTATTTGTTGATAAGTTTTCTTTATAATTCCATTTTTACCAAATAATACGTCTTTTATTAAATCTGTTAAAAATTGTAGCGGATCTGGTCTTGTATCACTAACCCCAGACTTTATTACTAATCTATACTGTCCACTATTATCATCATAAAATTTATCTATAATCTTAAAATAAAGAGGAGATTGAGCATATTTTGACTTATCCTCACCATTATATTGATAATTTATTCCACCTGCTTTCAAGAGTTGTCCTGTACTACTAATACTATAGAATTCATAGCCTACACTTGAAGTAAGTTCTCCTAAATGTCTTGTTATACCTTGTGGTTTACGCTGTGAATCAGGTGAAATATTAGGATCAGTATTTTTAGCTGCAATAAGAAAATAAAGCCCCACACCATCTGTCATTATACATGGAGGATTACTAATCATTGCATCATTACGATTTTCTGGATTAGGAGTACACATATCAAGTCTAGTATTATCCCAGAAAGTACATGGTTGTAGTTTAATGCAAAAAGGAGCCAAAGTAGTTGTGTTATTTTTTTGACCATACCATGGACACCATGCAGATAACTGACCTGAGGTATTTTTATCGCCAAGTATATAATTCCACGGTCTTACCATAATGGTTAAAGGATAACCGTTTACTTTATAAGCACTATCACGCCATGGTGCAACTTGATCACCTTCATGTCTTGAAGTAATTTCTTCCGGATTATATCTAGAAGAGACATTGAATTTGATGAAACCGAAATCATCAGGATCAATACAAGTATCGCCTGTACAACTAGAAAGCAACAATAGTGATATTAATAATTTAATAAAAATATTTCTTTTCATTTTAACTCGCTATTACGCGATTTAATCGCGGGTTCCATAAAAATTTTAATATCATATAATTGCATCCTGAGGTCAAGTCACGTGATAAGACTGAAAACCTAGATTTTAGCTTCCACGTGATATATTATTCCCTCACTCCTTCCTCTTTCTTCGTTACATCATTACGCTTGGCAAAGAATTTATTTGTAAATTCAACACCTCCTTCCAATTTTTTAGCTTTATAATTTTGATCAATTATCTTGTCTTTAAATATTCTAGCTGGGACCATTGAAGCATTTTTAATCGGTGTTGTTACCGAACCTATATCTTGCATCACGGCCCCTACAGGATCAGAACGCGCTTGATAATTTCCTGATATTCGTGCTGGTGTAACATTTGTAAGCATACCAACTACTATATTAACAAAGGTTACTAAGCCATATGACATCAAGCAATATACATAAAATAATAAAGCCGTAGTAAACAATACTAAGAAAGTATTAGTATTGTTATTAAAAATATTCGATCTATTAATTTCTGGAACATCAGGTACATAAAAAGGTATGCCTGGTAAAAACGGTAATGTAAAAGAGAAATTGATAGGAATACTAAGATTTGTTAAATCAAGCCCTATTTTTATCGGTATAAGAGTATCCCAACAAGCTCTAACTACCACTTTTAAAAGTTGCTCCGATAAAACCTGATCTATCAATAAAAAGAAAATTAATAATATTGTTGGTTGCACCACATAACTCAACAATGTTGATATCCAATTATCAAATAAACTTTTAGTTTTTTCAAATAACATTAATATTATAAAAAATGGTGCTAATGAAATCATAACTGTTACACCTATGAATGCAATAATATAACCTATTATCACTTCTAAAATAGCTCGAAAATAAGTAATAAGTGAATAAATTGTTATAATAGCGATAAATGCTAAACCATTATGTATTTGTAATAATTCAATAAACAGTAATCCCCAAATTCTACCGTTAGTATATTTATCAAATATAGGATCAATAAAACCAAAAATATTAGATCTAGAACTTGTAGCACCTACTACGTTAGTTATAAAGAAATCAATACCATCAGTAAATACACTAAAGAAGTACGTATTAAAGAAACTCCAACTTTCTTCTCGGATTAAAAAAGCGACTATAGCTATTTTACATATACGTGTTATTACTTCTATAGCAGTTAATTTTAATGTTCCTGCAACAAACATGAGACCAAATATAATCACATAAAGAGTTAATGAACCTTTAGCTATATTCTGTACTGCAGAATTTTTAATTAACTTAATATAAAAATTTTTACTAAAAGTTCTAAACTGATCCGTAATAGGTTTAATAGCCCCATTATATACTATATCAGAAAACCAAGTTGTACCAGTGTAATTAGCATAATTTACACTAACCACACCTTGTATATTACTATTAGGATTTACTACCCTTAACCATAAATAGCCATCTTTCGGTGCATCAGCTGAAAAATTATAATCTACCGGTGTACCACGAATAGATGGATCAGGTAATGTACCATCATATGTTATTAAATATTCTAAATTTATATTTTGTTGGACATCAGAACTAATTGAATTAGCCCCATTACCTATTTCAACAATCATCGAATAACGACCAAAATATAAAAAATTAGCTGACCAATCATTCTTATTGATATAATCTATAAAACTAGGATAATTTAAAAAACGTCTAATCCAATCACTCATTAAAACTGAATTACTAAACATATTATTAACTTGCCAATCACTAGTAAAATCCATAATACCATTCCTAGTCGCTTGATAATATATAAAGCTATTTCTGCCTGATTTTACAAAACTCTGATCTCGTCCCTTAATAACCTGTCCCCCTACTTTAATTATCATCCCTCTACCTTGATCATAATAGCAAGCAGGTCTAGTATTTATACCGGAGTGCTCAGGGCAAGAATTAATTAATCCCATGAAATTATGTACCGCCCCAATCATCATAGGTTTGCCAACTAATGCTTCATTACTATTTATACTTTTATATTTTGTAGTTGCACCAGTACCGCTACATCCACTTGGTTTATTAGGATCTCTTGAAGGATCTATAATATCACATACCTCTTTTGCAGATGCATAAATTATTCTATTATCAAAATTTCCAAGGTTACTTTGAGTATAAAGTGCAGAAGCAGCAAATATTGAACTATCAAGTTCTTCTGTTAAAATATTATCTAGAGTATTAGAAGTAAAAAAATTATCTTTACTAACTAAACTAATATTTACTACATCACCAGCCTTAACTTCAATTTTTACATTATTTCTAGCATAATATTTTATAGAATCAGACATTTTAGTAAATGAAAGTGCATCAAGCTCTTTATCGGGTGGTATAGCTCCAGGTATTGAACTGTTACTGTTCGTAACAAAACGAGGGAATCCTAAAGCTTCAAATTGTAATTTCGAATAATTATAAGTTTTAATAAAAACTTGAGGTGTACTAAATCTTGGATCAATTCTATATAATACTAGATATTTTCTAGGTTCAGTAGTAACACCTGCAATAGACCAATTTATTTTTAACAATTTACCTTTCTCAACAGTATGACCTGTTGATTGCCAAGTCCCTGCTTTAGATAAATTAATTCCTATATTACTTTCTTGAAAACTTGTAAATTCAGGTACTTCTAAACAACCGAATAAGCCTTTTAATCCACTAAAACTAGTTGACATCCATGAAAAAGTATCATGAGCTTTAGCTGGCATTACAATAAACAAAACTAATAAAACTAAACTCTTAAGAATTTTCATAATTTTAAATTGTCATCAAACACGTAATTCCGTGGTTTTTATTTTTTTATTACGAGGAAATGACGTAAGTAATTGTACTTATGTCATTTAAGGAGTTTTTGATTATTTAATACGACTGACATATTCAGTTGCTTAATTCATAATGTTTTACACTTTACAATTTATTTTAGTGTTCCTTCATTTGTATTCTCACCAATTTTTTTCATGTATTTTTTGCTATTTTGCTCAGCATGTTCTAATGTCCTATTGCGTTGTTTTAATCTTGATTTTGCTCTGCTGGTAATACCTTTTCTTGTTCTATAATCCATTCCTATTTGACTTAATGTTTTTTGTCCAGCATCATGAGACATTCTATCACCAATTTGAGTAGCAGAAGGTCCTGCAGCACTAGTTAATTTTGCTACCATTCGACCTGAAAATTCGACATAACCATACATACCATAAGCAATAATAACTAAAGCTACAATATTTTGCATATTTACTCCCATCATACCTGACATATAGTCCATTCCCCAAGGTGCAAACCAATTAATACAGAAGATAGGTACATTTAGCAATGCAATAGGCAAAATAGTGCCAATAAATGGAATTTTGATCGGTAAAGTACATTTCCAACAAACGCTATAACCTAAAACAAAATCTAGATAAATTGTAAATAGTTGAGTTAATACGATAATACCTGCCATCATAACTACCGGTTCTATCATATAGCGGATCGTAAATCTTACCCAATTATCAAATAAATATCTAGTAAAATCAAATAATAAAAAACTAATAAATAAAGGTGCTATACCGATTAATATGCAAGTCGCCATAAATGCCATAATATAAACGGCAATAGCTCTAAGTGTCGTAATAATGACTATACAAACAGCAATAAAAGTAATTATAAAATATATAATACCGCTAAGTCCAAGGGAAAGAAGTGAAAGTAATTGCGCAATAAAGGTTTGACTAAAAAATATTTTACTCATTATTGCATCTAAAAACATAAAAGGATTGGAAATAGTATTAGTAGAAGTAAATAAACTATATCCACTCATATTAGCAATAATTGAGTCTGAAAAATTAGTAATTGCATCAAAAAGATAGTTATTGAAAAATTCAAAAGTATTACCATTTATAAGTCCGCTAACCATTCCAATTTTTGCTATTCTAATTACTAGCTCTTTTTGATTGATCTTAGCAAAACCAAGCAAGAACATTGCTCCGTAAGTCATCACATATAGGATTAAAATTGCTTTAATATAGGTAAAAAAGTTAGTACAGGATGTATTATCAGTAGATTTATAACATACCATATTTTTGAAAATAGAAGTAGCTGCACCTTGAACTTTAGTTTTAAATAACTGAAGTAATGGATTCATTACTTTAATAGTAAAACTGCCTACTTTTAATGATGTTGAGAAATGCACTTTATAGCTCCCTTCACTATCTTTATAGTCCTTTAAATTATTACTAGGATCATTTAAGATTTTCATCCATATGTAACCAGCCTCATTCGCGTTAAAGTGAGATTTACCATCACTATCAACATTAATTCCTTGAGGTGCATAAGTTTTACCGCTAGTATTCGGATTTTCTGAAGACTGTACTATTATGTATTGTACTCGTCCACGATCATCAAAAATATCTTTAAAACTATTACCATTCTCTCTATAACACTTAGTCTGTTTAATATTTAAAACATATCCTCCCGTATTCTTACTAGAATCTTGTGATGTAGGCGACCAAAGCCTATATTGTAAATAACTTTTTTCAATATTACTGTTAAAAGGTATATTATATATAACTTTATATAAATATTTACCGTTTTTATCTTTATATTCAGGTGGTTGTTCTGTCTCTGGAACAAACTTAGCAAATTCTAGATTAGAAGGTAGAGCTTGACTTACAGAACCAGTATTATTCATTTGATATATCAATCCGGTTGGACCTTTTCCGCCTTTACCATCTGCTGTATACCAAAATTTCCGATTTTTTTGAAAATCTCCGTCTTTACATATTCCTGAGGTACAATGTACCCCTCCTATATAATCTTTATCTTTAGGATTACGATTATCAACAATATCAGGACATTCACCGTTTGGAGGGATCTGAACATTATTAGAACATTGAAGATCCTGATAATCGATTAATAAATTACCGCTCTTATCTGACCAACTAAATGTAAAACTGCCATCATCTTTATAAGCTTCCGGCATATTACTATAGTGATTGATCCAAGCAGGTAAGGAGTCACAAACTAAACTAGTACAACAATGAGAAGCAGAATTAGCAGCATCGCATATCCACTGTTCATTTTCTTCTTGATAAATACATCCAAAAACACAATAACATTCTTCACGATGCACATTACCTTTCCAATAATTTTGCTTCAGTTCACAAGCAGTAACATATTTACCGGAATAAATAGAATATTTCCCACAAATCGGATAGTAAGAAGTTTTTCCTTGTGTACAATCTTTTGTAACCTTCACACCTTTAAAAACGTCATCAACTGTTGCATCAGTATTAGCAAAATTAGGAGATACAGAAACTAAAACTTTATCATTAGCGTATAATTCAGCAATATTACGCCATTCATTATTTTTTGCATCCATTATTAGAGAAACGGGTGGGCTATTTGCATCTTGAACACGTGGAATTGGAATCATCTGATTGCTATCGTCTAGATTCGATTTACCAGGTCTTGTACGTTCAGTAAATTGTAAATTATTTTTTGGTAAATAAGCCAAACATAAACTAACTTGACCGACCACTTGTAAATTTACCTGTTGATTTTTTTCTACTAGTACCTGAGTATTTAACCATTCACCGTAACGATTAGGATCTGGTATAAGCTTAGTAGTGCCATCAGGCAACATCTTAGAAATATTGAAATAATTAGCATTAGCATTAAGGGTTATAGTATTGGTTATTGAATCCGCACCTCCATTGCCGTCTTTAGAATATCTCATGTAACAGCCGTTACCGATTCTTACTGCTCCTATCATACCAAGTGCTGCAAAAATAAAGCAAACTAATGTTGCTACTATAGCGAGTACTCCTAAAACTTTTAATAAGTTACTCTGCATATTCTATAATTTGCCTCCACCAGAACCGCTTGCTAAATCAGCTAACTCTCCTCCAGAACTGTTTTCAGAATCTTCACCTTGTTGCACTCCATCTTTACGCTTACTACCAATATCTGGCTTATCTTCCACAGGTGACTTACCTTGTGCATGTACTGAAGAAGCATCCTGCAGGAATGCTGCTCCTTTTTTTACTAAATCAACAATTTTAGTTGGACTCGCCGTTACTGCATCCATATTAGGACCATTAGTTAAATCAGCAGCAAAGCGTCCTATAGATTTAGAGAAGTAATAAAAAATAACCGAAAATACTAATACACACAAAAGTTCTGCTAAAATAGATACAACATCTCGAACAATTGATTTTATTGGAAAGAGTATCAATAAATGTTCTTCCCAACCTTCACCTGCATAATATTTTAACATTTTATACCCAAAGCTTTCTTGACATTTATCTGCATCAATGCTAGGGAGCCTTAACTCAAAAGTACTAAATCTAATATCACCTTTTTCATAATCATATCTTAAGAATTCACAATTTTTAAATATTGCAGAATCATACATAGTTATTAATAGAGCTATAAAACCTGCTACTACTGCAGGTTGTAATGCACATGAAATACATACTTTTACCCACCCGTCAAAATAAGCTTTTGTACGAGTAAATAAAACCATAGGAATGAATATAGGCGAAATATATGTCATAACGTAAATGGTAATCATACAAACTAAATAATGTGTAATAAAATACAAAAGTATAGATAAAAATATTACAGAAAATGCTATACCTGCCACAAGTATAATAATGTGTCCAGACATCAAAAATCCAAACATAACAGTAAAAAATCTCAGTGCTCCTGCTTTACTTAAATCGTGTGGTCTATCTTTTTTGCTATCAGGATCAAAATTAGGTATAGGTTTATTATTACCGCCAGGACCATTACCGACTGAATGCCCTAAAATTCCATTTTTATCAATATTATAAAGTAAATCCAAACCAAGATAATAACCTATACGGCAATCAATCGCATCCCATAAACCATAAAATTTATAACCGTCCTTATACTTTGAATTATCAAACTGACATAACCCTCTAGAACCTGCCGCATTAAAGATCATTTCTGCAAAATCAGGTGCTGCCCCAGTCAAAAGAGGCAGTCCATATTTTAACATACCGTTTTCTTTTACTGTCTGACCACCACTAAAATTTAAAGGTTCAAGACCGATCGAAAAATATACAACAAATAAGAATTTTATTATAAAAAGAGTTATTTTTTCAGTAGTTGCATATTCCTTATTAAGAGCCATATTAAAGGCAAAAAACATAGTATAAAGAATTAATGCCGCACCTATAATTCTCTTTAAATAACCTTGAAATGTAGAAAAAGCGGCAAGATGAGTTATTCTAGAATTTTGATCTTGAGAACTACAACTATTTCCTGTAAAAAATATTTTATTAAGGGTTTCACTTAAACACTGAACTGCAAGACCAGAAAAATTAATTAATGATTGACTATAATTTGCTCCTGTATAACAGCTTTTGCCTATATTACAATTCTCATACTTAGGATTAGTGGGAGCAGGAGTAGCATTCAAAGATTTACATGCTACTGGCATAGGTCCCCTTGATGTAGGCATAGCTAAACATAGATCATTACCAAATTTTTTAACTGTTAAAACGATATTCTTTAATACAGTATTTGCACCAAGATTAGGATTATTATCAGTACTTAAATCACTAATCTTCCTAGCATCACCTTCATTTAAAGTATATATGGTACAAGGACTAGTGCTACCTTCTACATTTTTAAAACAAAACGTTATACTAGACGTATATGGGTTACAATTACCTCTCGGATCTTTCATATCAATACTACGAATTATATACCCATATGCCGTGTATGTTTCTAAATACCCATCTGAAGTAATCGGTAAATTAGAGCATGATTCTCCAAATCCAGCAAAGCTTTCTAAGCTTACAGACGATATATAAACTATAATAAATATCTTTAAAGCTTTAAGAGTTTTCATTAGAACTATTATCTTTTTTTTCTTTTACTACACCACTTTTAACTAAATCATCCCATACCTTTTCTGCATTTGCACGTCGTTCTGTTATTTTTCCTCCTGCTTGTTCTTTTACTCTTCCACCTCCACTTGCGACTAGTTCATTCCATGCTTTTTCTACTTTTACACGTTTATCACGAATTTCTGCATTTTCCCTTATCTGTTTTACTCCTGTTGGATTATCATGTTCTTTTAAGTTAAAACTATAATCAATTAGTCCTGAACTTTTATCTGTATTATTGACTTTTTCTTGTGGCAACGTATTAGTATTATAGACTTTAATGTTATTTTCTATATTTTTATTTTCTTCTATCTTTGATTTTTCTGATTTATCAAGTTTATCAGCTAATTTATTATTGACACTATTATCAATTTCTCTTATTTCAGTTACTACACCGCTATCAACAAATTCATTCCATTTCTTTTCTGCATTAGTACGTTGCTCCGATGTTTCTTCACTTTGTTGATCTCTTATTCTGCCTCCACCACTTGCCACTAATTCGTTCCATGCTTTCTCTACTTCTACACGTTTATCACGAATCTCTGCATTTTCCCTTATCTGTTTTATTCCTGTTGGATTATCATGTTCCTTTAAGTTAAAACTATAATCAATTAGTCCTGAAACTTTACTTGAACTTTTAATTTTTTCTTGTGCACGCGTAGTATTATCGATCTCTTTTTCATTTTCTTGATTATCTCTAATAATTTCCTTAAGACTTGTAGATTTAATATTAGGTGATACAGATGTAGGAATAGTAGTATTAATGCTAGAATGCTGTGGAACAGCTGTTGTAGAAGCATGAGGAGTGACAATATCTGATCTTACATCATCACCTATAGTTTTTGTCATAGAATTTGCTATTGAAGACGAAGCTGTAGTTGTTGTTACTGTAGGTGTTGACGCAGCTCCACTCACAGCAATATTATCACCGACAGCACCTCCACTTGAAGCTATATTATCACCGACAGCACCTCCACTTGAAGCTATATTATCACTTACCAATCCTTTAGCTCCAATTAAATCACGTGCACCTCCACCTCCTCCACGGCTTGCTATCTGATCTATACCCTTAGTTGCAGTACCAGCATTAGCAAGCGCTGCCATAGCTGCCTTAAATATTGCTTGTGGCTTGATAGCAACATTATTAAGCGCAACTCCTTCTGTCATATCTGCAGCAAATTCAGCTAGTTGACTACTAAAATTATACATTAAATACAATGTAAAACATGCAGTAATTAATGCAAGAAAAATATTTTTAATTTTCTCAAAAAGCACTTTTGGCGACATAAAAAACATACCAGGACCCAAAACAACTCCTGATAAAAACTGAAATTTAGAAAGAAATTCATCAGTAGTGGTCTCACCAGGTTTACTATTAACTATTTCACTGATATTATCTTTTGCAAAGTTAAATGCTGTATTAATAGGGTTATTTAACATATACCCTAAACTATTTTTACAACTCTCTACTGAATCTTTATCAGGATATTGTGATGTGTCATCCCAATCATTATTAATATAAAATATTAAAACATCTCTCTTAGATTTTATACCACCTTGCATTTTATCTTCTATGCTATTATGAATTAACTTGCTCTTATATTGACATTTACCATAAAAGCCATAATCATATACTGCAAACATCGTAATCATAAACGTGACTACTACCATAGGCTGTAGCAAGAATGAAATCATCAGCTTAACCCAGCTATCAAAATAATTTCGTGTATACGCAAATAAGAACATAGGCACGAAAAGAGGAGCTAGAATACCGAGTATGACTATAGATATCATACACATAATTGTTGCATTAACCATAAATGCAGCGACAGAAATCACCAGTAACGGGTAAGAAAGTGCAAGTGATACCAACATCATATTACCAGAGATTATTGCTGGAATTATTAAATAAATATATGGTGGGGCACTAAAACTAAAGAAATCAAAATTTAAAAAATCATGGCTTCGATACGAATTTTCTACAAGTAAAGTAGATAATATATCAAGTCCTAAATAATGAGCAACTCTACAATCTAATGCATCCCATAATGCAATATATGAAACACTTTTATCATAAGAAATATTATTAAATTTACATAAACCAGACGGAGCAGCATTCATAACCCAATTTGCTAAACCGCTTATACCGTTAAGTAAGAAAGGAAACACCCACTGAATCATTCCATCTAACCGATCATACTGAGAACCATTAGAAGGATTTATATTAATTCCTATTGAAAAATAAGTTACAAATATTATTTTCAATATAAAATTTATATACTCACTTTTTGGCGGCACTTTACCTGCAAGTAATAACTTAAAACCAAAAAACATAACATATAAAGTTAAAAAAGCCGTAACTATTTTATGCATGCCTACTTGGAACTGAAATAATGCACTATCTTGTCTTGATGCCAAATTCACAACTTGATCTACATTATCAAAACTACAAACATCTTTACTAATTAGTAATCTAGCAATCATTTGCCTTATACATTCTATAAGAGGAGAAGTCATGACTATTGCAGTTTTTGAAGCATTATAAGCTTTTTGATAACACCCATCTCCTGCAGCACTACAGGAAACTAAAGCTAAAGGATCGCTAGGTGTGTCATTTGTTGAATCTTTAATAAAATTCTTATCTTCTACATCAATAAAACTATTATATATGGATTTTGGAAACGGCTCTTTCATATATTTACAGCCGACTGGCACATCTCCTGTAAACCCTTTTGTTGAGACACATATTCTATCTCTATCTTGAATAACTTTCCAATATATTACAGGGAAGCCTACATCAAATGCAAAACCGTCATCACCAGGCTTACCTCTATATGGAATATGATATTCCTTTTTTTTATTTTCCCACGCTTGCTTTATATCATCCCAAGGATCACTCCATGTTAAGACGGCTTTAGCAATAGCAAGTGCCGATTCTGTAACTGATTTTGCACGCGATACAATTAATTTAGCATTACTACATAGAGCAAAATGTAATTCTGGATTTTTAGGATCAATTCTGTTTTCACGAGTACATTGACCTCCGGGAAAATTCCCAAAATTACTATCGTTAAATAAATCACTGTCATTTATTTTAAGCTTTAAAAATGTATTCATGTATAAAACGGGAGATACAAGATTCATTACCGCAAAAGTAAAAAACGGAGCGACAATACATGTATGTGAAAATTCAGTACGCATTAAATCACCTACACCTTGTGTTTCGCAAGTTAAGCCACTCAAAATATCTATAATGCTATCAAGAGTATCTTTAGCATGAATTTTAGTCACTAGACCTAAATTTAGGACAAAGCTCAGTACTAATGCTATCAGTATACCACGAGGGAATAATGCCATAACTATATTACTTACCTAGTATTGTAAAGATGTCATACCATAGATTATAAACACGAACCAAGGATACAGTCTTTGAGACAAGATCCTACTGAATGGTTGCAGGATAATAAATATGGTTCTATAATGTTTTAACTGCTTCATAAAATATAGGTAACCACTTATCCGGATCATTGCCGTATTTATCTCTAATTTGATCAAGCAATATTACAGTTTCAACTCTGCCAGATAAAACACTAATTATATTATCCATACCTTCTAAGTTAACTTTCGCAACTACGGCATCTATTCCTTGTTTTATTAAAAAATAACGTGTAGTAGGATCGGTAGTTTTAATTAAAATATATTCGCGCTGACTTAACATAAATGCACTACGATAAATATCCGTAGCTTTTAAATTAGGTAAAAAAATCTGTGTGGCTGTTTGTTGAATCAACGTATCACTAATACTACTTTTTGCAGCATCTTCTACACTCTGCGTAGCAAATATAACAAAAGTATTTAATTTTCTCAACACTTTTAACCAATCTTTGATCTTAGGCGCAAATACTGGATTGTCAATTAAAGCCCATGCTTCATCAAGTACTATCATCGTTTTTTGTCCATCTAAAGATATATTAATACGATGAAAAATATATAACAATACCGGTGCAAGACTTACAGGATCTTTAAGTAATTCCGTCATATCAAAACCAAATACCCTTGCTCTTTGTAAATCGATATCATCTATTTCATTATCAAATATCTTAGCGTGTGAACCTTTACCAACCCACATTGCAATCCTACTTGCTAAACTATTTGGTGTATCAATACCAAGGAATGCAATAACGTTACTAAGCCTTCTGTCTTTTTTTTCTAATCTAAAATTGCCACTTACAGCTTGTGATAAGATTTTATTATCTTGTGCAGTTAAACTTTCACCGTTAGAAGTTACAAGTACGCGAAGCCATTCTAAAATAAACGTTCTATTCTCACTAGTATCTTCAAGATGCAAAGGATTAAAGTTGCATTTTAAACCAGGATCAATTACTGTATAAACTCCATTTAAAGCACGTATAAATATTTCTGCTCCGCGATCTTTATCAAAAAAGAACATACGAGGTTTGAATTTTTGTGCTTCAGCACATAAGAAGTTCATAAGCACTGTTTTACCGGCACCCGTTGGACCTATAATTAGAGTATGTCCCACATCTCTAACATGAAAATTAAAATAAAACGGTGTACCTGAAGTTGTATCAAGCACTGTGACATATTCTCCCCAATGGTTATCTCTAATTTTACCGAGTGGATAATTATGTTGCGAAGCAAAGCTAGCCATATTAAGAGTATTTATAGTCGATTTACGCACTATATAATCCATATTTCCAGGTAATTGACCCCAATAGCTAGGTTCCATGTTCACTTTTTCTCTCACCGGCTGAATTCCTGAATTAGAAAGCTCAACTGCTGCCATTGATAATATATCTTCTAAAGCTTTAATATTCTTTGCGGAACATAAAAGTGATAAATGATGATCTCCAAAACCAATATCACCGCTAGTAGCCATATCAAGTGCTGTATTGATTTCAACAATTTGTGAAGTCGCCTTATCACCGGATTGTATCATTCTATTTTGCTGTAATTTCATTTTACCAATTGCTACAGTTCTATTAGCAAATACAAAGCTTTGAGTCATAACAAATTCAAAAGGCATTTGTAGAAATCCATCAAAAATTCCCGCAGAAGTATTAGGACCGTATTCAAGTATACTGATGATGCCAGCATATTTCTTGCCAAAAGGACTTCTGACTTCAATAGTACGAGAATCAAAAAATAATCTATGTGTTGGTAAATATTCATCAATAGTACCACGCGGTAATGCTATAGGTCCTGGTGAATCACCGCAATTAATTAAAGATGAAAGAAATTCTAAAATTTCACAATAGATACCTGACTGTGTTTGACGGACTCCAAGTAATTTTGCTCCATAACTTCTGAATGTATTAATCACTCTCGTTGACATTTCTTGAAGATTTTCTTTCATCTCTTTCATGTCATTTTCCCAAGCAGTTTTATTAGATTTCTGTCTAAGCTTCTTTAAAAAATACTCAACTATAGCAGCACCGCCAGTATCAGGCTTATATAAAATACTAATATATAATTCATTAAAAAATGATTTAGCACCTGCATGTTTCTTACGCCACTCTGCACCTAAATAAGTAATAAAATCATTAGGTACTTTTACGGTAGGATCATAAGTAAATTCTGTATCGTCAAATATTACTGCTTTACGTCTTCTAATAGTATGGAAATACATAACAATGTTTCCAGAAGCCATATTTTTAAGCAAGGCATTTCTGATATTCTTTTTAATGTCTAAATCTTCATCATCGGCAGTTTCAAAAGAAAATCCATTGATTTTAATAACTTGTAATAAAGAATTATCTTTTGTTAAAATAGTATTACTATCCCAATGACACCTATAAGGGATAAAATGCGAAGTTGGTCTTTCTTGTTTAGACCTTAATTCTTTAGCTGTTCTAGTTCTAAATAACTTCATTACCGCACCTAATTTAACTATTTTTTGACTTATTTGATCAGTATACCTTTTTTATGTCATGCTAAGCAACGATGAAAATTTAGATTTTTATTGTCCTACTGTAGCTATGACCACAGGATTTTATATATTTTTTTCTATGACACAGTTATTACATTGCAGTATGACATAAAATTCAAATATTATACGAATTTGCTCCGTAGTAAAATTTATTAGGACATTGGCTAGTTCTTGACATTTTATTTAAATATAGCTCTATAAATCTAGGCTCTTTAAAACATATAATATAAGCTACCAAATGCAAAGCACCGGCAATGAATAAAATCATAATGCCGTTATTCCAAATAAATACTATCATAGTCATTATCATATTTAACGCTGCAAATTTAATACTTACTCCAAATATCATCGGCGGTCTAGTTAAACCTACAAATAAAAGATCAGATGCTAATGTTCCTGACATAAAACCCTCTATTAATTTTTAAATATTATGGTTGACAATATTGAATCTGGTACTTCTCTATTCACGAGATGTACATATAATCGTTAGTATTTTTAAGTGCATTCACTTCTCTCTTAATTAATCCTATTTCAATGAGATTGTTACTATCATCTAACATTGATTCCATTAAGTTAATATTTCATTATAGAATATTAAACGTTCCGCACTTAATATAGAAACAATTGTTATTACAATGAAGTTTACATTTAATAAATGTGTTTTCAGATAAATGATACTACAATTTAGTATAACATTATTCCCAAATTTAATACAATTTCTGTGTTAATCATAATAGACTCACTTTTAAAACAAATGATTTACAATTTTCGGTGAGATAATTTTGATTTTTTTACTTTATAGTAAATTAGTATCTTTAACTAACGGCATAACAAGATACTATTGTAAGTGTATTACTAATAAGCTTGTTGACATTTATTATTATAGTAGCTTACTTTAGTAACTTTTTGACTAAAATTGTTCGTCTATTTGTGATATTAAAGACAAACTGTACAAATCAATATGATCATGTACTATAGTATATCTCAAATCATCTAGCATATGCAATAAAAGCAGTAAATTTATAATCAAGAATGATAGTAGAAGGTAATTTTGCAACTTACTACTATATTACCTATTTATCTTTGATATTTGATGCATTTTGCCAAACTCGCTTTAAGTTCTTTTGTACCTTCTTTACTCCTACTGCTTACATATATAACATTACATGAGTAGTGTAAAGTTGCAAGAAAATTCTGTGCTTCGTAGTTAAGGTTTTTACGATCTGTAACTTTATCGGATTTAGTAAAAATAATTTGAAATTCTCTTTTATTTGCAAGTAATAGCTCAGCTACCTTCTTATCGTTTTCTTTTATACCTCTTCTTGAATCAATCAATAAATTAACTAACATTAAATTATGACTATTCCGTAAATAATAAGTAATTAACACTTCCCACTGTTCTTTGACTGATATAGGAACATTAGCAAAACCATAACCTGGAAGGTCAACGATAATAAGTTTATCTATAATATTAAAGAAATTGATTTGCCTAGTACGTCCTGGAATATTAGAAACTTTTGCAAGACTTTTATTATTACATATCGTGTTTATTATGCTTGATTTACCGACATTTGACTTACCAACAAAAACAATTTCAGGTAATGAAAAATCAGGGATTTGATTTATATGATTAGCACCAGCTACAAATTTAGCTTGATGACGGAAAAGTTTACTATAATCACTTGATTTTTTATTATTTAGAGCTTTTCCATTATTAATCATATTTAGTTTATTAGATTTAATTTTATGTGTTGTATAATCATTTGAAGCGCATTATACGCTATTGTATGACGCAACAAGGATTTCAGCACATAGCATTAGAAATATTAAAATAAACTATGTAATCTAGTGCGCTTGATATAAAAAGAATAAAATACAATGAATAATACACTTGGGATAGCTGCAATAAAATTGATAAAAAGTTATATAGGTGCTATTATCGCAATATATCATCAAAATTCAAGAACACTTTATATTAAGCTAGAATGACATTTTTAATATGGTAGCGGGGGCTGGATTTGAACCAACGACCTTCAGGTTATGAGCCTGACGAGCTACCGAACTGCTCCACCCCGCAATAACTTTAGAATTAAAGATTTGTCTGTATTCTCAGAGTAAATTAGTAGACGATGCTTAAACATTGCTATAAGTTTTAGAGAATCAAACAAGTATGATAGAAATGCTATTCTAACTAGCTTCTTTCTTACTATCGAAAGAAAGACCCGAGAATCTTTTATTAAAATCACTAACACTTTTATTAGATTGATTTACTACATTGCCTGAATCTTTATTCCATGCTGGATGTTTTCTAAAATCAACATCCATTAAAATCTCACCTATAGGATGTGTAGACATTGTTTCAAAAATATTACTGCCTACTTTAATCAAAAGCTTTTTATATTCTGGATGTATACCGTTTTTCATAATGATTCCACCGCTTTGATATCAATGATTTTTTGCTTAATAGCTCTAGCCGTACTAGATAAAACATCATTATTAGCTTTTAGAATATATTCATCAAAACCTCCAGCTTTTTCTACTGATCTAATACATCTAGCATTAACAGATAATCTATATACCTCGTCTGTTATATCACTTCTAAACTTAACAGACCTTAAGTTAGGTTCAAAACGTCTTCTAGTTTTACGTTGAGAATGTGATACATTATTACCATATAAAACACTAACACCTGTGAGCTCACATTTACGAGACATAAGCTAAATACCTTAAAATTAAAAATATAATTCAAATAAATTAAGAGTCATATATGAAAATCAACTTCAATAATACAAGAACCGAAACTTAAATACGTTACTTGTAGAAAGAAAACGAAAGCTTTTGAAGTTCATTTATATACAACAGATCAATACACAACAGATAAAAAATATAAAATAATACTACTATAGTGTCAACAGATAATTGTTTTTTTATATCTGAAGTACTAAAAAATGCTTTATTTTTTAAATAACAGAGTTAAAAAAAATGAAGCTAGTTTAAGTTAATATAACAAGAGAAAGTCCCCTGCAAGCTTTCATAGTATATTAGTCAGTGTAAAATAGCATGCAGTTGGTTTTACTAATCAAGAAAAGATAAACACTTATAACATTCAATAATGCATTTCTGTAATTTTATTACATATGATCAATGCACTAAACTAAAGAACTGTATTAGTAGTGGTAGATTCACTTAAGAAAATTCTTTAACACATGATATAATAAGAAACTTTCTTCCTAATAACAATGAGAAGCTTATTTACAAGCTTGCGTTAAATTGTGCAAAACCAAAGGTAATATTCGTAATAGTAACACAAGATAACTACTCTTAATATGAATATAAAGGTATATGAGACATCTAACTTTAATAGCTTGTATAGTTTTACACTCTATAATGATTTAAATAAAATATACCTAATAGCCATTTAAATGAAATACATAAACATATTATTTAGTAATATTTATTAGAATCAAAAGTCCTAATTTTATAGAAACATTGTAATCTAACAAAATATCAACAAAGTCATTCACTAAAATTCTAGAATAAATTCTGGAAACTTATAGTAAAAACATTTAATAACGAAAACTTATTATTTGCTATCTAACCATTTAAATATATATGTTAAAAATTGTACGATCAGATAAAATAATATTACTACCTAACTATAAACCAGGTAGTAATATTAAGAAATTATGAATACACTAAAGTGTATAAAAAAGATTTTTCATGGTTATTTTTATAAACAAAAATGAATCAATAAAATTAACAAATGATAAAATATAATACTGCAATTTCTTTTAAATTCAAATTGAAATTAATTCCAAAAATATATGATAAATTTGTAAGTAATGCCTTACATGGAGCATCTAATGCTCAATAATTCTCTTACTAATTTTTAAATGGCATTGATAATATATGATTAATATAGGCTTAGATACAGTAAATCCACATTCTTTTGAATTATATCTATGTATCATAGTATGGAATTAATTATATTTATCTTTATGCTCCATTTAGTGAAGCAATAAAAATAGGTACGATGTACTTATAAGTAAAATATGCACAAGCCAAACCTAATATAGTACCGATAACAATTATACGTAATTTTGCAGGACTAAAAATTAAAGCAACTATTCCAAGAATAATGACTATTTTGATTATATCATCTGTTTTATAAGAGCTAGAGTTTATAGAATAAACATTTTGGTTTATACCTAGAAATATTATTATACTTAATAATAAGTTCTTAAACATTTTATACCTCTATAGGACCAGTAGTTAATCCATTTATAAATTGTTTTAAATAAGGATTATCGCTATTACGCATTTCCTCTTTGCTACCGTACCATTGAACTTTGCCATGATAAATCATCGCTATTTCTTTAGCTATTTTTTCGGTACTAATCATATCATGAGTGATAGTAATGGTAGTTGCACATAATTCTTCTTGGATTTTTATAATTAATTCATTAATAACATTTGCCATTATAGGGTCAAGCCCTGTTGTTGGTTCATCAAGAAATAAAATTGATGGTGTATTACAAATAGCTCTAGCAAGTGCTACTCTTTTTTGCATTCCTCCTGATAATTCGGAAGGATAAAGCTCAAGTATTCTAGTAGATAAACCAACAGAATTAAGCTTTGCACCTGCAAGGTCATTTTTTTCTTTCTTGGATAATTTTTTAGTATCAAAAGTAATATTATCACGTACATTCAAAGAGTCAAATAATGCTCCACCCTGAAACAAAAAACCTACACCTTTCATAATCTCAAATTTGAGTTTATTTGAAATATCTTGTATTTCTAAATTATCAATAAAAATTTGGCCTTTATCAGGTTTAATTAATCCTACTATATTTTTAATGAGAACAGACTTTCCGCTACCGGAAGCGCCTAAAATAACTAACGAACTGCCTTTTTTCACATCCAAATCTATCCCATCTAACACCTTATGATTAGCAAATGATTTATATAATGACCGAATTTTAATTTTAAATTCTTCCTTTGTTGACATCATATTTAAACTTTAAACAATAGTTCAGTTATTAAATAGTTACTTATTAAAATAAGAATAGAGGAGTTTACTACTGCCGAGGTAGTTGCTCTCCCAACTCCCTTAGCACCTTTACCTGAGTAGTAGCCACTATAACAACTTATTATAGAAATAATAAACCCAAAAACAGTAGCTTTCACAAGACCGGAAATTACATCAATTAATTCTAAATACTGAAAAGTACTGGTTAAATAAGCTGTACTATTAAAATTCAGTTTATATATTCCGACTAAATAACCACCCATAACACCAATGACATCACCGATTAAAACAAGACAAGGCATCGTAATAATAGCCGCTATTACTCTTGGACAAACTAAATATTTAATAGGATCTGTCGATAAAGTATATAACGCATCTACCTGCTCTGTTACTTTCATTGTCGCTATTTCAGCTGCGATTGATGCACCAACTCGTCCAGCTACTATTAACCCAGCTAAAACTGGTCCAAGTTCTCTAGTCAGTGACAATACTACTACCGTTGCAATAGAATTTTCAGCAGAGAAACGTGAAAAACCTGTATAACTTTGTAATGCAAGTACTGCACCTGAGAAGAAAGTTGTCATTGCAACAACTGGAAGCGAATGAAATCCGATAAATAATAATTGTCTCATTATTAGGCTTAAATATAAAGGCGGTTTTATGATACTGCTAATGGCAATAAAACTAAATAGAGCAAAAATGCCTACACTTTGTGCAAACTTTATAGTATGTTTACCAACCAAATTCGCTATATTTAATAACATTTATGTATATTTTGAAGTATTGTAACTACTGAGTCTAATATCATTTTCCAACATATGCTTAAATACAGTAATTTCTCATGTCATTTAACGCATTGATACTGACTCTTTTAAATTTTTCTGGGGCACACTGTTAAGCTACAGTATTACATAAGATATCTACGATATATATTTTCTCTTATATCTACTACCAAGGCTCGTCAATACCTCATACCCGACAGTACCTATAATACTCGCTATTTTATCGGGCGTACAATAATTACCTATAATTTCTACTTCCTGTCCAAGAAAAACCTCGGACGGTGGTAGATCTGTAACATCAATATTTATCAAATCCATTGATACACGTCCTACTATAGGAACGCTACGACTATTAATAAATACTTCGCCTTGATTGCTAAAATTACGACTAAATCCATCGGCATAACCAAGTGGTAACGTTGCAATTATACTATCACGCTTAGTTGTAAAAGTCATATTATAACCTATATGACTATCTAGTGTCAAATTCTGTAAGTGTATTATAGGGGCTTTTAAAGTTACAGGATTTTGTAGACGATAACTTCCTTTTAAAGGTACTTTGTAAGTCAATCTGGTATTAACATCTGCACACTTATTTATACATACCGTGGTAGCAAGTGCTGGTGTGTTTCTTTCAAATTTCTCTTTATAAGATAGATTATACGAAACCTCTATTAAAGAATTAAGTCCGTATAAAGCCGCACCTGGCCTTGCTAAATCAAAATGATAATCCTGCCCTAAAAATATGCCACCGGAATTAGCAAGACTTGCCTTAACGTTTGGAAAATATTCTAAATAATCTTTAAATCTGTTCAATTGTGCTAAATTATATGGATTATCCATTTCTTCAGAAGCGGCTAAATGACTGATAATGTATTGCAGATCTAAACCTTTTAATAAATCACGATCATTAATCAGCTGTTCTATCTCATCATAGTTTAAGCCAAAACGATTAAGCCCAGTATTAAAATGAAGATAACAAGGTAATATTTTTTCTTTTAAGTTACTAAATTTTTGCCAGATTTCTATTTGTTTTAAATTATTTAGAACAGGCGTTAAATTATATTGAATAAGCTCTAAAGCATCATGTGTAAAAACTCCATTGAGAACTAATATAGTTATATCATTATTTAGTGCTTTACGTAAATTAATTCCCTCCTCGCTTGTAGCTACAAAAAAATACTGACAATTTTCTTCTATTAAAGCTTTAGCAATTTGCATCGCACCAATCCCATAACCGTTAGCTTTAACTGCAGCACCAACTAATGCAGTTGTACAAATATCTTGTAATAAACGATAATTATTTTTTATTGCAGATAGATTTATTTCTAGGGTACACAAGCTCATAGTATATACTCATTTTATAATACAATTATATGAAATTTTATAGATAAGTCACATACTTCTAGAGTATCATTAACCAACATCTTATCTACCACCAAATTTATAATTTTTGAGAAATGGTAAAAAGGAAAGCACTAGATGCATTACAAGAGCACTAACTGCATCACATGTTCTTTTAAAAATTTTGCTGCTTTTAGTTTTAGTATTGTCAGCAATTAATGTGACTACATTTAGTATTGATATAATATCATAATTATTGATTTATACTCTTGTTTTTACTAATTCAATTCGTAACTCATTGATCATTAATAATGAAAATTGCTACTTTAAAACGTGATAATGTAGGTTTAAGATTAGAATAGGAATATTTATTGTATTGGAGTGTAAACCGATATCATTTGATATACTCCTATCTTTACATATAATCATCTATTAAGTTAGCAAAAATGATCTTATCTTGCCTTGCACAACAAAAATAATGTATCAAAAATTACTCAATTGACTCTTTTTTTGCTGCACCTACTAGAAAAAAAACAACTCAATTAGACCATAATGAACTTGATAGTGCTATGATTACATACTTCATTATATTATAAATAGGTAATTCACATGGCTTAATAGTATAGCTCAATGCTTTGTAACGTATTACTACTATCTACTAAGATTTACATGAAGATCATGTTTTTTAAAGTGCTTGATACAATAGTATATTGAAGCTTTTCACGCTACTGAAGAATGCTATATTCATGCTTTCAAGGCCAAAATGAAAAAATTATATATTTAAGAATGATTTGCTAATTTTTTTATTAATACCTCAAAACCTTGATTTTTTAAAGTATCAGTAAACTCATCTTGTTGAGCTCCAATAAGACTTACACCTTCTGTAATTATATCTGAAATTTTAAAAAAACCTTTTCCGTTTCCTTTCATTTCACGTACAAGATATTCTACTTTAATAGGATCTTGCTCTTTATTACTAATGATATTCATAGCAACCAAAAAATCAGTAGAACTTAAAGGGCGAACACCTACTATTTTAGGATGTTCGCCTTTATAATCTTTTATTAAATCAGTATAAGATTTAGTAACATATTTAGAATAAACTTTAATAAATTCCTGAATCTGCAAACCTGATAAAGTTCTTATTCCATTTCTTCCTAATGTATATTTAGCCATCCATTCAAAATCGAGGTTCTGAGACATTAATTCACGTGCTTTAGAAATTTTTACATGCTCAGATAGTTTACTATCGTTTAATATACTAGAAGCATCCTTGACTAAGTTAGTAATGTAATCGTGCAAACCAGACGGTACTTTTTCAGTAGAATAAGAAGAAAACGTTATAGCTAATAAAAACAAACCTGTAATAATTTTTTGCATATAATCCTCTTTGATTTAATTAATTCTTTGGTTTAGGGCATTTAAAATTTTCAGGATATTGCACTGATGCTTCACGAGTACGATGCAATGCTGATCTAATAGCTACATAAGGATCAGTAGAATTCTTCATCACATAATCACTAAATGGTAATACAACATACCGATCGGTTATTTTACTAATTGCAAGTATTCCTAAATCAAAATCATTATGAGTATAGTACATTAATGGATTAATAGCATAATTAGTAATTACCGAATCTGTCATATCTCTTGCGTTAGTACTGCCTATTATCGGTAAGACTAAATAAGGACCTGGAGCAACACCATAATGTGCTAGGGTGCTACCAAAAGTTTGACGATCAGACTGTAACCCTACTTTACTTGCAACATCAAATAGCCCTCCTATACCAAGCGTCGTATTAATAAGAAACCGCCACACGCTTTTTATAGTTTTATCGTAATTTAACTGTAATCCATAATTTACTGCAGTAAGCGGTGTATAGACGTTACTAACAAAACTATTAACACGCGCTTTTATATAATCATTAGTAATATTCTTATAACCTACAGCTAAAGGACGTAATATTATATGATCTAATACAGAATTAAAAGCAAATACTTTACGGTTAAATTTTTCATATGGATCATAAACTTCCAAACAACCGTTTTCATTTCTGCCACCATTATAGTTATATATGTCATTATCAATATATTCAAGATCAGCTCTTGCAAAAAATGAGCATAGTATAATAGATAGTATAATTAAAATTCTCATTAATTTATGTTATTTTCTTACAAACAATAATACTATATTTATTGTTTTCCGCTAGTATTATTTCGTCTGAAGTCAATATAGTAAAATTATTTTTTTGTAAAAAATTATTTACTTCATTTAAGTTAAAAATAAATTCTTTACGTTTTACAGAAAATTGTGTCTTTACTGCATTCGGCAAACAAAGTGCGAAATATCCTTGTTGTTTAAGACACGAGTATATTAAATTAAAATATTTTATTAAATTGTTAGTAAACGATAATCCGCAAAAACTAAGAATAATATCAAATTTACTAGAGTTTTGTTTTAAAAATTCATCGATAGCAATATTATATATATGATTGTAAATTTTAGTATTTTGATAATATGTTGCTTGTATATCATTCATGCAAGAAGAAATTTCTACACCTGTTAAAGTAAAATTTTCTGGAAAACGTTTTTGCACTTCATAACCTACAAGTCCTATATTGCTTCCAAGTTCTAAAATAGAGTAATTATCAGATAAATCTGATATATGCTTAAGTGTTTCATTAACAAACCTATATGGAAGATGGATATTTTTCCTGTTATTAAAAATAGTAGGATAATATTGAGCAATTAAATCACGATATTTTTCCCAAATTTCTTGAGGTATTTCAGTAATGTACTTATAATTTTTGAAAAAATTTATAAAAATAGTTTTATACTTTTCGTTAGATTTTTCTAAGTATACTGTAGCTTGTCTGTAATTATTTTTTAAATAATAAATCAATCCAAGTTGATAATATACTTTAGAATCATTAGATTTAAAAAATTTATTAACTAGTTTAAATCTGAATAATGCATCATTTAAATTACCCTTATATAAATGATCAAATCCAAGTTGATAATTAGTTTCAGCTAGATGAGAGAGTTTATATTTACAATCATTTATATAATTTCTAAACTCTACAATTTGATTTTTAATAAAATGTGGTATATTTATTATAGTTAAATAATAATGTTTGATTATGTATTTTATTTTATTGAGCACGACCATAGTTTAATTACTAAATTCATATTATTTACACTATTAATAAAGCATATCTTGATAAATTTTTAAATAAAATAATTTTCTTGAGATTAAAATTGCTGTATTATCGCTTATTATTAATGTTATTCTAAGTATGTAAGAATCCAGGACTTTAAGATTTTGAAAGCTCAATTTATCTTACTGGATTTAAGATGAATGACATTAAGAACCTAATTAATACGGGCTCAAATTATGTCAATAATTTCTACGAGGCTAAATTCTATAAAGCCCTCACCAACACTTGCAGTTGTAAAGAAAACACTTGAACTGAAAAAAGCAGGAGTGAATATTATAGCACTCGGTGCCGGTGAACCTGATTTTGATACGCCTGATAATATTAAGGAAGTGGCGATTACATCAATTAAAGACGGATTCACTAAATATACTAATGTTGATGGGATACCTCTTTTAAAGCAAGCAATAAAAAACAAATTTAAACGCGAAAATAATATAGATTACGAACTTGATGAAATAATAGTAAGTACCGGTGGTAAACAAGTCATATATAATTTGTTTATGGCATCTTTAGATAAAGGTGATGAGGTAATTATTCCGGTACCATATTGGGTTTCATATCCTGATATGGTTGCTCTTAGCACTGGGACACCTATTTTTGTAAATTGCGGGATTGAAAATAATTTTAAATTAACTGTAGAAGCTTTAGAGCGTTCAATTACGGATAAAACTAAGTGGCTTATTATTAATTCCCCTAGTAATCCTACAGGCGCGGGTTATAATTGTAAGGAATTAGAAAATATTGCTAAAACTTTAAGAAAATATCCTAATGTGAACATAATGTCGGATGATATTTATGAGCATATTACTTTTGATGATTTTAAATTTTATACATTAGCCCAAATAGCCCCTGACTTAAAAGAAAGAATATTTACTGTAAATGGAGTTTCTAAAGCTTATTCTATGACAGGTTGGCGTATAGGATACGGAGCAGGTTCTAAAGCATTGATTAAAGCAATGACGGTTATTCAGTCACAAAGTACTTCAAATCCTTGTTCAATAAGTCAAATGGCTGCTATTGAAGCGTTAAACGGCACTCAAGATTATATAAAACCTAATGCTTTAAATTTTCAAAAAAAACGTGATCTTGCTTTATCAATTTTGGAGAAGGTAATATATTTTGAGTGCTATAAGCCGGAAGGGGCATTTTACTTATTTGTTAAATGTGATAAAATATTTGGCACTAAAACTAAATCAGGAAAAATTATTGCGAATAGTAATCATTTTTCAGAATATTTACTTGAAGAAGCAAAAGTTGCTGTAGTACCAGGTGTTGCTTTCGGCTTAGATGGATATTTTAGAATCTCTTACGCTACTTCTATGCAGGAGCTAAAAGAGGCTTGTATTAGAATTAAGCAGGCTTGTAATACTTTATAATACTAAATTGTCATATCACAGCTTAACCGTGGCGTTGTATCTAAAAACCAAATAATATGAACAATTATAAATATTGATACTGCAGTTAAGCTGTGTTATGGCTCTGGCAGAATAAACAATGCGAAAAGCTCTTAAAAAATTTTTAAAAAATAGTAAATGCTTACTTAGCATAATTACTATTTTACTATATTGGTATTTGCGCTTTGTTTATTTTACTTCAAGGCAGAAATTTATATTTTATGATAACAGAAATAAGGAAAAATTTTTAAATGAACAAGGTGTAATCTTTGCATTTTGGCATAATATGCTTGCCTTAAGTCCCGTTATGTTTACAGGACATAGAAATATCTATGCTTTAATATCACCACATTTAGATGGTAAAATTTTAAACGCCATAGTAGGGAAATTTGGTTGTCAAGTTATAGTTGGTTCTACTAATAAGAATTCAATTGTAGCTTTACGTAATATTATAGGTAAATTATCACAAGGTGCAAATATAATAGTTACACCGGATGGTCCTAAAGGACCTGTATATAAAGTAAATAGTGGCATTACTGAAATTGCTTATAGATATAACAAAAAACTAATTCCTATAGTTAGCTCTACTTCTAGGTATTTCAGATTAAAAAGTTGGGATAAATTAATAATACCAATACCGTTTGGTACCATTAAAATAATAGTTGGCTCACCTCTAGCACTTGTAGCAGATAAAGTAAAAAATCATATAAATCTCGAAAAACAATTAAAAAGCTTAACAGAGAGCTTAAAGAAATGATGTTATTATATTATATTTTAAGCTTTATATTATTACCTGTTTATTTTATCATAATTTTTATACGTTTGTTAATCGGTAAAGAAGATATAAGACGTATCCAAGAACGTTTTGCTATTGGTAAACAAAGGCAAAATAGTTTATTAGACTTACAAATGTCTGTTAATCAAGAGGGATTTAAAGTAGATACGGAACACAAAGCTACATCTTATGTATACATACATAGAAATGCAAGTCTAATGTATAAATTATCTTTAGAAAGAAGTTATGCACAAAGTTTAGTATGGATTCATGCAGCTAGCGTCGGTGAAGTCATGACCTCTCTAACATTAATACATAATATATGTAAATTAGCCCCTAACGTTCGTTTTCTAATAACTTCTTGGACCAATACTTCTGCTAAAATATTAAGTACTAAATTACCTAAAATAGCCACTCATCAATTTTTACCTATAGATAATGTTATTTTTACTCGAAAATTTTTAAGCAATTGGAAACCTGATTTAGGCATTTTTATAGAATCGGAATTATGGCCTTGTATTATTAATGAGGGAGCAAAACATTGTAAATTGCTACTAGTTAATGCACGTATTTCTAATAAATCATTTAAAACTTGGCTAAAAAGAAAAAAGTTTTTTCAGCTTATCATAAAAAATTTTAGTAAAATTATTGTGCAAAGTGAGTGTGACTTACAAAAATTTAATGCACTTGGTATATCAGATGCAATGAATTTAGGTAATATTAAATTTGCAAATGAAAAACTTTTAGTTAATCAAGAAAAGTTATCAAAATTAAGCTTACATTTAGACAATAGACGAGTTGTGGTATTTGCTAGTACTCACCCTGAAGATGAAGAAGTAATTTTACCAATAATCAATAATCTAAAAGAGCAATTTGTAGATTGCTATATTATCCTAATTCCAAGACATCCTGAGCGAGTTAAATCAATTCTCAATAATTGTAAGTGTCATAATTTATTAGCTACCGCTAAATCACAAAATGATTTACCTGTATTAAGCGACGATATTTATATAGTTGACAGGTTCGGTGAAATGGGATTGTTTTTTTCTGTAGCCACAATTTCTTTTATCGGTGGTTCTTTTAAACAAGGCGGACATAATATTTTAGAAGCGGCATATTTCTCTAATTGTATTATATTCGGTCCTGATATGAGTAAAAACACTGATATCGCTAAAGGCATATTACAAAATAACGCAGCCATCCAAATCAAAAATGGCGAAGATTTACTAAACACACTAAAATCTCTACTTAACGCAAATAATGCTCTAAAACTTAAAGCTTATCGTGAAAATGCTTTAAAATTTGTTGAGCATAACCAAAAAATCCTAGATGAATATTTACATGTCATTAAGCCATTTCTTCCATAATTAAAGTTCATCAATAAAAGTAAAATTTAAATTTTAATTTAATAAGCATACTAAATCAGATAGGAGTTTAGATAAAGAGCATAGTTTCTATATGAAAGCACGTTATAATTATGGTAGAATATTAATGTAGTAATAGATGGAAGAATGTGGAAAAGCAGCATGTCAGCATGCATATATTTAAGAGGGCCTGAAAAGGCTACAATTATGAGACAGCATTAAATAAAAGTAAAGATAGAAAAAGACTTGTAACATGACTATATTATAAAAGTATTAGTTATCTAAGTAAAGTGATATCTAGTAACTAGATAATGAAACAATAGCGATTAACTACAGATACTACTTTAGTAAATTAATAGTACTGGAAGCACTAAAATAATGATCCTGATGCAAAATGGCAAAACTCTAGCAAAATTTATATTGCAACTACAAAATAATAATTACTACATCAATATAAATTTAAAGCATGTAATGATGAGATTGCGCGGCAATAATAAATACTTACTTTAAAAATGAAATTTTTAAATATATAAACCAATTACTATTCAAGAAACTGCAAACAATATTATCAAATTACATTGAGAATCTATTGTCTACAGATTAGTTAGCTGCACAATAGATGCAAGACGTACTGTATTAGTATACTGGTTATGTAAGAATAATTAAGCTATTGTTATAGCTCTTTTCAACATTATATCTGGCTTGTACTATTTATCATTCAAGATGTTTATTATAGTATAACCTTAAATGTTATATATTATAATCCAGTTTAACGCAAAAAATTTATGAAAATATGAGAGCGCTAGAACTAGCATAGTCTTACTCTGCGTACCATATAGAAGCTATCATAATATTAGTATTTTAGCTAACACTACACGCTCACAAAATGACAGAATTGCATTCTATCTATACAACAACAAATACTTACAAAGTATTTTTGTATTAATATCACGTGTGAATAGTCATAAACTTCACAACAATCCACCTAAAATAAATTTAGATCAGAATTTTAATTCAGCATTTGGATTGTTGCGTTAAATACTTAGGTAATTTCCTCGCAATGATTATTTGATATACACACAAAAATAGCTTTGAATCATAGAATCGACACGTTAACACTTTGTAATAGAAGCTACTTCATCAGCAAAGTTTTTTTCTTCGTGTTCTATACCTTCTCCAAGAGCATATCTAATAAATTTAGTAATTTTAATTTCTGCACCAAGTTCTTGTTCAGCATTTTTAATTACTTCTGCAACTGTAAGTTTTGGTTCAAATAAGAAATTTTGCTGAAGTAATACAACTTCTGAGAAGAATTTACGTATTCTACCTTCTACCATTTTTTCTATAATATGATCAGGTTTACCTTCTTCTTTAGATTTTTCAAAAAATACTTTTCTCTCACGTTCTACAAGTGCTTGATCCAAACTTAAAGTATCTATACTTTGCGGATTATTTCCTGCTACATGAACAGCAATTTGTTTCGCTAAAGCTGCTAATTTTGCTTTATCTTTTGCGTTAGATTCAAGACCTACTAATACAGAAATTTTCCCTAAATGAGGTACAACTTCATTATGCACATATGAACCAATTGCTCCATTAGATATCTCTAATATATCCATACGACGTAATGTTAAATTTTCACCTATTGTAGCGATATTTTCTATAATCTCTTCTTCAACTGATTTACCGCTTTGCATTTTCGATATTTTAAGTGCATCTATATTTTGTGCAATTATTGCAAGATTTACAATATCTTTAACTAAATTCTGAAATTGCTCATTTCGAGCAACAAAATCTGTTTCAGAATTTACTTCAATGACTACACTGGTAAGCCCATTAATTTTTATAGCAGTTAAACCTTCAGAAGCAATGCGTCCAAATTTTTTGACAGCAGCAGCTAAACCTTTCTTACGAAGAAAATCAATAGCTTCTTCAAAATTACCACTGGTTTCTATTAACGCTTTTTTACAATCCATCATACCTGCGCCGGTTTTTTCTCTTAATTCTTTGACCGCTGCAGCACTTATATTTATTTCACTCATACATTAATTTTCTCCTTTATTTAGCTTAGAATACATCATTGTTATTGCAAGGGATGTGAAAGCGCAATTTGATAATCTAAGGCATTTTATATTTGAAATTATCATAAAGCCTTATGACTACTAGCAATGATACCACTAATATCCACACAATAACATTTATGTATTATCAGAATTTTTATTTTCACAGGCATCACTTAATGCTTGATCAAATTCTGTATTTGTCTCTTCATCAATATTTTGCGTTTTAGAGAATTTTTTCGTTTGTTTTAATTTAGAAATAGTTTTAGAAGTTAAAGCTTTATCTGTATGCTCCTGCATAGTGCCAATATCAACTCCTGAAACTTTCATTGATTCTTCAAGTCCTTGTAATGCTGCATCTGCAAATAAACTACAATAAAGTCTTATTGATCTTATAGAATCATCATTACCAGGAATTGGATAATTTATATTATCAGGATTAGAGTTAGTATCTACTACTGCAACTATAGGGATATTAAGCTTAACTGCTTCATTAATTGCGATATGCTCTTTATTAGTATCAATCACTACTAAAAGATCCGGTTTAGAATTAAGATTTCTAATACCTGCAAGAGATAAAAGTAATTTATCTTTCTTGCGACTCATATCTAGTATTTCTTTCTTAGTATAGCAGACACGAGTTTCTTCACTTTCTAAGGTTTTTTCTAGCTTTTCTAATTTTTCTATCGAACATGCAATAGTTTTCCAGTTAGTTAACATACCGCCAAGCCATCTATTATTGACGTAATACTGTCCACATTTTTCTGCATATTCCGCTATAATATCACTTGCCTGTATTTTAGTACTTACAAATAATATTTTCCCATCTTTTTTTACAGTTTCATATATTGCATTTAACGCAACACTCATTAAAGCTGCACTTTGTCTTAAATCTATTATATGAACATCATCACGTTCACCATATATATAAGATGCCATTTTAGGGTTCCAACGTGAAGTCTTGTGGCCGAAATGCACACCAGCATCTAATAATTCTTTAATGTTAATAGGTGATATTTTTGACATTTTAAATTCTCCTAATTGTTAGTTTATACCTCCGTAAGATGTTGTGTATATTATCTTGTTACTTGACCAAAGTCTCAAAAAATAACTGATCTTTTCGATACCATTATCTATAGCCTGATCAAGCCATAATATGAAAACTCTATACATGCACTAACATATATCTTACGTGTGAATTTTTACTTAAGCTTTAGATAATCGTGATTGCGATGATTAATTGCTACATTTAGCAATTTTGTCATCCAGTTACTTGATCACAGGATCCAGTACTAAATTTGTTCTGGATTTTGTGATCAACATCAACACTAAATACTTTTTTCAATTCATACATTCAACATCTCATTACAATGACAATAGAGAGTATAAGTCTAAAAATTATAGAGACATATTATGTAATATACAAGCTTTTATTCTTTGCGCCAAATAGTAGTACAGTCAGATTTATCTTCTAGAATTATTTTTTTCTCTAATAGCTGATTACGAATTTTATCAGCTAACAACCAATTTTTTTGTTTTTTTGCTTTCAAACGTTTATTTATAAGTTCATTTATATAAAGTTTATCAATATCATTATTAAACCACTCATATTGAGTTTTGCGCATTAGACCAATAAAATTAGCGCAAGTAATAATAGCAGAAGCATTAAACTTTCTTTCCGCTTCAGTTTTAGAAATAAAAACACCTTTAGCGTAGTCATTAATTATTTTTATGGCAAGTGGAGTATTCATATCATCAAATAAGCTTTGCATAAAATCAGATGGCAAATCTACTTTTTGTACATTAATCTCTTTTATAGCTCGATACCAATAATCTAAAGTTTTTTTAGCATCATCTATAGCTTTATCATTATAATCGAGTGGACGCCTATAGTGACTACTTAATAAAAATAATCGTACTACTTCTCCTTGAATTTGTTTATCCATTAAATCCCTTACTGTTATAAAATTACCAAGAGATTTACTCATTTTTTCACCGTTTACCGTTAAAAATCCATTATGTATCCAATATTTGGCATAGGTAGAACTTGGAAAAGCACATCTACTTTGTGCAATCTCATTGGTATGATGTGGAAAAATTAAATCTGCTCCACCTCCATGAATATCAAAATTCTCACCTAAATATTTATAGCTCATGGCTGAACATTCAATATGCCATCCAGGCCTACCAAGCCCCCAAGGGCTTGAAAAATTTACATTTTTCGGCTCATTTTGCTTTGCCGGTTTCCATAATACAAAGTCCTGTGGGTTTTTTTTAGTTTTACTATTTTCTATACGCACTCCCTCAAACATTTCTTCTAAATTGCGATTAGATAATTCTGTATAATTTGGAGCTGATAAAACATCAAAATAAACATGATTATCAGTAATATATGCGTGATCTTGTGCTATTAAGCGTTCTATTATTTCGATCATTACATCAATATGCTCTGTAGCTTTAGGCTCAATACTTGGTAACATGCAACCTAAATATGCCATATTTATATGAAACTCTCGCGTAACTTTATTAGTTAAATCATTAATATTAATGCCGAGTGATTCAGCTCTATCAATAATTTTATCATCAATATCAGTGATGTTACGTACATATTTTACTGCCTTCTTCCCGAATATTTTTATAATGATACGATAAAGTAAATCATATACTACTACCGACCTACTATTACCTATATGAGGATTATCATAAACGGTCGGTCCACATACATACATTTTTACATTAGCATGATCTTGAGGGTTAAAAACCTCTTTAGTACGAGTCAGAGTGTTATATAAGTGAAGTTGCATTTTTTATTTATAAAAAATTATAATGCCATTAATATATTAAGCACATTGGTTTGAAAATTATTAATCAATAAATCAATAAAATTAATGATCAATTAGTTGATATAAAAAATTAATAAATGTTATACCTTATTTATTTTAAAAAACAACTGTATAGAGATTTGCATAAACTGGAAAAATTCCAACTCAAAAATATGTTTTCACTTATCTCATGTCAACATGTTTATGAACTAGTAGCTTTTAAAGTAGTATTAGAGGGGCAAACTTTAAAAATCTAGTAAGCAAAACTATAACATAAAATATTAGAAAATGTTACTCAAAATCAAAAAATGCTAAGAAACAGTTTTAGTTTAAAGTTTTACTTACAAAATGATCTAAAAATATCAGGAATCAGCTTAATCAAGTTTTTTTGAGGTATAACTCAAGATAATGGAATACAAGCAAGTGCTAGAATTTTTACACAAAATAAGAATAAAAGGAGCAGTAATAAATCTTGGAATAAATTTATATGATAATATAGAAAAAGATCACAAAATAATTAACATACAAAATAATTAACATACATTGTATAGCAAAAGACAAAAAGCAGTAATTGCTCTTATATTTTTAGCTCAATAAACAGAGACATTAGATACAAAAAGCAAAAAGTTATGAGCACTCTTAATAAATAGACACGGGATTATTTTTCAATCGGTACTGAAATTATGAAAAGGTAATAATATAGCGAATAGACATTTTTCTACAGGAGTTTAAACTAGGTTTAATATATTTTGTTGTAATGAAGTCAATATAACTTATAGGTTATGGACATAATATATAACTGATAATATCCTTACAGAAAAAGCGCAAGAACAAAAATTTGATGCCGATATAAGTGAAGCAATATACTACATCGTATCAATAACAATGAAAATTCTTAATTAAAATGCGAAAATAGATCAAATAAAAGCTTTAATATAACATATAAGCTGCTAAATAAAACAATGATACTACTAACAATATTCCAGGATGTAATTTGTATATCGAAAATTACAGTATAAATAATACGAGCACATCTTCAAGGATACATTGTGATACATGTTAAGAAAATCAAAAACAAAATAATTCAACTTTAAAGGATTAATACATGTCTTAAAAAGACACTAAAATAGATTAATTAAGATTGAAATAGTAAAATTAGACAAAAGAAGAGTTTATTTGACTAAGACGCATTGCAATTTATAAGCCAGAATAATTTAGGCACTCTTTTTTAAAATAATGATCCATATATAACATTGGCGTAAGTAAGGATATATACAGAATACTAATTTGGGATCACGGATAACATGTAATAGACAAATAGCTACTAAGGAATACAAAGATGAACTTATTAATCAAGCTCAACACAAACAAACTTTAGTAAAATCTTCTGATAAAGACATTTAGTAACAAAAATTAATACTTGCAATACTAGCTCTACAACAGTAGATAAAAAGTGCTAGCAGCAGCATTAGATAACTGTTTAAGTAATAAGACTGAAGTAAAATCTTCAATCTTTATATGATGAGACAAAATTAAAAGCATGCATAGATATTACATGTGGAAAATAATCTCAATAATAATTCATGTTTTTTATCTTCCTTGTTTATAGCCTATATATATAAATGGAATTCATATTCTAGATATTATAATAGTTCGAATTCTAATCTTGATTTTTAAAATTTTGAAGCTGCAAATCTCATACAATAAAAACTAAGAGATCATAAAGAAAATTTAATAAATTGGTGGAAGAGATGATATACAAAAAATACTGCAATGTAAGTAAGATTTTAAAGTTACATACAACACAATAATATAAGAATTGAACAATATTGGAATAAACAAAAATATGTAGCAGCATAAGAAATTAAATTAATCATTTGAAAGTGGCATTGGCGATTAAATAGTTTTAAGTCTTATATTTTGTTGAGTATCACTTCAATAAATCTATGATTATATAAAATAACCTAAAGATATACTATCTTATTAGTATAAAATATATAAAGTGTTACTTGAGTTATTATTCTCATAGTAAATATCAAAGTCATCCAGTGCTTATTAAGTGAAAGATTAATTTCACTATAAGATTTTAGCTTATCAGTGATTGATCATATTTCAATATAAAAGTACAAAAAGTCTATAACAAATGAAAAAAAGCAATAAATAGCATAACAAGAATTATTCAACTTCCAGCATCTTAATGCTCATAAAAACATTTTAGCAAAATAGTCAATTTTTAATTTTATTTAACAATTATTTTAACCAAAAAATAATGTTTTCTTGATAAATCTTAATAAATATTATATAATTCGCCTCGTTTTTTAAATAATTATTGAGGTTCAGTAATGACTATAACAGGCAAATTAAAATCAGTATTGTTAACCTATTCTTTCATTATATTAATAAATTTATTGACAGCCATGTCAGAATCCTTAGCCTCATCGTGGAATCCACCACCTCCACCACCACCTCCACCAATAGAAGGCTTAAATAACTTTAAATCATTAAATCCCCCCTCAAAGCATTCATTAGGAAATAGTTCTAAAGTAGAACAATCACAACATACCAATAAAAATTGCACTACTAGTAATATACAGATGCAATTTTCCCAATCATTAGAAGTGCCTACGCCTACTGGAGAGTTTGGTAAAAAATACTCTAAATTAATTAATCCTAAGACTAGTAAACAAAATTTAAAGATAGAATTTCCAAAGAAAATAATATCTCTTGTACGTGACGAATTAACACTTAAATATTTTACTGCTGATATAGAAAGAATTCTTACCCTTTTTAGCAAAAAAGATGATTTAATCTTAAGTGAGGCAAAAGAAAAATATAAAGAAGTTATACAAGATCCTTATATAGCTCAATTCACAAATAAAAACCAAAATACAGGAAGTTTCTTAGAAAATAAGCTTTTTGAAGAAACTCGAGAAGAAGCAATATTGCGTCTTTTATCATTAGAGCAACTAGATGCACAAATGAAAAAAGAAATTTTAAGTAAACAGGGGGATATATTAGAACAATTGAAATTTATAAATGCAAATACTGAGATTTTAGGGTCCTATGGTCAAACTGCCTCGACAGATATATTAAAAAAAATACCTAAAGAATTACCTAAAATTTTAAGTAAACAGGGGGATATATTAGAACAATTGAAATTTATAAATGCAAATACTGAGATTTTAAATGAACATAGTAAAGCAATATTAAAAGATAAACTAAAAGAATTATCCAAGCAATTAGATGAAATTTCAAGTAATCAATTAGTAGGTTTTATACTTGATGAAAATAAGATCAACACAAACTTAAAAAATGTTCATTTTTCAGAAAAAAAAGTAAGAGAAACAGTAAGTAACTTAAATAATAAAATTTTAGAGAAAATTTTTCTCAAAGATGACGGTACTATAACTGAACAAGATTTAACTAAAATATTACAAAAACATCAAGAAACAGTTTTAATAAAAAATTTAACTAAAGCTATAGTATATATTGATGGCAATAAAAATAATGCAACTGTAAATAAAACTTTAGAAAAATGTTTAGAACAGACTACTCCAGAGCAACAAGAGTTGATCTTAGATGTATTGACTCATAATACAAGGATACGCACAGTGCTTATCACAAAAATAGAAAGAGAACAAAGGCAAAACCATAATAAAAAATTAAATAAAAATATAGCAGGTGATTCTTTTGTGGATGCGCTCAAGAAGGCGCTTGTACATAGAACATCAAATTCAGAAACAATACTAAAAGTAGTAGAACAAAGAAAACAAGAAACACCAAAAAATTTGAATGTATGGGATAGGATTAGTCAGAATATTCCTAATCTAAATAATCAAAACGTACAAGATGAAAATAATAAAGAGTGGGACGAGTCTAACAAAAATGCAGATGATTTGAATAATACCAATATTTACATGATAACAAAACATGATCTAGAGAGAGCAGTTAACGAAACAATAACCAAATTTAGTGCAATGAGTACTCTCCTAAAAGACAAAAAAAATGCAGGAGCATACCAAAGATATTTAAAAGAAGCTGAAGATCAACTAGCCTTAGCGCAAGAAAAAGGAAAAGAACTAATAAAAAATTCAGCCCAAACGTTTAAAATAATACCTAAAAAATATCAAGATGATATAAATGAGAATTGGCAGAATTATTTATCACCGGCAGAAATGATAGAACTCACTGCACTAAATGAACATACTAATACACTAAAGAGCAACAAAAATAAATCTGGGCACTTCCGCTCATCTGAAGAAGCATTGCAATATAAAGCAAAACAACATGAATATTATACACTGTTGGCAGAATTAAAAAAAATTGGTATTGCAAAACAACAAGAAAAACTTGTTAAAGACTATGTAGATGAAATGATCACAAATGCTAAACAGGCAGTAGAAAAATTTGAAAGAACTTCTTTAGAGCACATAAACCAAAAGAAAGAAAATAAACAAATTTCTAAGGAAATACTAGATGCTCAAGAAAGACTAGAAAATGCTAAACAAAAAATCGAATTTATTAAATTTAAGTATATTATTTCCAATAAGAGACAGGTAAATAGTTCTGATGAAGATTCAGATGATGATGCAGACAAAAATGCAATCAAACAAAAAACAGAACTCGAAAATGCTCAAAAAGATATAAATCAAGCTAAGAAAAACTTAGAGGATGCTAAAGCAAAATATGCAGCACTACAAATAACACTTAATTATAGTCCAAATGGAATGGACAGTAAAACGACAGAAGATCAAGAACAATTTAAAACAGATAACATAGCAGCAGAATCTTTAGAAGATATGGCAGTAATGTTTAAAGACTCAGAAGAGGCAGCAGAACGAAAAGAAGAAGTAACACTTAATTATAGTCCAAATGGAATGGACAGTAAAACGACAGAAGATCAAGAACAATTTAAAACAGATAACATAGCAGCAGAATCTTTAGAAGATATGGCAGTAATGTTTAAAGACTCAGAAGAGGCAGCAGAACGAAAAGAAGAAGTAACACTTAATTATAGTCCAAATGGAATGGACAGTAAAACGACAGAAGATCAAGAACAATTTAAAACAGATAACATAGCAGCAGAATCTTTAGAAGATATGGCAGTAATGTTTAAAGACTCAGAAGAGGCAGCAGAACGAAAAGAAGAAGTAACACTTGATTATAGTCCAAATGGAATGGACAGTAAAACGACAGAAGATCAAGAACAATTTAAAACAGATAACATAGCAGCAGAATCTTTAGAAGATATGGCAGTAATGTTTAAAGACTCAGAAGAGGCAGCAGAACGAAAAGAAGAAGTAACACTTGATTATAGTCCAAATGGAATGGACAGTAAAACGACAGAAGATCAAGAACAATTTAAAACAGATAACATAGCAGCAGAATCTTTAGAAGATATGGCAGTAATGTTTAAAGACTCAGAAGAGGCAGCAGAACGAAAAGAAGAAGTAACACTTAATTATAGTCCAAATGGAATGGACAGTAAAACGACAGAAGATCAAGAACAATTTAAAACAGATAACATAGCAGCAGAATCTTTAGAAGATATGGCAGTAATGTTTAAAGACTCAGAAGAGGCAGCAGAACAAAAAGAAGAAGTAAACCGTCAGCATCACGAAGAGCAGAATCGACAAAAGCAAGAACATAATTGTCTAGACACGGAAGAAGAAGTTGTACACAAAGAAAAGATTGCAGATCTAACAGCAGAAACAGAGACAAAAGTATTTAAAAAAGAGATAGCTTTAGAAGAAAACGAAGCTATGGATGTGTCATTCAAAACTGAAACAATAGTAGAACAAGATGAAGCGATACAGAGACAACAAGTATCTGATGACACTAGTAGGAAAGTAGCAATCTTAGTTAAAGCAACTTCAACTCTTCACAAACCTGTTCATCATAATATTTTAAGTGATAGATTAAAAGTTACTGTAATAGGAGCCGGTGATGAAAAAACTAATATAAACAGGGGGCTATGGATTAGTGGCTTATACGGTGTTAACAAACAAGGAAGTTGGAAGAACATTCCAAAATATCAAGGTCGTACAACCGGTTTTACTATCGGTGCTGATGCTGAATTCATCAATAATCATGATGTTATTGGCATCGCTTATAGCAATCTAGAATCCAAAATTAAATATAATAAAAAACTAGGAAAAACAGCAGTGTATGGTCATCTTTTAAGTATTTATGGTCTAAAAGAACTAATTCCAGGTTTTTCATTACATACTATAGTATCTTATGGTTATAATTATATTAAGAATAAATCTAAAAATTTAGATAAAATAATTGGAAAATATCAAAATAATAATTTAAGTTTTCAAACTTTATTGAATTACAAATATTGTACAAAATACAATTTACATTTTATTCCTAGTATCGGTTTTAAATATGATTATTCAAGAGCTAGCAACTATAAAGAGTATAACATAGATATAGAAAATCTTATGATCCAAAAGAAATCAAATCAATCATTTGAAAGTAGTATTGGTGGTAAAATAGTTTCTAAGCCTATAATAATCACAAATAATACAATATTAACACTAAGTGTTCATGGTAATATTGAGCGTCACTTCAATAATAAAAATACAAAAGTTAATGCGAAAGCAACTTTTAAAAAACAAACATTACAAGAAACTATTATTATACCGAAACAACCTAAATTTGGATATAACATCGGTAATAATATACTTATGAGTATAAAAAATATAAATGTGCTTTATGAGTATAATTATTATACTCATAAAAAATATCACAGCCATCAAGGACTTATTAAGTTAAAAATTAATTTGTAAAATAAATAAAGGATAAGTTTTTTAAGCATCTTATCCTTATTTTATGAAACCTCTTAATAGGTAAACTTATTATAAACAACTGAAAATAATATCACCGGTATACTACTAAAGTTTAAATGATAGCTATCCTTTTAAAATTGGTTAATTTAGTTAAATAGGCTTATAATCCCAATTAAAAAATTTTTATGAAAAGTGATATTATGAACCTAATATACTAATTAGTATAGTATTTCCTAATTTATCCATAAAAGTTACTATTAAAATTACTAATTATAAAAATTGTCCTCTCTTAACTATAAAATGTAACTATTAAACGGATAAAATATTGCTCATAAATTGAGTAGTATTAAAAATATTACTATGCAAAAATTTTTAAATTATAATAAGAAGTGCATTTGATATGTTATATAGATATAAAAGAATTTTGTGTCATGCGGTTTTGTTGTATTGTTCGATTTTTTTTTGTCATTACGCAGAACAATGTCACAACAAAGCGCCTCAATTCTTATTTACAGAACATTTTTTATTGCTACATTACTCTCTGCTCTTCACAATGACTGTCCTGATTATCTGTATAACAATAAAAACAATAAAATAAAGCTATCACTATTTAGCTATAGGTAAACTATTGTCTGTTTGATTTTCTTCAATTTCATTAATCTTAGAAACTAAATTAGATTTTTTTTTTGAAGAAAGATTAGCAAGTATTATTGCATTTATTAAAAATAATGTTGTAAGTATTATAGTACTTTTGCTAAGAAAGTTACCAACTGTTTTAGCACTTACTACACCCATATTGTTATCACCGCTTATACCACTAATTCCACCAGAACCACTACGCTGCATCAGAATCACTATAATTAGTAGTATTGAAATAGTAATATGTACAAAAAGAAGTATGTCTAACATAATATAAATATTTTTCGTGGTGCTACTAGTGGGAATTGAACCCACGACCTCTTCATTACCAATGAAGTGCTCTACCTCTGAGCTATAGTAGCAAACTATATGAAATTAAATTAATTTATTTTCGTTCTTTTAGATACAAAAATTTATTATTTGTAATAAATTTTTATTTCAAACTCTTTTTCCCATATATTTGATATTAAATCAAGAAGAATTTTAAATTCATTTACTTTATCATATTTTATCTAAACTTCTATTTTTGTAGAAAGATAATGCAAATAATGCAAAAATACAGCTTAATATAACATAAAAAACTGTAAAGGTTACATGTCCCGTTTTTTGTACTAAATACTCAAAAATAAGAGGAGTAGTACCACCAAAAATACTTGTAGCAGTATTATATGAAATAGAGAGCGCAGTGTTACGTATATTTGTAGGATAAAATTCTGCTTGTAATGCTGGTTCAGGACCAATATAGCTAGCAGCAAGTATAGTAAGTATAAATTGTGAAATAATTACGCTTGTGAAATCACCATTCTCAAAATTTCTAAGTAAAAACGGCGTTGTTACAATAATTATTATCAGATTAATTAGAAAAATTTTCTTTCGGCCTATAATGTCTGATAGATAACCGCTTAATAAAGTTACAATTATCATAATCACATAACATATGCTAGCAAGATTATTTACCTCATTTTCAGTAAAATTACGGATAATTTTAAAAAATGATACTAAGTAAATGGTTGCGAGGTAAAATATTATAGAACCAGGTGCATTGATAAAAATCGAGATTAATATATCAAACCAATGATTGATAACAACTTTCCTTAACGGTGATTGTAAAATCTGTTGCTGATCTCTTATATGTTTAAAACTTGGAGTTTCATGTGTATTTTTTTTAATATAAAATGCTGCAAAAATAATAAAAAACCCAATCAAAAAAGGTATTCTCCAACCAAAATTATCAAATTGTGCAGCTGTTAAGATATTCTTTACGATATAAAAAACAATAGATCCAAATAACAAACCAGAGCATATACTAGACATTGAAATACTACAAATTAAACCTCGGTATTTATGGTTAGTATGCTCAATAACAAAGGAAATAGAGCCGGTCAAAGCACCTCCCATTGATAATCCTTGTAGAATGCGTACACAAATCATTACAATAGTCGCAGTTATACCGATAGTATTGTATGTCGGTAACATTCCTATTAATACGGTTGGGGCAGACATACAAAATAACGCACTAGTTAAAGCTACTTTTCGTCCAAATCTATCACCGATAACACCAAAAAATATGCCGCCCAACGGCCTTGCTAAATAACCTATAGCAAATACAGAAAAAACGTGCAATAAAGAAGTATTAACATCATCATTCGGGAAAAATTTTGCTCCTATTATTGGTGCAAAATAACTAAATAATACATAATCATACCATTCAAAAGTATTAGCGATACTGCTTGAAAATACTAGCTTACTGCGATTCATGTTTACTGCTCATAGATTTTTTTTCGGAGTACATTATAAATAAGGTTGCAGGAATGATTATCACTGCTCCATGAGCAGTGCTTTTATCTGGAAACTCGTTAAATATGAAATATGCTGCTATTGCTGAAATCACTAACTCTAAATATCGATAAGGAGCTGTAGCAGTTGCATCTACCATAGTAAAAGCTTTAAGCAGGAAGAATAATATAAAGCTTCCACTACTGCCAAGTACAAATAATAAAGTTAATTCAAAACTACTAGGGGTTATCCAATACTCCATCGACACTGGTAGCGACACTATAGCAGTTACTATTGCCGAATAAAATAGCATACTCAACATTGATTCTTTTACAACAAATTTTTTATTAATAATATCAAGCATAGCAAATGAAATAGCAGCTAATATCAAATATAAAATTTCAGGGTTAAAATCCTTGGTATGTGGTTTAAGCATAACAACAAGCCCTATAAATCCTACTACAGTCACTACCCATCTTTGCCAAATAATATTTTCATTGAGAATGAATACGGCAAGTATTAAAGTAAATAAAGGAATAGAAAAACTTATGACGGTTGCAGTAGTAACTGGTGCTATGGTAAGACCGTAAGTCCATGAAGTCATACCAAAGAATAATAATAATCCTCTTAATACATGAATAACAGGATGCCTTGTTTTTAAAGTACTTTTACCGTAATAAACAACAAAAGGTAGTAAAACTATGCTACTGAACAAGAACCGGAAAAAAGCTACTTCAAAGCTATGTAAACGAGTCCCAAGATATTTAGATATCACATCATTTACACTACTAGTTACTAAACTAAGTAAAAACCAACATATGCCTTTTAAATATGTTTTTAATGCATCATTCATTAATTAGTATTTCTATAATTTTACTTAAAATGTCTTGACTTTTAACATAAAAGAATTCTATCATTTATGACATGAAATATAAATAAAAATTTTTATATAATAATCGACAATAAATTTTAAGCAAGTAATAGGTTATCATTAATATGTTAAAAAAATTATGTGTAATTTTATTTATATCTAGCATAACTATTAATAGTCATGCTAAAAACATGTACGATAATGTAGATACTGCTACTAGCTATGACAGCACTTATTACGAAAATGAAGGAAGTTTAGTTTTTAAGATGCGTCTAGGAGGTATTTTTGCAAGTGCTAAGCAAAAAGGATTGCCAACACATAGCTCCGTTCAACCTGTTTCAGTAGGAGAAATTGCAAAAAACGGTTATGGTGGTGATGCATCCACTACTATATTTTTTAATAATTATTTAGCTGCTGAATTATCACTTGGCTTTAATGTTTTGCGTACTAAATATACATCACTTGCAGCAGTTGCTCATAATTATGGTATTAATAATGTAAAATTAGGAAAACACAAACCTATTTACATGATTCCTGCGACACTTACCGGCCAATTCCATATAGCTCCTTATGGAGGAATAAGACCATATATAGGTATAGGTTATCACGGTTCTTATATGCTGACGCAAGCTACTGGCCTTAAAATTAGAAACGGATACAACGCAGTAGGACAAATAGGTGTAGATTTCTATGCTAAAGATGATACTTTAATCAATATTGACGTCAGACAATTTTTCTTAAAGCCTAAACTTGAATATAAATCAAATTTAGTAGGTAATAAAAAAGTCACTTCTAAAGTGAAACTCAATCCTTTAATAGTTTCAATAGGTATAGGATTTACTTTTTAACTATTTCTAGTTTTTCTAAGAAAATTACTAAGTAATTGACGCAGTAATCTTAGGATTTTGTTATTATTAGGTTGATACGCAACATACATTTACTCATAATGATGTTTCCAAATTAAATAAATTTACCTATGTCCCTACAAATTATCCAGTTATTATACTTACTTTCAGCTGTTTGCTTTATTCTGTCACTCAAATTCTTATCCTCACAGAAACAAGCACGTTTAGGTAGTAGCATAGGTATTTTAGGAATGGTGATAGCAGTTGGTGTTACTTTTTGTCTGCCAGATTTTACTCATAAATTACAGATTATAACAACTATATTAGTTGGCGGGATTATTGGTGGGATTATTGCACTTAAAATTTCTATGACCGTAATTCCTCAATTAGTAGCATGTTTTCACTCTTTTGTCGGTCTTGCTGCAGTATTTGTATCGTACGCTACGGTGCTTGCTCCTGAAAATTTTTCTATAGGAATATCAGGCAGTTTACCGATTAACTCATTAATAGAAATGTCTATTGGAGTTTCTATCGGTGCTTTAACTTTTAGCGGTTCTATTGTAGCCTTTTTAAAGCTACAAGGTTTAATAAAAAGTAACCAATTTAAATTCTATGGCCAACAATATATATGTTTATTCGCAGCAATAATATTAGTGATTATAGTAGTATCTTTTATACGCTCAGAAAATATCTGCTTATTTAATCTAATAGTATTATTATCTCTGTTAAGCGGCGTATTACTAATAATACCAGTAGGTAGTGCAGATATGCCTGTTATAGTATCTATGCTAAACTCTTATTCAGGTTTTGCCGCAGCGGGTATAGGATTTACTCTTAGCAATAGCCTACTTATTATTACTGGATCATTAATCGGTAGTAGTGGAGCTATACTTAGCTATATAATGTGCAAAGCGATGAATCGATCATTAATTAAGGTGATTTTTGGAGCATTTTTACCACAACCTACTGGAATTAACAAAGATATATTTGATGATAAAATAGCAAAAATAAGTTCTCCTGAGGATGCAGCACATTTACTACTTAATGCATCATCTGTGATAATTGTTCCAGGTTACGGTATGGCAGTAGCCCAGTCTCAACATAGTATAAAAGAGATGGTTGATATATTAGAACGTTCAGATATTAACGTACGTTTTGCCATACATCCAGTAGCAGGTAGAATGCCAGGGCATATGAATGTTTTACTTGCAGAAGCTAATATAGATTATGAGAAGGTACTTGAGCTTGACGAGATTAATAGAGATTTCGCTATTACTGATGTGGTACTTGTCATTGGTGCAAATGATGTAACTAATCCTTCTGCTAAAAATGATCCCAATAGTCCAATTTACGGTATGCCTATACTCGATGTTGAAAAAGCGCGTACTATTTTGTTTATTAAGCGCTCTATGTCTTCAGGATATGCAGGTATAGAAAATGAACTGTTTTATCATAATAAGACTTTTATGTTATTTGGTGATGCTAAGAAAGTAGTTGATGAGATAGTTAAGTTTTTAAATGAAGATTGACTTAAACAAGGCTACTTGTTATAATTTCTGAAATTATTAAGCTAAAAACAATTATAATGAATTCACAAAAAACATTACCTCTTTTGCCAAGAGCAACAGCTATATGGTTAATTGAGAATACTTCTTTAACCTTTAAACAAATTGCCGATTTTTGTGGCATTCATGAATTTGAAATCAAAGGTATGGCTGATGGTGAAGTAGCGCAATCTATAAAAGGTTTAAATCCAATTGCAAATGGTCAGCTAACATTAGAGGAAATTGAGCGTTGCAGTAAAGATCCTAACACTAATTTACAAATTTCATATAGTCCTGCTGATGAATTGATGCAAAATCAGAAAAAACATCGCGCTAAATATATTCCTATAGCAAGACGTCAAGATAAACCGGATGCGATATATTGGTTATTGTCTAATTATCCGAATATCCAGGATCATCAAATAATTAAATTAATAGGTACGACTAAAGCTACTATAGATGCTATTAGAACTCGTAACCATTGGAATATGCATTCTATTCGTCCTCGTGATCCTGTATTACTTGGTATCTGTAGTCAAATCGACTTAAATAAAATAGTAGAAAACATCAAGCTTCCACAAAATTCTATAAAAGAATCATAAATTAATTTTATTGATTACAATATCATTTTGCTTAAAAGATATTATTGCTTAATCTATTGCATGTCACTCAAACTCATATTAATAGTATGTTTTCTATTTCCTCACAATGGACGATCCGGTATTTATGTAAAAACGACTACACATCAAAAATATCATATTGACAAATGAATTTTAAAAAAGTGATTATTGTCTAATAAATCGCTTATTGCTAGGTAAAGCATAACTTTTATCTGTAGAACGATAAGGACAAATATCAATTCCTCCACGCCTAGTATATACTATATAAATAGAAAGAAAATCAAGATTTATAGCATTTTTTATATCTATAAAAATACGCTCAGCACACTGTTCTGCAAACTCGTTACAATTTCTAAAAGATATGAGATACCTTAGAAAAGAATCATATTTTAACTTTTTTCCTTTATATTTTATAACTATTGTACCCCAATCTGGTTGTCCGGTTACTAAGCAATTTGATTTAAGTAAATTAGAATGAATCTCTTCTTCTACTAAAACATCTTCATACTCAATTAAACTATTATCTGGTGGACCGTAATTATTACACACTATATCTAAATTATCTATATTTTTCCCACTTGGAATACCAAATTCTATTTTGGTATTTATAGGGAATATTCGTCCTGTTACTTTAGCGCATGTAACATTACTTAGATCCTGCAATATAATTTGTTCTAATTCTTCTATTGATTTAACAATAAAGTTATTAAAAGAATTGAGATATAATTTAAATGATTTTGATTCTACTATATTTTCGGAATCCGCTGGTATATAAAAAGTCCCTATTCCAACCAATGGTTTTCCATTCTTATTAAGACAAGATATCTCATATGTATTCCAAATATCTACACCGTAAAACGGAAGATTATTATTTATTCCAAGTACATTCCTATTATTTATACGTGGAATTTTAAATAATAAAGTTGCATCATAACTATCTTTATAAGTACTTTTTTTACCGAGTAAAGAAGTGGATAAAGGCATTAATTATGCTCCTTGTGCTAAAAGTTCTTTTTGTTGTAATTCATCATATTCTTTTAGCATATAACCGCGTCCCCATACTGTATCGATATAATCTCGACCGCCAGCAGCATCACTTAACTTTTTACGAAGTTTACAAATAAATACGTCAATAATTTTCATTTCCGGTTCATCAACACTACTATATAAGTGATTTAAGAACATTTCTTTAGTTAAGATAGTGCCTCTTCTGATTATTAATAACTCTAAAATAGAATATTCTTTGTTTGTCAAATGTATTTTTTTTCCATCAACTTCTACACTTCTAGTATCAAGGTTGACGCTCACCTTATCAAACCTAAATACTGATGCCGCATGTCCTTTAGAACGTCTAACTATAGCTTTAATTCTAGCAATTAATTCTTCTCGGACAAATGGTTTAGTTAAATAATCATCAGCACCGGAAGAGAAACTTGTAATTTTTTGATCAGTATCGGTTAAACTAGATAAAATTAAGATGGGAGTTTTTATTTTTGCCGCACGTAATCTTAGTAATATCTCAAAACCATTAATGTCTGGTAACATAAGATCTAAAATTACTAGATCATAGATACCAATTTTACCAAGTCTTAAACCTTCTACACCAACTGAAGCTTTATCGCAAACTATCCCTTCTGAAGCTAAAGTGATCTCAATTAAGTTAGCCATTTCCGATTCGTCTTCAATCAATAACACTTTCATTATTTTTCTCCATAAAATTCAAATTTGATAATAATTTAGTTAATAATTATTAACTAAATTATAATTTTTTATCTAGTGCTTTATACGTTCATTAATAATATAAGTAAAGAATATTTAATCAAATTATAAAATTTTTACTATTATCTTTAATTGCAAAAACAATACATATATTAAGTAATTTATTAGTTTTGATGCTCTGACATTTTTTTATGATATAATGCTCCAAAATCGATAGGATCAATCATTAAAGGCTGAAATCCTGCATCTTGAGTACAACTAGCTATAATTTTTCTAGCAAATGGAAATATCATTGCTGGGCAATGAACAGATAATAAAATTGGATGTTGTTCAGAATCAATATTAATTAAATTAAATACTCCAGCATATTTTAATTCTATCTGAAATAATTTATATTTCTCATTTCTTGCAATTGCTTCAATATTTAACTCTACTTCATAGAAATTTTCGTCTGATAAATTAGTAATATTTATATCTAGCGATAAATCAATTTGAGGACGTTGATCTAAAGCCGCAAGAGAAGACGGTGCAGAAGGGTTCTCAAGAGATAAATCTTTTATATATTGTGCATTAACGGAAATATGAGGCATTGCCTCACTAGTATCACTGTTTATTGTACTCATAAAAATCCTTATTAAAAATTTAACATAATTTTTAGAGCCTGTTCACGATTTTATTTTGACTAATAATTAAAAATTTTGAAAGCAAAAATTAATAAGATTTTTATTCAAAAAACTTCATTATTTCTCACTAAAAAGATTTTAATGAGCTTTAAAATTAAAATTGCGAATAGGTTTCTGCATAAAATAAGTTATGTTAACGGTAAAGTTACACCTACTTGTTTCATATATTTGCCTTGTCGTTCGGCATATGAAGTATCACAAATTTGATCACTCTTTAAAAATAAAAACTGACAAGCACCTTCATTTGCATATATTTTAGCAGGTAATGGAGTAGTATTAGAAAACTCTAAAGTTACATGTCCTTCCCATTCAGGCTCTAACGGTGTTACATTTACTATTATACCACATCTTGCATAAGTGGACTTACCGACACAAATCACTAATACATCACGCGGTATTTTAAAATATTCTATAGTTCTACCAAGCGCAAAACTATTAGGCGGAATAATACACTCATCTACTTCTCTATCAACTAAATTATCTTCACTGAAATTTTTTGGATCAACTGTAGTAGAATTTATATTGGTGAATATTTTAAATTCATTAGATACTCTAGCATCATAACCGTAAGAAGATAATCCGTAAGAAATAATCTTTTCTTTATTATGAACTCTTACCTGTTTTTCTGCAAAGGGTCTTATCATACTTTGCTTGATAACAGCGTCTTTTATCCACTTATCTGACATAATAGTCATAATCAAAACTTTATTTAATTAATAAACTAATAATTATAACGTATAATTACTTACAATACAAAATTTTTCTTTAAAAATTCTGAAACTACTTTTATAAGTACAGTGGTAATAATACAACGCTATATACTTAAATAAGTAAGAATTAAATAATTTCTTATTGTCAATTCTAAAAAGTATTATTATATTCTAGCGTAGTTGATTTAATTAACGAATCTAAAAGTTTATTTTGTATAGCATTTTATTATTTAAATTATATATGGACGTATTAAAGTGAAAAAATTATTATTAGCTGCAAGTATTATATATTTTGCATCAGTCAGTCTTGCCGAAGAAAAGACAACACCTTTTATTTCTAACTCTGACACTAAAATCAAATTAGAAGGATTTTATCTATTTGAAAGTGGTTATATTAAACAGGATCATTTAATTTTATTTGATAAAAATGTAACTGATAACAGAAAAAAGCTCGGATTTGACACAGAAGTAGCATTTGCTGCAACTATTACTAAAACTATCGATGATGTAATAGCAGGTGCTAAAATAGTACTTCAACCAACTACAAAAGCAAAAACCACTGCAAGTTATAATGGGTCCCATATTTTTATTGAAACTAGTTATGGTAAAGTAGAATTAGGCTCTCCTGTTGATGCAAGTGCGCAATTACGTGTTACCGGTAATAAAGTAACTGCAGGTACTGGAGGGTGGTATAGGTATGCTCTACTGGACGGTCAGTATATGAGATATAATGCTTTAAAACCAGATTTCGATACTAGTGTTAACTTTTATCTTGAATCATACTCGAATTCTTTTGATCAAGTCAATGAAAAAACTGAGAAAGCTAGAAGATTAAACTTTTTTACACCTAAAATGAAAGGTTTTCAAGCAGGTATCTCTTATACTCCTGATACTGCTAATACTGGTGGTAATAAAAACATAAATAATTTAACACTTCAAAGCTCAGGAAGAAACGGGATAAGTGCTTCGAGAACTGGCATAAAGACATTGTCCATAGCAAACGGTGAAATTATGACTATAAATCAAAATATTAGGGATGCATTTTCTGCTGGCTTAACTTATGAACATGCAATTAGTGAAGATGCAGACTTAAAATTATCAATGACTGGAGAATATGGCAAACCTGCTCGTCGTCTTATTCATGCTAAAGTTGATGGAACAACTAAGGCAATAGAAGTATTGAATACATATAAGCTGTCTAATTTAAAAGCATATAATCTTGGAGCTGTATTTACTTACGGTAATTTCTCGTGTGGGGCTTCTTATGGTAATTTAGGTAAAAGCTTAACCGCCAAGGAATATTATAAAGTTGGACGTAATACCTATTATTACAATGGAGCAGTTGCTTATGGACAAGGACCTATAAAAACAAGTCTTGCTTATCTCAAAACTTCAAGATATAAAAACACCGTAAATGCTGTAAGCTTAGCTACCGAATATAAAATTATGCCTGGTTTATTACCGTATGCTGAAATTTCACATTTCCAAGCTAAAGGTAAGCCTGTATATTATCCTGAAGCACCTAGTAAAACAACAAGAGGTACTGTTGGTCTTATAGGTACAAAACTTAAGTTTTAATCTATTTATTTAAAGAATCAAGGCTTAGAGTAACCTAATGCCTTGGTTATCCCACATTATTTTAATTATACAAATATCATATAGTTCTGTTTATATAATAGATACTTATTAAATTTTATGAGCTTGAAACTAGCTAATTTTGTTAGATTATACTTAGATGCTTAGATTAAAATCAATCGGAATAATTTTTTACACAGCATAAATTACATAAGTATTACATATAAAGCAATGTGGTACTTATTATTATTTTATTTACAAGTGCAAGGTAGGATGCCACTTTTCTAAATATTAGAATCAGTAGCAAAATATGAAAGTACTTCTATAGTATATTTAAAGATTAATATAATTTAAAGTGCTAATTTTAAATAATAAAAATTTTCCTGCACTATAAAGGTACTTAAAAGCTTGATAAAAATAAGTAATTTATACTATACTAATTTAACTAATATTAGTTACTATAAAAAATTTCAATATATAACAACATTATAAATAAAATTGCTAGAATAAATGGGATAGCCCTTATATAGTGTATATTACCAATATCTGAAAAACATTGAATAGAATATAATGTAAAGGATCGTTTTACTATAATTCAACCTTTCAAGGTAACCTTTTTGTTATAAAATAATTAAGGTTATACATATTAACACAATGAGATGTTAATCATCAGAATAATAATGTCAATTATATTAGTAGTATGAGATACTACAATCTATTTTATAAATAATTCGCTTTCACTAAAATATTCTGTCTATAATACTTTATTATGATGAAAATCTATTATTTTTAGGGAAGCCAATAGGTGGCAATGTACCGGCACTACCTCTTTTCCCTAAAAATGCGACAATATTTTTTTCAAGTTGTATTTTTTTGCCATCATTCCAACTTAAACCATCTTCTTTATTAAATATTTTAATATCTAAAAGTTTTGCATTCTTAAACCTTTGCAGCACTACACCTTGCCCTTTTTTCATTTCAGGTATTTCATTTATATTAAATATAAGTAATCTACGACTTTCATTGATACAAGCAATACTATTGCCATTTACAGGTAAGCATGTTATACATGCATACCCCTCTGGTATATTCATAATTTGCTTTCCTGCTTTTGTTTGAGCTATTACTTCGTTTGAATTAACTAAAAATCCTTTACCGATACTACTTGCAAGTAATAAAAGCTGATAAGGTTTATAGACTAAAATATTAGTAATGTCGTTATTACCTATATCCACAAGTAGTTTTATAGATACAGCAGTACCTTTACCTTTAGAAATATTATCTGCAAGCAAAGTAAAAAATCTTCCTTTTGAACTAATTATTAATATTTTATCAGTTGTATAGGCTTCTATAATAAACTTTTCCGCATCACCTTCTTTATATTTAATAGTTGATAAATCAGTGTTATGTCCTTTTAGTAAACGTATCCACCCCATTTTTGAGCAGATAATAGTAATAGGTTCTTTAGTAATGAACGCAGTTATATCAATAACTTGATTTGTAAGATCTACTTCTTCAAAACTTGTACGCCTTGCTCCTATTATTGTATTTAATCCAAATTGAGTTTGTACTGATTTGATTTCTTTTTTCACTATTTTCCATAGTTCTTTATGATTTTTTAAAATCTTTTCTAATATAGCTTGTTGCTTCTGCAAATTACTATGCTCATCAATAATTGCATGCTCTTCAAGTTTTTGGAGTGCACGAAGACGAGTGTTTAATATTACTTCTACTTGTATTTCACTTATTTTAAACCGCTCCATAATTATTGTTTTTGGCTCATCCTCTCTACGGATAATTTCAATTATCTCGTCAAGGTTTAAATAAACTATTTTAAGCACTTTTAAAATTTCTAAACGCTGCTTGATTTTATTCAAAAGATAAGTTGACCTACGAGTAATAATATTTTGTCTATGAACTAAAAATTCTTGTAGAATCTCTACAATATTCATTACTCTCGGCACGTTATTACTACCTATCACATTCATATTTAGTTGAATACGACTTTCTAAATTAGTGAGCTTAAATAGAGACTCCATAACTATCTGTGGATCACAACTACGATCTCTTGGTTCTATAACCAACCTTATAATATCAGTTGATTCATCTCTAATACTGCTAATAAGCGGAATTTTTTTATCTTTTAGTAATATTGCTATTTGTTCTATAAGTTTTGATTTCTGTACCTGATAAGGTATTTCAGTGACAACTATCTGATATGTACCGTAACTCAGTTCCTCTTTCTCCCATCTACTTCTTACTCTAAAACTACCACGTCCAGTAGTATATGCAGCATTAATAACTTTAGTTTGATCAATAATTATACCACCAGTTGGAAAATCAGGGCCTTTGATAAAGTTCATTATATCGTTAACCCCAGCTTGCGGATTGTCGATTAAATACAATAAAGCATCACATAACTCATGTAAATTATGCGGTGGTATATTTGTTGCCATACCAACTGCTATACCTTCAGAGCCGTTAGCAAGCAAATTAGGAAAACTTGCCGGCATTATTACCGGCTCTAAATCAGAATCATCATAAGTAGAACGGAAGTCTACCGTATCTTTATCAATGTCCTTCATTAATAACATGCATATTTCCGTCATACGTGATTCAGTATAGCGCATAGCTGCTGCATTATCACCATCTATAGAGCCAAAATTACCCTGACCGTCAATCAAAGGATAACGCAATGAAAAATGCTGTGCAAGTCGTACCAAGGTATCATATACTGCAACATCACCGTGCGGGTGGTATTTACCTATTACGTCACCAACCACTCTTGCACATTTCTTATATCCAGAATTAGGCTCAAGCCTTAGTTGTAACATTGCGTATAATAACCTACGATGTACAGGTTTGAGTCCGTCCCGTACGTCAGGAAGTGAACGTGACATAATAGTCGATAATGCATAAGCAAGATAACGCTCTGATAAAGCATTACCAAAGTCAATATTTTCTATTTTAGCTTCTTTCATAAGTTATTTAATTTCGTTATTATAACTCCTTTATATTCCTAAACTCCTTACATATAATGATTTATTCTTGATTTAGTAACAATATAGTATTTTTTTAGATATCATTGATAAGATACTGTATGATATTAAAATTATCATTTCAACACACAACTCTGCTGATTATGTGCTAGTTTCTTACAAACCGCTTGAGCTTGATTAAGACTACTATATTCACCAGCTAAGATTAAATAGTAAAATTTACCATCGTCATACTTAACTTTTTTTGTTGTGATAACAACATTTTGAAGAATTTTTGGGAATTTCTTTTTTATCTTTGCACCTTCTTCCATTGCTTCTGCTTCAGATTTTACCGAACCTAACTGTACTTTATAACTTGTATGACTTCTACAATTTTGAGCATTACCAACCTTATTCTTAATTCCTTTTGCAAGCTTTATGATATTTAAATCAGTTGCATTTTTATTATTTGACTCTATTAATGGCATCAGGTTGGACATCCCATCAAACGTTTTATCATTTTGACTTTGGTTGCTAGAATCTATAATTATCGGTTTTTCAGGATCAGGAAGCAATTTTACGGTTTGAATATTTGTATCTTTAGCAATAAGATTATATATATTACTATATACTGATGTTATTTGGTTATTTTCTATAATAGATGGTCTTATCTTTGGAGGTATATCATCAGGATAAATAGTAATTACCGGTTTGCTATTTTGATAATATTGATAACCAAAATAGATACCTGATATACATATTAAACATAAAATATTATTGATCATATTTTTGGATTAGTTGCGCCACAATCATCTCATCATCAATTCAAGGAATGAAAAGATTAATTGCTTCATGTTACATCGTAACCATAGGTTCTACACCTATCACTTCAAGACCACTCGCTATAACTTTTTGTATTACACTTGCAAGCGCAAGGCGTGCTAAAGTTAATTCTTGATTGTTTTCAATGATAAATCTATAGTCACTATTTTCTTTGCCGAAATTCCACATAGAATGAAATTTTGAAGCTAAATTTATTAAGTAAAATGCGATACGATGAGGTTCAAAATATTTTACAGATGCTTCTAATGTTTTCGTCCATGCTGCTAAAAGTTTTATAATTTCAATTTCTTCTTCTGTTGATAATAAAGATAAATTATACTTACCTTCTTTAAAACTATTATAAGCTTCAGGCATTAATTCTCTAGCTTTTGATAAAATAGATTTTGTTCTTACATGAGCATATTGTACATAAAATATAGGATTTTCTCTTGATTGCTCTTTCACTTTTACTAAATCAAAATCAAGCGGTTTATCATTTTGTCTAGTCAACATCATAAATCTTATGATATCTTTGCCTACTTTTTTGTTTACATCTTGCACACTTGCAAAACTCCCAAGACGTTTCGACATTTTAACCGGTACACCGTTTTCAACGAAATTTACCAATTGACAGATTTTAACATCTACTTTAACCTTTTCTTGACCTAGCGCCTTAACTATTGCTTCAATCCTTTTAACATATCCACTATGATCCGCACCAAGTACATAAATTAAGTGGTTAGCGCCTCTATCTATTTTATCCTTAGCATATGCAAGATCGGATGCAAAATAAGACCAACTACCATCAGCTTTTTCTATTGGACGATCTTGGCTATCACCGTAATTGGTAGATTTGAACAATTTTTGTACTTTGTGCTTCCAGTCCTCATGCACTTTACCTTTAGGAGCAGGTAACGTACCTTCATAAATTAGTCCCATACTCTCTAGTAGTTTAACTGTTTTCTCTATCTCGCCTTTATCATACAATGATTGCTCAGAGAAGAATATATCGTGTTTAATCCCTAAATCTGCTAAATCTTTTCTATTTAAATCAAGCATTTTTTCTACAGCAAGACTTTTAATTATTTTGAACCTTTCAACATCATTCATCGTTAATAATTTATTGCCGTATTCTTTTGATAAAATTTCTCCAAGTGGAATTAAATACTCTCCAGGATATAAACCGATAGGGATAGTAATTTGTTCACCTAAAGCCTCTTTATAACGTAATAATACAGTACTAACTAAATCATTTATTTGCGAGCCTGCATCATTAACATAATATTCTTTTGTAACAGAGTAACCTACTTTTTGTAAAATTCTTGCTAACACATCACCATATACTGCACCTCTAGCATGCCCTATATGCATTGGTCCTGTTGGATTTGCTGAAACGTACTCAATATTAATATTGCTATTTTTATCTATATCAATTTCAAAAAACTTTTCTTCGTGCTGTAAAATATCTTTTATTGCAGCTTGCCAACTTTCAGCTTTTATAGTGAAATTAATAAAACCCGGTCCTGCTATTTCTATACTTGCAATATACGGCAATGTTACAAGTACTTCTTTAAACTTTAACGCTACTTCCCGAGGCGCAATACTTTCTTTAGAAGCAATAATCATTGCAATATTACTTGATAAATCCCCGTTAAAACTATCCTTTGGTGTTTCAATAGTTGCAGTATTTGCTATTTCTTGATTATTATATAGTTGCTGACTTGCCGCAATGATATCTTGTTTTAATTGATTAAATATATTCATAATTAGTGTTAAATTTTATTAAACTTCGGTGCACAGAGTTGATTATATTCTTGGATTGCGAAACGGTCAGTCATGCCTGCTATATAATCAGCAATCACTCGAGCTTTACTATATGTTTCATTAGAATCTATTAATATTTTCCAATTAGTAGGTAATAAATTAATATCATCCATATAAATCTTAAACAGACCTTGTACAATTTTAGTACATTTAATACTAATAGCTATCATTTTATTACTTTCGTAAACTCGCTTATGTAAAAACTTTTTAGTTTCATTAATACGCTCATTAGTTTTTTCAGTAAAATCCACTATCTGATAATGTAAGTTACGTATCTCATTTATGTTAGTAATTTTTTCTTTCTTTAAATTTTCTTTCGTTTGCAATAACAAATCAGTAATTAACTCATGTATTAACTTACGTACTATTTCATAAATCAGACAAGATGGACTAATATCCTTAAATTTTGACTTAAGTTTAAAAACATAGTTATCAATATATTGAAGTTCAGCAAGATTATTAAAATCAATAATTTTAGCAATGATACTATCTTCCAAATCATGTGAAATATAACTAATATCATCTGCGAGTGATGCTATTTGCGCCTCTGCAGATGCATAAGTATTAAGCTCTAAATCATTTTGTTTATTATATTCTGCTACATATTCATTTATTGCACCTAATATAGGACCATTATGTTTTACGATTCCTTCTAAAACTTCCCATGTCAAATTTACTCCATTATAAGCAGCGTATCTTTTTTCAAGTAGTGTTAGTATCTTTAAAGATTGAGAGTTATGTGAAAAACCATTATATTCTTTCATACATTCATTTAAAGCTTTCTCACCTACATGACCGAAAGGAGTATGACCTAGATCGTGCGCAAGTGCTATTGTTTCAGCTAAATCACTTGATAAATTTAGAGTATTAGCAACTGAACGAGCAACAGTTGCAACCTCTAAAGAATGTGTTAACCTATTTCTGTAATGATCTCCTTCTTCGTGATTAATAAAAACCTGAGTTTTATATTGCAAACGCCTAAATGCATTAGTATGTATAATACGATCACGATCACGTTCAAATTCATTTCTATAATATGTTGGAATCTCCTTATATAATCTTCCTCTACTTTTAAGAGGATCAGAAGCGTATGAAGCAAGCATAGTTATCCTTTGTTTTGTAAGGCATTGCACATGTAGCGTAGCTCCAATTTTTATTACAGCTTAATCATGGTATAAAACAACTAAAAATACAATAGTTTTAAAACTAAAAGTTGATTATCTAACTTTATGCTGTATCAAGTGTTTTAAGCCATGGTATAATGAATTTGGCAATTTCTAAACTACAAAACAATACCATCTTGAAAAAGATGCAGATATACTATATAATTTATAAGACTTTTACAAGGTAATTTTAAATGACTATAACAATTACGGATAGAGCTTTTGAACGTATTTACGAGTTAATAGAGCTCGCACAAGATAAGAATTTAGTACTGAGAGTTTCAGTTGATAGTGGTGGTTGTTCAGGTCTTATGTATAATTACGAATTAGTCTCAAAAGATAATATAGAGCAGGATGATTATGTCTTTACAAAACATAATGCTACAATCATTATTGATGCTATCTCTCAAAAATTCATGTTGGATTGTACTCTTGATTTTATAGAAGAACTAGGCAGTTCATATTTCAACGTTAGTAATCCACACGCTAAAGCAAAATGTGGCTGTGGTAATTCTTTTTCGGTATAGTACTTAATTTGCATATTGAATTTTAAGCCATCATTGTGGTTGATACAAAAACCATAATTGTGATGAGCAAATCTATGTTATAATCTCAAAAAGAGCAGCGTAAATTAAGCATTTGAAAAATCTATACACGCAACAAGACCTTGTAAATTTGTTATTAAATTCTATCTTTTAGCTAAGCATGATAGTGCAAAGTCAAATTTTTAATATTTAATATTAGATTGCACTTCTACTTATGCTTGTTTTTAATACTGTGTATAATTTTTACTATTAGTAAATTACTTATTTGAATTTTATTCGACTATAATTCACTCATTTGCTTATAACTTAAGCATTAAATCATTTTATTTATTATACTATGTGTATATCTGTGTATATCTTAAAAAGTTTATACTATTTAAGTATAAGCATCTTAAGTTACTACATCTTCGTATCATCAGTTATCAGAAGAGTATAAAGAACATATATCAGCAAAGTTTTTAGTATAATAACTAAATTTATAATTTTGTAACTGGAAATTGCTGTGCTTAATTTATATTTCTTCAAATCTAATGTAATGCTTCAAAAGCTTACTATTACTAAACTTAAATTCGTCTTTATAAAGATATAACATTTTGTCATTTATTTTTTCTACACTTTTGCTTCGAATTTTAGTAAATTTTTATATGTAGAATACATAGTATTATTTGCATTATTGTAAATCTAACTTTTCTGACTAATATTATTAAATAGAATCATAATTCTATCATTATCATCAGTTAAAATTATTCACAGTGTGTATACATTGATATATTTTTGAATGCGAAGAAAGTCCTTCATATGCTTTAAAAAATAACTTAGATCAACTATACAATAACTATTATCTTGATAGGCTTTCATTACAACCTTCTGAAAATAATTTATAAAGCTTAGCATTATTGTTAGTTCTTGAAAATTTTTAAGAGGTCAGAAATTTTGATATTCAATTTCATACTCAATATTTAAGTTTTGCTTTTCTTTAAAAGATATTAATAGAATATTTATGCAACAAATTGAAATTGTTAATTTCAGGTGGTACAATTTCAATTGTACTAGATAAATCTACTGATTACTTTGTAAAGTTTAAAGAGATAAACTCAAATTTTGATTATCATTTATACTGCAATTATTAAGAAATACTTTCCCAATAATTATTATTTCTTATTAATTTTACTAATGTGTAATAATATGTGTTATTATATAGCAAATATAATGTCTTTATTTATATAAATGATGCATCTTATATTTGAAGTAGATATATTCTTAATATTACATTCTTCAAGTATGCAAGAACAGTTAAATTTGGTATATTTTTGGTTCCACAATTTATGACTACATCAAATAATATATGAGTGCTATTTATATTTTCCAGGAAATAATTTTAGATTATTCTTCTTTTGTAATTTTATCATATTTTTTTAATTTGATAAGTATTGACTCTAAATGATCTAACTTAATCATACATGGACCATCACTTGGAGCATTGTCAGGATCTTGGTGTACTTCCATATATATACCAGCTATTCCTACAGAAATTGCTGCTTTTGCAAGTAACTCTACATATTTTCGTTCTCCACCGCTACTACCTCCTCGCCCTCCAGGCTGTTGCACAGAATGTGTTGCATCAAAAACTACAGGTACATTTAGCTCCGACATTATTGCAAGACTACGCATATCAGATATCAAATTATTATAACCAAAACATGATCCACGCTCTGTAAATAAGATATCTTTTGCTCCAAAAGCTTCTAGTTTTGTTTGTACATTTTTCATATCCCAAGGAGCTAGAAACTGTCCTTTTTTTACTTTTACTATTTTACCTGTTTTTGCTGCAGCCTTAAGCAAATCGGTTTGTCTACATAGAAATGCTGGAATTTGTAAAATATCTACTACTTTAGCTGTGTCGGTACATTGACTCTCTGAATGTACATCAGTAATAATAGGGCAATTGAATTCAGATTTAACTTTTGATAAAATTTCTAAACCTTTTTCAATACCAAGTCCTCTAATTCCATTTATAGAAGTTCTATTAGCTTTATCAAAAGAAGATTTATAAATGAATGGAATCGAAAGCTTACTGGTTAATTGTATAAGTTTTTCTGCCATAAATAACGCATGGTCTTCATCTTCAATCTGACAAGGTCCTGCAATTAGCACAAATTGTAAATCATTTCCTATTTTAATATTGTTAAGTTTTACTACTTTTTTCATAACTCTTAATATTTAATTATTGAATGAGACACAAATTAGTGTTTCTCTATTATATCATGTACTGATTCCTTCTCTATGAAGGCATTGTTAACTATTAGCGTATAATATTTTTCTTTTATTGTTGTTAAATCATAATTACCATAATAATAACCCTCTAAGTTAATAATTCTTTTTAAATAAAAATTTATTTGTTCTGTTTCTAATGATTCATCTATTGTATTTATAAAAAATGACCTAATAACAAACGCTTTTATTGTTTTAAATTTTTTAATAATTAAAAAAAGATCATGTGGTTTTATTACCAATATCACTACAAATAAACTTAATAATATTTGTGTTAAAGACATGTTTATATTAACTTCTTATGCTTATATTTTGGAGTTAAAATATTTTCACCATTAGTACTTAACATATATTTATGATAATCTTGATAATTTCCTTCAAACCATGTTGCATTATTTTCTTTATCATATGATATAATATGAGTTGCTATTCTATCTAAAAACCATCTATCATGACTAATCACTAATACACAACCTGCAAAATCTAAAATAGCATCTTCAAGTGCTCTTAACGTATCAATATCTAAATCATTAGACGGCTCATCTAATAATATAACATTTGCTCCTTCTTTAAGTAATTTTGCCAAATGTACTCTGTTACGTTCCCCTCCTGAAAGCTGTCCTACTTTTTTTTGTTGATCGCTACCTCTAAAATTAAACGCTGCACAATAAGCTCTACTTTTAATTATTCTATTACCAAGGTGTAATTCATCTAAACCTTCTGAAATTTCTTCCCATATAGTCTTATTATCATCTAAATGATCCCTTAATTGATCAACATATCCTAATTTTACTGTTTGACCAATTTTAATAGCACCACTATCTGGCATTACTTTACCTGTAATGATATTAAATAATGTAGATTTACCTGCTCCATTGGGTCCAATAATTCCTACAATCGCTCCACGTGGAACTTTAAAACTAAAATCTGATAATAATATTTTATTATTAAATTTTTTAGCTATATGTTCTGCTTCAATTACAAGATCACCTAAACGAGGCCCATTAGGTATAATTATTTGAGTAAGATCAATTTTATGTTCTTGTTGTTTATTTAATAATTCTTGATAAGCTGTAATACGTGCTTTGTTTTTTGATTGTCTAGCTTTTGGAGTTTGACGGATCCATTCAAGTTCACGATTTAATTGTTTTTTTCTAGCATCATCTTCTTTACTTTCTAAAGCTAATTTTTTTTGCTTCTGCTCAAGCCAAGAACTGTAATTTGATTTCCATGGTATACAATTCCCACGATCTATTTCTAATATCCATTCTGTAACATTATCTAAAAAATAACGATCATGAGTAATTACTATTACAGTACCTTCATAAGACTTTAAATAATCTTCAAGCCACGAAACTGATTCTGCATCTAAATGGTTTGTAGGTTCATCAAGTAACAACATATCAGGCTTCTCTAAAAGCAATTTACATAAAGCAACTCGTCTTTTTTCCCCGCCAGAAATTTTGTTAATCTCTGCTGCTTTTGGGGGGCAGCGTAAAGCAAGCATTGCAATTTCTATTTCACGTTCTAGATTCCATCCATTACAATTATCTATTTTTTCTTGCAATTCTGCTTGTTTATCAAAAAGCATTTGCATTTCTTCATCAGTGATTTTATCAGTAAACTTATTACTGATATCATTAAACTCATCAATAAGTTTTGTCTTTTCATGCAGGCCTTCTATAATATTATCGAAAACATTTTTAGTAGAATCAAGATATGGTTCTTGAGGTAAATATCCTATTTTTGTACCAATTTTAGCTGTTGCTTTACCTTCGAACTCTTTATCAATACCAGCCATTATTTTTAATAAAGTAGATTTACCTGCTCCATTTGGCCCTATTATACCGATTTTAGCTTTTGGTAAAAATGATAAGTTTGTTTCTTTTAAAATTTGTTTACCATTTATAATTTTGCTTAAACCAACCATCTCATAAACATATTGATATGACATAAATTACTTATTTCCTTATTATTTTACACCGCTATATTTACTATTAAGTAAATATATTTATTATTCTATAGACATAGAATTTTTTAAAAACATATATTGTAATTTCTATAATGATTTGATATTTCATTTTTAGATATTTATGTAAAGACAAAACTTTTATAATTTTATATATTCTTTTAATTTAATTTTGATAATATTAAATCTAATTCTTCCAAGTCTTTATAATGAAACATTAATTTCCCACCTAAGTTACAATTGTCTATTGTTATTTTTATACCAAATTTTTTGGATAAAGCTTTTACTAATAATTCTAAATCATTATCGATAATGTTATCTTTGAAACAAAGTTTACCTACTTTGTTAGTGTTGTTAGTGGATTTTTTATACTCATTTTTATGCCATTGTCTTACTAATGCTTCTGTTTGACGTACATTCAAATCATGATTTATAATATGATTGGCTATTTCTTCTGCATATTCGTGATTTATTAAACAGCGAGCGTGTCCCATACTTAGTATATTTTCATTTAATTTATCTTGTATAGATTGTGGTAAATTATTAAGTCTTAATAAATTAGCTATATGACTACGGCTTTTACCAAGCCGTTCAGCTAATTTTTCTACAGTATAATTAAAATTATCTACTAAATATTTAAATCCACGAGCTTCTTCCATCACTGTTAAATCAGTCCTTTGTATATTCTCAATTAATGCTGTTTCCATACTCTCTCTAGTATCAAAATTTTTTATAATGACTGGTATCTCTAAAACTTGTGCTAATTTACATGCACGCCAACGTCGTTCTCCTGCTATAATTTGGAAATTATTATCAACAATAATAGGTTGTAATAAACCATTATTCAATATAGAATCTGCTAATTCTTTTATTTTATTATATTCAAAGTGTTTTCTAGGCTGATTTTCATTTGGTTTTATTTTATCAATATTTATTATTTGTACTATTTCTGATTTTATAGGCAGTACTTCTTCCCCAAGTAATGAAGACAACCCTCTTCCTAGTCCTTTATTTTTTACCATATCTTTCTAAGATTTCTTTTGTAAGTTCTATATATGCCATTGCTCCTGCACATTTATAATCATATAGAATAGCCGGTTTTCCATATGAAGGAGCTTCAGATAGTTTAATATTTCTCGGAATAACGGTTTTAAATACCAATTCTCCTAAACATTTTCTAACATCATCTTCTACTTGCTCAGTTAAACGATTGCGTTTATCATACATTGTAAATAATATACCAGCAATCTTTATCTTAGGATTTAATTTTTTTTCTACAATTTCAATTGTTTTTAGTAAGTTACTTAAACCTTCTAACGAATAAAAATCACATTGCATTGGAATCAATACTTCGTCACTTGCAACCAAAGCATTTACAGTTAATAAGTTCAATGAAGGAGGACAATCAATAATTATATAATCATATAATATTTTTACTTCTTCCAAAAGCTTCATTAAAATATATTCTCGGTCTTTTAATGTCGTTAAATCTAATTCAGCGGCAGATAAATTAGTGTTTGAAGTAATTATTTCTAAATTTGGTATATTTGTAGAAATTATTGCATCTTTCAATTCTATTAAATTTGTTAATACCTGGTATATAGTATTTTTACGTTGTTGCTGAATAATTCCAAAACCAGTACTACTATTCCCTTGAGGATCAAGATCTATCACTAAAATTTTTTTATTAACCGAAGCAAAAGCTGTAGCTAAATTTACCGTAGTTGTAGTTTTAGCAACCCCTCCTTTTTGATTAACAATAGCAATTATTTTCATATGATTTTTGTTAAATTATTAACTTCTAAAATTTTTCCTGATCTACAAGTAATACTTTGATGTATTAAATAATCAAATAACCATTTCTCTTTAGCTTTTACTATCTCAGTTAAATAATTTTTTCCTTTTAATAATAAAAATTTTTCTCGTACTGAAATATTTTGTGTACAATTAAATATTGTATTTAAGTTCGAGAAAGCTCTACACGTTAATATATTACAATCTATTTCTATTTTTTCTATTCTTTGATTAATTATTTGTATACTGTTGTTTGATATCTTTGATGCTTTTTCTAAAAAAATACATTTTCGTAAATCAGCTTCTATTAAACTTACTTTTGCTACACCTGCTATAGATAATACTATACCTGGAAAACCAGCGCCACTTCCTATATCAACCAAGTGTATTTCTTTATTACTAATATATTGCATTAATTGTAAGGAGTCTAATATATGACGTTGCCAAAAATTAGGTATAGTATTATCTGATATAAGATTAATTGATTTATTCCATTTTTTAATTAAATTTTGAAGAATGTCTAATTTTTGAATTATTTCACTTGGAACTTCCATCGCTATATTTAGTTTTTAAATAAATTATAATAGCCATAATTGCTGCAGGTGTAATCCCTGAAATGCGACGTGCTACACCAATAGTAGTCGGTTTATGATAAGAAAGTTTTTCCTGTATTTCTAATGATATACTAGGTATTTTAAAATAGTCAATATTTTTAGGTATTAACTGTATTTCTTCACTTTGGAATAAATTAATATCTGCGTATTGTCTAGTTAAATATGAAGCATATTTTGCTTCAATATAAAGTAATTGTAAAATATTATTATTTTGTTTCCTAAGAATAGGAAAAATTTTAATAGCTTGCTCAACATTAAAAGTAGGTATTTTAAATAAATCTAATACTGTTTTATATTTACCGTCCTGTGCAACTTGTATACCAATTTTCGCAAGTTTACTGGTAGTTAAAGACAATTTATTTAACAATAATTTTGTTTTTTCTATATTGTTACATTTTTTTGTAAAAATATTTTTTCGCTTCTCTGTTACTACTCCAATGTTTATCCCTAATTCAGTTAAACGTAAATCAGCATTATCTGCTCTTAAAGATAATCTATATTCTGAACGAGAAGTAAACATACGATAAGGTTCTACAGTACCGGATGTTGTTAAATCATCAATCATTACTCCAATATAACTTGTTGCTCTTGTTAAGATAAAGGGCTCTTGATCTTTTACTGATAAAGCAGCATTTATACCAGCTATTATACCTTGTCCAGCAGCTTCCTCATATCCTGTAGTACCATTAATTTGTCCAGCGAAATACAAGCCAGTTATTTTTTTTGTCTCTAGAGTAATATTTATTTCACGTGGATCAACATAATCATATTCTATAGCATAACCTGGACGCAAAACTTGTGCATTTTCTAATCCCGGTATTGTTTTGATTAATTTGTATTGTATCTCTTTAGGCAAAGAAGTAGAAATACCATTTGGATAAATCGTATAATCCTCTAATCCCTCAGGTTCTAAAAATATACGATGTTCTAATTTTGTACTAAATTTGACTATTTTATCTTCAATAGAAGGACAATATCGTGGTCCTATCCCTTTTATTTGCCCTGAATACATTGCAGATTTATCAAGATTTTCACGAATAATATCATGAGTTTCTGCAGTTGTTTTTGTGATAAAGCAATTTATCTGAGGAACATCAATAGCATCTGTTAATTCAGAAAAAGGGCGAGGGATTTGATCTCCTTGTTGTAAAGTAGTTTTACTATAATCAATAGTACGCCCGTCAATTCTTGGTGGTGTGCCTGTTTTTAAACGAGCAATCTTAAATCCTAGTCTTTTTAATGTATTTGATAATCCATACGAAGGTTCTTCATATATTCTACCAGCAGGAATTTTCATTGAACCTATATGAATAAAACCAGATAAAAAAGTACCAGTAGTTAATACAACTTTTTGACAAAATATTTTAATACCATTATTTAAAATAACCGCTTCAACTTTAGAAGATTTAATTTGTATATCTTCTACTTTACCATATAATATATCTAAATTACGGTAATTTGTTAATATTTGATACATCACTTTTTTATAAAGCTTCCGATCAGCTTGAGCTCTAGGCCCCCAAACTGCTGGTCCTCTAGTCTCATTCAGCATTTTATAATGTATACCAGCTTTGTCTATAACGAAGCCCATTAACCCATCAAGTGCATCGATTTCTTTAACTAATGTGCCCTTTGCAATTCCACCAATTGCTGGATTACAAGACATTTCACCTAAATTTTCTGGTTTTAGTGTAATTAAGAGAGTATGTACTCCAAGACGCGCAGAAGCAGCTGCTGCTTCTACACCTGCATGTCCACCACCTATAATTATTACACCATATTTTAGCATTAATTATTCTATAATTTCAGATTTAGAAAAGAAAAATTTAATTTCTCTTTTTGCACTATTTTCACTATCTGAGCCATGAATACTATTAGCCTCAATTGATTCTCCTAAATCTTTTCGAATAGTTCCTTCTTTCGCTTCAGCAGGATTAGTTGCGCCCATAATGATGCGATTTAAAGTAATAGCATCTTCCCCCTTAAGCACTTGAAGTACTACCGCTCCTGAAGTAATATATTCAACTAAGCTATTAAAAAACGGCCTTGCTCTATGTTCATCATAAAAACATTCAGCTTCATATTTAGTTAAAAATTTCATTTTTTGTGCTACTATCTTTAAACCTGCATTTTCTAAATAAGTATTAACTTGTCCTATTTTATTCCTCTTGATCACATCAGGCTTAATCATTGAAAATGTATATTGTATTGTCATTTTATAACCTTTACATATTAAACGTATTAGATTTACTGCAATAAAAGGAATTTAAATTGGACACATCACCTCATACTGCAGTACAGAGACATAAGTTATGATTCGATTTTATAGGCTCAAGATATAAATTCAGAGATCCTATTTTTTAGCTGAATGATTCCATGTCAAAGCAAATAATCCTCCTCCTAAAAGAGCAGAAATACTAAAAAATATAAATACTCCATTCCAACCGTAATTATCGCTAATCCATCCTACTCCTACTCCCGCAATCGCAGCGCCTAAATAACCAAATAATCCTGATAACCCATTAGCAGTACCAACAGCTTGACGAGTACTGAAATCAGCAGCTGCTATACCTACGAGGAGCTGAGGTCCTGAAACAAAAAAACCTATTAATGAAAGAATTACTATACTTAATAATTCACTTTGAATAGGGACTTTCCAAAACAAAACTAACAACAAGGTCAGCAGTATCATACATATAGATGCAATAGGACCTCTACGACCTTGAAATAGCTTGTCAGATAAAATACCTGCTATTAATGCTCCTGGTATACCTATCATCTCATATAAACCAATTTGTAAACCTGCATTTACAAAGCTTATATTACATAAATCTCTTAAAAATGTTGGAGCCCAATAAATTACTCCGGAACGAATGATATAAACAAACATGTTTGCTAAACAAACATACCATATTAGCTTATTACAAAAGACCATCTTAAGTAATTGTGTAGTTAATAATCGCTCATAATTGCCTATAGCTTCAGGTGGATATTCTTTATATTCCTCTACTGTAGATAAACCAACTTCTTTTGGAGAATTACGTAGCCTATTATATAAAAAAAGTGATGCTACACACGCAACTAAACCTGGAACAAAAAAAGCAGCTCTCCAGTCAAATTTATCAATTAAATAACCGCAGCTTATCATAGCAAGAGCGCCACCTAGTTGATTAGAAGTTGCACCGATAGCCCATTTCGTGCCAAGTTCTTTTGCAGCAAACCAGTGAGTGAGCATTTTTGTTGCAGGAGGCCATCCCATTGACTGAAACCAATTGCTTGCTATCCATAAAATTCCTATAAGCCATAAAAAATCTGAAAAACCTATTAGAATAGTAATAATCCCAACAAATAAAAGACCCAAAACCATAAATACTCGAGCATTAACTTTATCGCTAATAAACCCATTACAAGCTTTACTCACTCCATACATAATAGATGCAGCAGTTAAGATCCAACCAATTTGTGTTTTAGTAACACCAAAATATTCTCTGATAGCAGGGGTCGCTATATTAAAATTCTGACGACAAAAATAAAAAGTCGCATAACCTATAACAATAGAATATAAAATCCTTATTCGCCAACTATTATATTTTTTTGCATATGGCGATCTTGGCGTTTTAATTTTAGACTCTATATTTGTCATATTATAAACTCTCCAACTATAAAAAGTAAGTTTTAGGTTTTTTAGAAGTTTTTTTAATAATTTTAAATTCTAGTTTTCATTTTTATTTACCAAAACTTGATACTCTTTATTTAAACCTTTAACCGCAAATATCCATAATATTACTATTATAAAGAATATAGAAGCAAAATAAGGAGTCGCCTCTATAAAACCAAATGCAGGAAATAAAATAAAGAATGTAGATTGAATAATAGCACCACCTGATTTACCGAGTCTTCCTCCGATAACTTCAACGGCAGCTTGCCCTTTGACTCGTAAATCCTTATCAAGTGGAATATATGCCATATTTTTAGTCGCATCAAATAAAGAATATTTCACACCTTTACTTAAAACATTTTGAATCATACCGAACATAACAGCAAGTGTTAAAGGACTTGAAGCAAGGATACCTGTTAAATTCATTGCAATAACACTATCAAAAAATATAAATGAAAAAAATGCTGCACCTGTTATGAACATCATTAATGGAGTGATCATAGCTGCAGTTAGCCATGATACTTTTCTTAAAATATTACTACCTATAAGCATAAAAGCAATTGCAACCCAACCCTGATAAAATTGGAACTGACCCATATATATTGTATAAGCCTCCTTTGTTGGATATAATTCTTTCACTTTAGATTTCCAAACACCTTCAACTAAATTTACTGAAACACCATAAGCAATAATTAATAATGCAATATAACCTACATATTTCGAAGTAAAGATCATTTTAAAACTTTCTATGAACGACAATTTGGCTTTAGCTTTTTTCTCTTTTACTAATGTTGGATCATATAACCTAGGATCAGTTAGAACATTTTTATTCATCCATCTATATGTTAATATTATTAAAAAACTACTTGTTATCATTATAACAAATAAAGGTATAAATTTTAAATGTTCTGACACTATTTGAGTTTTTTCGTGTAGAAAATATCCAATAACCACGGACGTTACAGGCAATGCTAAATTTGCAAGTAAACCAAACATTGAATAAAAACGTTTGGCTTCAGTGATTTTAGTAATTTGGTTAGCAAATTGCCAAAATAATAAACTAAGCATCATTGTTCCCCAAAGCTCTGCAATAGTATAAAAAGATGCAAAACTCCATTTACCAACTATTTTTATAAACCATTTGAAATTAGGATAAGCTAAACTTAAAGATTCTATAGTTTTATGATCAGGGTGAACTAAATCAGGGTATGGGTAAAGAACAAACGCAAATAATGCAAAATACCCTAAGAAAAATGAAGTAATAACATAAAATATATTTTCTTGCTTTAAAATATCACATAGCTTAACATAAATTACCATAGCAATTACAGCAGAAGGTAGTACTATATATGTTTTTAAAAAACTTATCGATTCTGTCCCTATATCTGTTACTACAAACCCATCTTTAATTGAACGAAGCGTTGAGTAGTTTAATAAAATACAGAACATCATAAATGCAAGTGGCAAAAACTTCTTATTTTCATGTTGTTCTATAGGCCAAATTATCTTTCTTAGTTCTGAGAGATAATTTTCACTTTTGGAAGTACTCATAATTAAATTTTCTATTTATTTGAAGATAAACATTATATTAAAATACATGATAAAAGTCAAACAAATTGATTTTTTCTAAAAAGAACTAAATAAACATTATATTAACTACAGGATGTGAAAAAGAAAACAATTTTTACTTTATTTTGATTTCTATATATCAACTATTAATAAACTAAATGAAAATTTTATGAACTGTAAATTATGAAAGCTTATTGGATATTTTTTGGGTTCAATATTCTATAACAATACTTATAATAGCTAACAATCCAAAATATTTAAGGCAAAATATTAAATTTTAATTTAATCTATCTACAATATGCGTACAGCAGTTAGTATAATAATTTTACAAAAATTATTAAAATAGCTATGAAAATAGCCGATAATACTTCTTTAATCTACCGTAAATATAGCAATTTACATTCTAAAGTGATCATTAAATGCAGCAGTCTTGAGTTAGATATTGCAATTTTGAAGACACAAGAAAAAAGCAAATATGCTTTTCGAAGAAAATGCTCTAAATTATTAGATATGAAAAGCTCTAATGTAGCTTTAAAGAAGGATAGGTTTTAATTTTTTGATTCCAGACTTATAAATCTTAGTAATGGAATTTATTAAAGCAATGATACTACAGTAAATTGTTTACTAGTATAGCAATAATTAAAATTCCTATCTCTTAGTGCTTTGACATTACTATATTTACACAACCTAATGCAATATGCATGACATATATTCCATGCTTTACAAAAACTGTTAATGGAGGAAATTCGATAATAAATAGTTTAGTGACTCTAGAAGAAGCACCTTCAAATAAGCATACAATTATTTATACAAGTACAAGGATTGATTAATATTAAATCAACGATGAATCAAAATTACTGTTCAAACTTCATAGTACGACTGTAATAATAAAGACTAAAATATACCATCGTAATAAAATTATTTAACTATTTTTAGATGATATTTAGATATTAATTATATTTTGAAATAATATCATTTACATCGTATTATTTTATATGTCATCACGACAAAATTATGTAATCATTGATGCAGCAAACTATTAATTCTAATTAATATAATTTTTTAATTTTTGCTCAATTGCTAAAATGATGGTTTTGATATATGTGTTTACAGTGATGCTGAAAATAACGGTAAAGTACAAATGTTTAAGGTTTATATCTCTTATAAAAAAGAGCAGTTCTACTTTCAAAACTTGTTTAACAATCTTGAGATTTGAAAACAGATTTATCTCATCACATTTTGTTACTAAATTTTTCTCAAAATTTATTGATAATTAATAAACTCTGCATCTTATTGCTAAGACTATTACAGATTATTACAATAAATAATTAAAGTAATTCTTATTTTAGATCTCAAAGCATAAATCATTAATAGTAGTTAGTTTAGCTGTTTATTGGACTAAGCTTATTATAGATTTAACTAAGTTTTGACTCAGAATTGTAGTTGCTTAATATTATAAGTGCAATTTTTATATGCTTTTGATAAATCTAAATTGTTTTAGTTTTTAAACAAGAATTTAACAATAATATTTTACGTAGGAAGAGTCTAGTACTTTTGTAGTACAAATTAACTCTCTAAAAACGGATTAATAACAACAATCAGTAATATCAAAAACAGTACACGTAAGATTCATAAACGATTTAATATAGCATTATAAAAAAATTGATAGTGTTATTTATTATAATATAACGTTTAATATATCTTCTATTACGGTTTCTTTTTATATTTGGATAATTTAACCATTTCGTTTGCATAGTCACAAGCGGTAACTTGACAGTATTTATTTTTTAAAATATTTATAACCAACTCCGGAACCAGAAGCTAATACGCGTATAATTCAGTAAATACTTAGATAATTTTTGATAAATCTTTCTGAATAGTGCTATTATCAAATTCTTGAGTATTATTATAATATATATACCAATATTATTTGTTCCTAAATATTGACTTAGTATGAACTAAACAATAAAATACAAGTAGTAAAATTTTACATTGAATATGATACTTAAACATGATACTCTCATCAAGAATAAGGCTTAAGGTTTATATGCTAATGCTAAAAAAAATAATATTTGGAATAATTATTCCCCTTCTTAGTACAGGCTGCTTTGCAAATAGTACAACTTCTAATTTCTCAAAGAAAGATGTTGCAAAAACTAACGATGTTAGTACACAAAAAATTATAGATGATTTTTCTGCTTACGCAGGTACTATAAAACCCGAAGTACGTGAAGAAATACAAAAATATAGGGTGGAGATAGTTGATATTAATAAAAAGAAACGTGAACTATATAACAAACTTTCAAAAGAGGCGCAAAATTTTTTAGCAGAGCAACAAAAATATAAACAAAAACTATCTATTCCTAAACTCTTGACAGAAAATCATCCAAATAATAATGCTAATGCTAATGCTAATTCTAAAGATAATAATGATAAAGATATGGAATAAATTTCCCGTTACGAAGCCTTAAATTTCATCCAAATGAGGGGAATGATATTAAAAAATATAATAACGTAGCTTTTAGTAATGAGTTATTTCTTCATCAATCTGTTCTACTATGCCATCAAGAGACTCATAAGTATTAACTTTTAATTTTTTACTTTGTATCTAGATGTTGATTACCTATAAATATTTTATAAGCTCTACATGCGCTATGATCACGAAACACAATTGGTTTATTATTATGTGCTTTTTGTATCTCAATAGTATTTTCTATAGTTTTTCCACAATACTTTTTGTTAACAAGTACAAGTGACATACCAAGCAGTGATATCACAAGTATCTTCTAATCCTAATTGTTGTATGAATTGACACTTTGTTTCGTTGATTAATCTAAAATCTACACAATTAATCAAAATAGTAGAAGATACATTTAATGTTTTCAAGTTCTCTTTATCTGCTGTTATCTTTCTTCTTATCTGTAATTACATTATTGTGAGAAGCGTAAAGATTTAAACTAGACATAATAAGAAAGCATAAAATTATATTTTCATATAGAAATTCTCCTATATAAAATACTCCTAAAAATATGTCTTACATGCTTTAAAATAAGAATACCCTGTAATAATTGTTAAAAAAGCAGCAATCCATAAAATTATTTCCCCTACTATATCTAAATAAATAATGCCTGAACCTTTTGAACCTAATATCAATATGGATAAAGCAAACATTTGTAAAAATGTTTTTAGCTTAGCAAGTCTTGATACAGGTACACTCACCTTTACTAGAGCTAAAAATTCCCGAAGACCGCTAACTAAAAATTCTCTTGCTAAAATTAATAAGCAAGGTATCTCATCTACATTATCTTTCTTTAATAGCATTATAGTAACACAACCTACTAATAGCTTATCTGCTATAGGATCAAACATCTTACCAAAACTAGTAACTAAATTATATTTTCTTGCAATATAACCATCGAAAAAATCTGTAATACTAGCTAAAACAAATAATAATGCCCCTAACTTACGTGCAAGTGAATTATTTATATAAAATAGTAATATAATAACAGGAATCACCATTATTCGAGCGATAGTTAAATAATTAGGTAAATTTTTCATTAATTAAATTTATTAATATAATATTGTTGAATTATCGATAGAATATTATTCCAAGACCAATATATTAAAAGTCCAACAGGAAAACTACTAAACATAAATAAAAAAATTAATGGCATAAATTTCATTACCTGAGCTTGAATCGGATCTGCAAGTTCAGGGCTCATTTTTTGATGTAAGAACATAGTAATAGCCATTAAAATAGGCCATGCTCCAATCATCAAAAATGATGGAGGTGCGAATGGTAATAAGCCGAATAAATTAAAAATAGTAGTAGGGTCAGGGGAAGAAAGATCTTTAATCCAACCGTAAAATGGTGCGTGCCGCATTTCAATAGTTACATACAATACTTTATATATAGAGAAAAATACTGGAATTTGAACAAGTATAGGTAAACAGCCTGCAACCGGATTGACTTTTGATTTTTTATATAAAGCCATAATCTCTTGATTTAAACGTGCCTTATCATTATTGTATAAATTTTTTATCCTATCAATCTCTGGTTGTAAATTTTTCATTTTTTTCATCGAACGATAAGATTTATTTGCTAAAGTAAACATTAATAACTTAATTATTACTGTAACAATTAATATACTAACACCAAAATTACCAACATAGCCATAGAAAAAATTCATAGCATAGAAAACAGGTTTGGTAATTATATAAAACCAGCCAAAATCAATAGCTCTATCAAATAGTTTAATATCATAGCTTTTTTCATATTCATCGAGTAAGTCTACTTTTTTTGCTCCGGCAAAAATTCTACTTTTAATTGATAAATTTTTACCAGGCTTTATTACTTGTACCGGTGAAATAAAATCTACTTGATATCTTTCAGCACCTTGCTTAAGAGCATAATTAAAATTTGCGCTATAACTACTCGATTTATCAGGAATCAAAGAAGATAACCAATATTTATCAGCAATACCTATCCAATCAACCTTACTTAATGCAAATTTTGCACTTTTCTGATCTTTAATATCGTCATAAGAGTATTCTTTAAGATTTTCGTCTATACACCCGATAGGTCCTTGATGTAATATGTTTACAGCCTTCTCTACAGCAATATATTTACGGTTTATTAAACCATAAGCTTGAACTGGAAGTTCTTTATCACTATTATTAATAATTGTTTGCTCTATTGTAAATAAATAATTTTTATCAACAGTGATAGTAACTAAAAATTTAATTCCATCTTCGTTAACCCAAAATAAATTAACTGGTTTTTCAGGGCTTAATACTTCACTATCACTATTCCATACAGTATTGCTATTAGGGAGTTTGACACTACTTAAATTACTAACTAAGCCAATTTCCGCAAAGTAGGCATTTTCTGTATTAGCTGGTGAAAACAATCTCACTGCAGGACTATTTTGAGATAAATCTTGTTTATATTTCTTTAATATTAAATCATCAAAGCGCAGTCCTTTTAATGCAATGGATCCAGTAAGTGATTCAGATTCTATTTTAATACGTTGTACTTGACCTGCTTCTTGTACAGTAATATTAGATGTATGTTCGGCTAAAGCTTTCTGTTTCTTTAAATTTTCTGATTTATATATCGCCATTCGCTGTTGCTGCTTTTTTTGTTCAGGTTTTATAACAAAATATTGCCAACCAAAAATTATACTTAAAGATAGTACAATAGCTGCGATTAAATTAATTATATTATTATTCATTACTTAAATTTTGATATTTTTGAAGCTTAAAGCTTTTAAAGCATTTAGAGAAAATAATCAATATATATCTTGTATTTCAAAAGTAGTGAACATCTAAAATGTTCAATAATTTTTATACTATGTTCTATGAAAATTTCTCAAAAAAATTTAATTTTTGAGAAATTTTCTATTATACTACTCCTACATTCTGAAATATTTTTAATTTAAATTCAGGGAGTATAGAAATTAAATGTTCGGAAATATTGTCCTGTATATGCTCATAATTTACTAAATTCATTTCTTTAACGAAGATATATATTTCTATAGGTAGACCAGTGATGGTAGGTTCAAGTTGTCTTACTAGAAAAGTAAAACCTTCAGTATAAACTTTTGGATTGTTTTTTAGATATTCTTGAATATATAATTTGAATAGTTTAATATTAGTTAAATCTTGCTCTTCTTTATCAAGAGTAATTTTATCTATTACATCCTTTGATATATAAGGAGATTTTTTTAGTTCTTTTAAAAGAGTAGTATCACAGAAATTAATAGTTGCCATATTAATATTGAATACTCTCTTTATTCTTCTTGCGCCTGATTCAGTAATTCCTCTATAATTAGTTACATTAGAATTTAAAAGGCTATAAGTAGGAACTGTAGAAATAGATTGATCAGAATTCCTAATTGTTACTACAGAAATAGTAATTTTTTCAACTATCCCTTCAATTTCACCTACACGTACTAAGTCTCCAATATTAATAATTTTTTGAGTAGTTAGTTGCAAACTTGCAAGTAATCCTAAAACGGTATCTTTGAAAACAAATGTTAACAGAGCTGCGGCTGCACCTAAACTTGTTAAGAATTTACTCAGCGATATATTTAATATATATGAAATAGTTATAATTACTGCGATAACTATGACAATAATTTTTAATATTTGAAAATATAAACTAAGTGGTGCATTTTTGGTAATGTTCTTGATCTTATTATGATATAAATCTGCAAAAGCATCTATAAGCGTTAATAATAACATCGTTACAGATATACTAGTATATAAGATTACTACGGTATCTTTGATTCCAAGTAATACATGCGCTTTAAAAGAAGTAGGATGAAAAATATTGCTCCAACATAAAAAGTAAAATGCTAATAAAGTATGTAATAAATAACGAAATATTGGATATTTTTTTAGTATCCTTTCAGAATCATCGTAATGATGTCTCGTTAAATAATTTTTTATAGGAATAAAAATTAATCTTTTAATTAGAAATATCACTGGCATAAGAGATGCTAACATAACAAGCAATAATACTAATTCAGTACTTGAGGTATGATATAGATCCATTAAATATTGCATATTTTACCTATCATTATTATTTAAAATACAAATCATTTTCTTATTATTACTAAGAATTTTATTTTTATCAATAATTTTAACTCAAAAGCATTTGCTATTACTAAGCAAATATAAATACTGTCATTACAAAACAACTAAACCATTGCGTCAATCTATAAAAAACTGTATTAATTAGTCAATTACTTTGTAATTGACAGCAACTTAGACGTAAAATGAATTAAAAACTTATTTATCTATGATATTGCCTAATATTAATCCAATTATTTTTTCTATAGGTCCATTTTCAATCTCTTGGTATTCTCTTTCGTATGTAGTAGGCATCTTGCTAGGTTGGTTTTATGCAACAAAAATTATAGAAAAATTTAAGCCTGAAATTACCAAAAAACACATAGAGGATTTCATTACTTATGCAATTATAGGAATAATAGTCGGAGGTAGATTAGGTTATGTTTTACTATATAATCCTTTGAAATATTTTGCAAATCCAATAGAAATCCTTAAAACCTATGAAGGCGGTATGTCATTTCATGGTGCTACTATAGGAATAATTATATCTGCTTATTTATTTTGTCAAAAATATAAGATTAATTTTTTGAGTCTCACGGATATAATAACAACTGTTGTACCTATTGGATTATTTTTAGGTAGAATAGCTAATTTTATTAATTGTGAATTATATGGCCGCATTACAAATTCATCTTTTGGTATCATTTTTCCAAATAGTGATTTAGAGCCACGTCATCCTAGTCAGTTATATGAAGCTTTTTTTGAAGGTTTAATATTATTTTGCATCTTAGCATATGCAGTATTTAGACATGATACCCTTAAAAAGCAAGGCTTAAATTCAGGAATATATTTAATATTTTATTCGCTTTTCAGAATAATTATTGAAATGTTTAGAGAGCCTGACATCCAAATTGGTTTTATTTTAGATAGCTTAACCATGGGACAAATTTTATCTGCTCCTATGTTACTTTTAGGAAGTTATTTAATATGTCGGTTGAATTCAAAATAAGACAATTAATTGATCAACACGGTTATATTACTTGTGATGTTCTCATGCAGGAAGTATTAAGCTTACACCCTAATGCCTATTATAAGCAAGTAAAATCACTGGCTAGCGAAGGTGATTTTGTTACAGCACCTGAAATTTCACAGCTATTCGGTGAAATTATTGGATTATGGTGTATAAGAGAGTGGCAAAGAATTGGTTGTCCAAAAAGTCTTAGTTTAGTTGAGCTTGGTCCTGGTCGAGGTCTATTAATGCGTGATTTACTACGTACTGCAAAATTAGTGCCAGAATTTTATAACTCTCTATCAATTACACTAATAGAAATTAATAAAAATTTTATTGCTCATCAAAAATCTAATTTACAAGATATTAATTTACCTATTAAACACTTAGAATTTATAGAAGAGATACCACAAAAACCTACTATAATAATAACAAATGAATTTTTTGATACTATGCCGATAAAGCAATATATTAAAGTTAAGGAATTATGGTATGAAAGAATATTTTCCGTCCAACCAGTAGATGGAAGTATTAAATACGATAAAATAAGTATTAATAAGCGATTACAAGAATATCTGCTACGTACTCATATTGCAGCAAAAGATGGTGCAGTACTTGAAGAATCTTATAAATCGATAGAAATTATAAAATTTATAGCTGAACATCTAAAAAAAGTAAGCGGTAGTTGCTTAATAATAGATTATGGATATGATATAGCTCCGTATAATAGAACTAGATATCAATATAACCCAACATTACAAGCAGTAAGAAAGCATAAATATTGTCCAATTCTTGAGAATCTTGGCGAGGCTGATTTATCAGCACATGTAGATTTTTATTCATTAAAAACAGTAGCTAAAAATAGCAAGATAAATGTAATAGATACAATATCACAACGAAATTTTTTAATACAAAATGGAATCTTATTACGCAAGCAAGCATTGAAAGAAAAGCTTAATGATGAACAAGTACTAATAATAGAAAAACAAGTAGAAAGATTAATATTACCAAAACAAATGGGCAAACTATTTAAAGTATTACAAATTATGCATTAAAAAGATCTAATTTGAATTAGAAAATTTTTTGCATTTTAATTATAAATACTTATTCATTTTTGCTAAAACACATATAAAAATAGTACATTAATTAAAAATGTATATAAAACCTTCAATGCTGAGCATTTGATGATAAGGACCCCACGACAAGCGCTGTTTCTTCACATTTCAGTATAAATTCAAGTTTTTTTATCAGCGCTTCGTTTTTTTCCTGTAAGACATGGAGTAAAATTATTGAATATATAGAACTACCATAAACCTAAGCACTATAAAATTCATAATCAGTATCTCGGTACTGAATTGATCAATTTTAAAACTTGTTTTTTAGATCCGAAATATGTTTTATATTTTTAGTATATTTGACTTAGTCTCTATATTTTTCATTATCACAATAATTTATGTTAGCATATACCATAGCATTATTACGATTAATAGTATTTTTCATTTTGAAGATTATACTCCATGACGTTCTGCAATTAAACTTTTTACTCTACCGATAGCTTTAGCAGGATTTAAGCCTTTTGGGCATGTTTTGGTACAGTTCATAATCGTATGACAACGATAAAGTTTAAATGGATCTTCTAAAGCTTCAAGACGTGCACCTGTATTATCATCCCTTGAATCAGCAATCCATCTATATGCTTGCAGTAAAATTGCAGGGCCTAAATATTTATCACTATTCCACCAATAACTAGGACAGGAAGTAGAACAACAAGCACATAATATACACTCATATAAACCGTCCAGTTTTTCTCGGTCTTGAATCGATTGTAATCTTTCAGAGTTTGAAGGAGCAGGATTATCATTTTTGAGCCAAGGTTCTATAGATTCATATTGTGTATAAAAATGCGACATATCAGGTACTAAATCTTTTACTACTTTCATATGAGGCAGTGGATATATTTTGATATCGCCTGATATATCTTCTATTGGCTTAATACATGCTAAAGTATTAGTGCCGTCAATATTCATTGCACAACTACCGCAAATTCCTTCACGACAAGAACGTCTAAATGTTAGAGTCGAATCAATTTCATTTTTGATTTTAATTAGAGCATCCAAAACCATTGGTCCAGTTTTACTTAAATCTATCTCAAAACTATCGATAGTAGGATTCTTATTAAGATCAGGGTCGTACCGATAAACTTGAACCTTTCGAGGTTTAAGCATTTCCTGTTGTGCTTTATGCACTCTGCCTTTTTTTACTACTGAATTTGACGGTAATCTTAACTCTACCATTTAAATACTCTCTTAAAATTTATTTCATACATTTAAACACATTTAACAGTATTTATTTATGCTTTTCTTATACCATAGATAGCACTTAAATCTATAAATTTAGATATTATTAATATTGAATTATTGTTCAATTTTTTGAACAATGATAATTGAATTATTTTGCGCAATTTAAATGATTATTAACTTTTTAACTTAAAAATTCATAAAAATAGCTAATCATTAACAAAGTATACAAGATCTAGGAAGCAATGTTTTCTTTTTGAGCTTTAGTTGTTTTTGTTTTTTCATGTAATTTTTCTTTATCTATTTTTATAGTATGTGCATCATTGAAAGGAAATTTATTTTCCTCTTCTGAATCTAACGCTCTACCGCTAAGTAAATTTTTAATTTGCTGACCAGACAATGTTTCATATTCAATTAAAGCATTCGCTAATGTATGAAGTTGATCTATATGTTTTGTTAAAATATCTTTTGCAAATTCATAACCTTGTGTAATAATTTTTTTTACTTCAGCATCAATTAACTTTGCAGTAGCTTCTGAAATTTCATTACTTTGTTGTCTACCATACATATCATCACTGCTTGAACCATGGAATATTGGCCCTATTAAATCACTTAAACCTGCTTTTGTAACCATCGCCCTTGCAATATTAGTGGCACCTTTTATATCTGATGCAGCTCCTGATGTTACTTTATTTTTCCCGAAAATAATTTCCTCTGCTACTCTTCCTGCCATATAAACCGCTATAGATGATTCCATCTGTTCGCGATTCTGAGAATATTCATCAGTTTCAGGAAGCCTTTGCACCATACCAAGAGCATTACCACGTGGTATAATCGTAGCTTTATGAATAGGTGACGCTGCAGGACAATAAAGCCCTACTAATGCATGTCCTCCTTCATGGTATGCAGTTAATCTTTTCTCCTTTTCTGACATTGCAATAGAACGACGCACAACACCCATTAGAACCTTATCTTTTGCTTCTTCCATATCATGCATGTCTACTTCTTTTTTACCAAGCCTCGCAGCAATAAGAGCAGCTTCATTCACTAAATTAGCAAGCTCAGCGCCAGAGAAACCAGGAGTTCCACGAGCAATAATTCGTGCTAGTACCGTACTATTATATTTAATTTTTTTTAAATGTACTTTTAGAATTTGCTCACGACCATTTATATCAGGGTTTGCAACAGCAATTTGACGATCAAATCTCCCAGGACGTAGTAATGCACGATCAAGAACGTCTGGACGGTTCGTAGCTGCGATAATTACAACACCCTCATTTGCTTCAAACCCATCCATTTCAACTAACATTTGATTTAAGGTTTGCTCACGTTCATCATTACCACCGCCCATACCAATACCTCTATGGCGCCCTACTGCATCAATCTCATCAATAAAGATAATACATGGGGCATTACGTTTACCCTGTTCAAACATATCGCGTACACGGCTTGCACCAACACCTACAAACATTTCAACAAAATCAGAACCAGATATACTAAAAAAAGGTACATTAGCCTCACCTGCAATTGCTTTCGCAAGAAGTGTTTTACCTGTACCAGGAGGGCCAATAAGTAAGCAACCTTTCGGTATTTTACCGCCAAGCTTTTGGAATTTACTTGGATCTCTTAAAAAATCTACTATTTCAGTTAATTCTTCTTTTGCCTCATCGATACCAGCCACATCTTTAAAGGTAATTTTTGGTCCTTTATCTGATAACAATCTAGCTTTAGATTTGCCAAACCCCATGGCTTTCCCGCCACCGTGCATTTGACGCATAAAGAAAACCCAAACGCCTATTAATAAAAGCATTGGGAACCAAGAAATTAAAAATCCTAAAAAGGTATTCATTCTTGTTTCAAGCGGTACTACTTCAATATTAACATCATTGCTAGTAAGACGATTGACTAAATCAGGATAATCAGGAGAATACGTACTAAAAGTAGATCCATCATTTGAAGTACCTTCAATTACTCTACCTTGAATTTTTACCGAATTAATTGTTCTTTCGTCAACTCGTGTCAAAAAATCTGAGAAAGTGATATTATTTCTTACACCAAGTAAACCATCAGATTGAAAAACATTAAAAAGTAATATTACAAAAATAAAAAGTGCTGCCCAAGCTAAAATACTTCTACCTTGATTATTCATCGATATAAAACCTAATAAAAATTTTATCGGTACTATAATTTAATACCGGGTTAGCAAAAATGGGTAAAACGAGATACAAAATTTGGAGCAAATGATACTTCAAAGTTCCACATGTCGTTATCATAATATGATATATGAGGTATTGCTATAACTTTTTCAAGTATTTTAATGATAGGTAAGGTAAATAAAATTGCATTGTGGTTTTTGCAAGATAAATTTTTTAAATGTTTTAAATCTAATTGTTTCTTTATCACTTTATAATCTTCTAATGATAAATAAGTTATAACACAATCAGGCGTTTCTTGATTTTTGGTTATACAAAATCTATTGTCCCAAATAACTGATTTATCTAATAATATTTTACTCTTAGGTAATTTTTTGCCGAATTCTCTATATATGAGTAACTCATTTTGTATACGCGTAATTACACAACCATGCACTGTTTTCTTAAAATTTACGTTTTGACTAATTAATTTCAGAATTGGTGCTATTGAATAGAAACGTGCTGATCTAGATTGTCCACTAATCATTATTAGTAAAAAATTAATTATTTGTACTTTTACTTCATTTGAAAACTTATCAAATTTAACTAAATCAAGAAATGTAAAACCATATTCAAAAATCTTCACTGCTTCACCTATTGCAGATATTAATTCAGGCTTTAACTCATCTTCTATCAGTTTGTTAGTTTTAAGTTGTTGCACGCTTATTTCTGCTTTAATATAATTTTCTTCTTTAAATAATTTTTGCCTAATAATATTGCGTCTATATTTATCTGATAAATTTGACTCATCTTCAAACCATTTGATTTTATTGGTGACTAAATACTTTACTAATTCACTTTTTGGAATATTATATAGTGGTCTAATTATTTGTATATTATTATACCAATGGATATTACTACTACTAAGCCCAAATATACCGCTATTACGCTCTAATCTTAAACAAAAATTTTCTACGTAATCATCTTCATGATGAGCAGTCAGAAGTACTAATACATCGAGTTCTAAGCATAGATTTGTCATCAAATCATAGCGCCCTTCTCTTGCTCTTGCTTGTAAATTTGAAAAATTATTTTGATGATCAAAAGATAAATTATAATATTTGCGCTTTAAATTATTACTGATACTTTGGATATAGTAGTTCTCTTGCTTTGACTGTGCCCGTAAGTTATGATCAACTGATATAATAAATAATTCTATATTATTTTTTTCTGCCCAAATATTAGCAAGATAAAGAAGCGCTACCGAGTCACTACCACCAGAAACTGCAATCGCTATTTTAGATAATCCAAAATTACCTACTAGATTATTGATATTATATTCAAATTTTTCATATAACATAGGTTATAGTTGGAGAATGTTAGTATTGTAAGGTGTTTGTGGATACTGTGGGAAAACATAGTATGTCATTAACATATAAAATTGTTGCATGAATCTTATATAGTTCCATTGAATTGCTCAAATTATACTATATCTTTACAATGGTAACAAAAAAGTACATAAATAAAGAAACTTATTCAGATTCAGCTAAATCTGCTGAATTTTCAGTTTTTTGTTCACGTAAGTAATCTTGTGCTTCTGAGTCTGATCTTGCTACAATAACTGTCACTATAGCAGTAAGCTCTGCATGAAGCCTTATTTCAACCGTATAAATTCCGGTAGATTTAATTTGTTTATCAAGAATAACATTTGAATGAGAGATATTATAAGATATATTTTTAGATAACTTATCCGCTATATCTTTATTAGTCACTGAACCAAAAAGCTTACAGTCATCTGATGTTTGACGGATAAAAACTAACTGTTGATCCTTAATAAGGGTGTTAATTTTTTCTACTTCTGCTCTTATTTGCTTATCTTTTGCTTCAAATTCATGTTTTTGTTTAACTATTAGCTCTTTATTAGACTTAGTAGCTCTAATAGCTAATTTTTGCGGCAAAAGATAATTACGACCAAACCCATTTGCTACTTTGAGTATGTCGCCAATTTTACCTAATTTTCTTACGGGTTTTATTAAAATAATTTCCATGTATTATGCCTTTATTTAGCTTGAAATACAAAAGGTAATAACGCTAAAATCCTTGCAATTTTAATAGCATTATTTAGTTTTCTTTGTTTCTTTGCACAAACATTTGTGATCCTACTTGGTAGCATTCTACCACCTTCAGATACAAATTTTATTAAAAGTTCAGGATTTTTATAGTCAATAACAGGTGCATTAGGTACAGAAAGAGGACATCCTTTACGTCTTCTAAAAAATACTTTTTTAGCAGCTTTATCTCCTACCTTGCAAGTAGCTGTTTTACTAGCATTATTACTTTTTAACATTCTTTAACCTTAATTCTGACAAATTTAATTATTAATCGTTACGTCAATTACTGGAGTGTTTTCTGTACTCTGATTTTTTAATATCGGCGAAGGTTCACTACTAATTGAGTCTACTTTAATTGTGAGAAACCTAATAATACTCTCATTAAGTTTCATTTTTCTTTCTAACTCTTCTTTTATATTGCTGGTAATATCTATACCTAAAAAATAGTAATGTCCTTTTTTATTATTACCAATTTTATAAGCTAAAGTTCTTAACCCCCAATATTCTTTTTTTATGATAGTTCCATCATTATCTTTAATGATTTTAGTGAAATCATCAACGATTTTATCTATATCGTTTAATGATACGTCTTGTCGTATGATAAAAACTGATTCATAAAAGCTCATGATAATAAGAATCTCCAATAAACAAACTTTAAAATAAAGCTATTTATAGCAACTTAAACTATTAAATTCAAGTATTATCTTTAAAAATTAAAAATCTTATTGTGTTATTGATGTTAAAAGGTTTGCTATTAACCATAAACTTAGTAGATTATTTAAAAATGTTTAATTATTCTAAAAGTAAAAGAAATAACATTAAAAATTAAATAAACAAAAACAAAGGCTTAATAATGATAAATAGCAGGATTTAATAAGAGGCTGTAGTGGCTGTAGTCAGAATCTTTCCATCATGATTATAATTATAGCATTACAAGAATTATCAATACTAAAATGTATCAATAAATTATCAAACAAGCAACTAAATTTAACAAAAATAGACGATCATATTCTATTTTTTGTAAACTTTGATTATTTGAACAGCACCTTAAAGAACTTATTAAAACGTTCTAAGGAAGTTTTACAAGAATTTATAAACAGATATATTTTGATACCAAAGATTTCAAAAATATAAATAGCATAAAATAGCAAATCCTTCTCTGCTATGCTGAGTTTTAAATTGCAAGACTTATTTTAAATGCAGAAGTATTTAAATCAATTTAAAAATAGATCTTTAATGAACTTCTTATTTAATAATTCATTAAATGAAGTCATGAGAAAGGCGATTAGGAAAAGTATATTTAATTTTAAATACACTAGTTTTACCTAGCTATTAATTTAAATAAGGATAACAACAATGTAACAACTGTGTTATCAAAATTTTCTTTGTATTTATGTATTAAGTATGTTAGTATCTAGTTAAATTTTATGTAACTAAATTAAGTTTAATTTTTCGTTTTCGTTACCGCTTGTATATTTTTAATCACTAAAACTGTAAATGTTATGTTAAATAAACTAAATAAACCTGCTTTATTTGCTTTAATATTTTATCCTATTTTGATTATATCTCTTGTAGTAAAATATTCGTTTGATTATGGGATAGGATTACTTGAAATTATTTTCATAATTGCTAGTTATTATATTAATAATATTACTGTTGGAATTGGTTTACATAGGTTATGGTCTCATAATGCATATAAAATAAATAAATATGCTGAATTTGTTTTAGTTATGTTATCTGCAGGAACATTGCAAGGACCAGCCTTATCTTGGGCATCTAATCATTATAAACATCATGCTAAAACAGATACAGATCAAGATCCACATAGTCCTCTGAAGTTTGATAATAAGGTTTTAGGATTTCTTTGGTCTCATATAGGATGGATGCTAGTAGGAAGCGGTAGTTATAAATTTATTGATCGCATTACTTGGGCTAAGCTTGGTAAAAATAATTTACTAAAATGGCAATTAAAATATTATTGGAAGATAGCAGCTTTTATGAATATTGTAGTACCTTTATTTACCGGTTATTTAATTGGTGGTACTATACAATCAGCATATGCAGGATTCTTATTTATTGGACTTGGGAGGTTCTTACAGCAACAAGCAACATTTTCTGTTAATTCTTTATGCCATTTTGTCGGTAGTAAAAAATACTACAGAGGTACTGCTGGAGACATTTGGTGGATGGCATTATTCTTACTTGGAGAAAATTGGCATAATTACCATCATGCTTTCCCTTCAGATTATCGTAATGGTGTCAAGTGGTATCATTTTGATGTGCATAAATGGATAATATTTTTAATGAGCAAAATAGGTTTAGCTTCGGAACTTGAACGTACTACAAAAGTACGTATACAGGCAAAAATGCAAGAAACTTTAAGCTATCTTAGTGAAAAGCAAAAACAAAAATTGAGCTTAATGCAAACTAAAATAGATAATTTATTAGAAAATCTATGCTTAAAAAGCAAGGAAATTGAAGAATCTTCTCTTATTATTAAAGAACAACTTAAAAAATCTTTTGTAGAAATACAAGAATCACTTAAAAATTTAGCAGAGCAAGTGAGTTCTGCAACACAAATAACAGAAAAACCTTCAGAAAAATTACTAAAAATAGTGAATAAAAAAATAATTGATGCTGAACAATCTATTTATAAACTGTATAATCAGTTGAATACCTTAAAGGTATAGTAGTGAACATATAGGTGCATAATAGACTTAATTTTGTTTCTATCAAGCAATGGTTTGACACCGTATATTTATTATAATCTACACAACCGATACTTTTGCTAATATCCATTTTAATGAATGAAAAAAATTTTAGGTATAGAATCAAGCTGTGATGATACAGCTATTTCTATAATCACAGAAAGTCGAAAAATCTTATCTAATATAATTATTCCACAAAATACAGAACATGCAGTTTTTGGAGGGGTAGTACCTGAAATTGCTGCACGTTCTCACTTATCGAACCTAGATCAAGCATTAGAAAATGTTTTAACAAAAAGCAATACTGAATTAACAGAAATTAGTGCAATTGCCGCAACTTCCGGTCCAGGTTTAATAGGCGGTGTTATAGTTGGCTCAATGTTTGCAAGATCACTAAGCAGTGCTTTAAATAAACCATTTATTGCAATTAATCATCTAGAAGGTCATGCCTTAACAGTGAGACTAACCGATAATATTTCTTATCCTTATTTACTCTTATTAGCTTCTGGTGGACATTGTCAATTTGTAGCAGTTTTAGGACTCGGGAAATATAAAATCTTAGGGAGTACTATAGATGATGCTATAGGAGAAACATTTGACAAGGTTGCAAAAATGCTAAATTTATCCTTTCCAGGAGGTCCTGAAATTGAAAAAAGAGCCAAATTAGGCAATCCTCATAAATATAAATTTCCAAAACCTATAATTAACAGCGGTAATTGCAATATGTCCTTTTCAGGGCTGAAAACTGCTGTGCGTAATTTAATAATGAGTTTAAAAGAAGTGAATGATTCTGTAATTAATGATATAGCAGCAAGTTTTCAATTTACCATAGGAGCGATTCTAAGTAGTAAGATGCTAAATGCTATTAGATTATATCAACAAATTTTAAATTATTATTATGAGAATGTCGATTATACTACAAATCTCAATTTAAAAAGCTTTAGACAAGATGAATTTAATTTGAACCACTTGCAGGATATAACAAGACCTAAATCTAGGATATACCTACAAAATTCGTTTAGGTCAAACTTATTAAATGATACTATAGTCATTGCAGGTGGTGTTGCTGCTAATAAATATTTACAAGAAATATTAAGTAATTGTACTCAAACATATGGTTATCGTCTTATTGCCCCACCTATGCATTTATGTACCGATAATGCTGCAATGATTGCATATGCAGGACTTGAGCGTTATAATAATAAACTATTTAGTCCTTTGAATTTCTGTCCAAAAGCGAAATGGAGTTTAGAGGATATATAATTTATTTTTTTCATGCAACATGGTCATTATATATAAAGCATATATATTTTAGCAATAATAGTTTTTAGAAATCATGTAGTGAATAAATATTTTACTGTTAAAATTTAATATTGACAATACACTACTTTTTCATAGTTTAATATAAAAATATCAGCATATCAGAAGCTACTAAAAGCGAATTTATCTCAATTTTATATTCAATATGAATTTGTAGTGTTAATTAATTTGATATTAAGAGTTGTAACTCTGCAAAATATTTATTGCAGCATTATATTAAATTATAAACCTATGATTTTCGTTTTAGATTTTAAACTTGGAATTTACTCATTTGGATCATGCGTGAGTATTACTGAAACAAATTACATTTCATAGAATTCTATATAATTATTTCTTTGGAATCTTTCAAAAATGTTCTAGCAGTGATATTTTTATTATAAACTAAATCTTATTCTTTAAATTCTGCTATTTCAGTAGATTTATTTCAATATCTCTACTGCTGTTTCTTAATCTATTACACACTCCTATCGATTAGATTGTTATAAAACTTATTGATTTAGTGAGCATGGTATTGATAACAAAGTAATAAAAAACAAATAATGCAAATTATGTATTATGCAATAATTTAGTTTTTAGATATAGTACAGAGCTTAATCAATTATCTCGATCCTTAGCTCTTCCTTTTCTCTAGCTATTTTTACTGTATTACCACTACTTATTTTACCTGCCAAAATCATCTTGGCTAGATTATTTTGTATTTCTCTCTGGATAAGACGTTTTAAAGGTCTTGCTCCAAAACTTGGATCATAGCCTTTTTCAGCTAAATAATTTAAAGCAGATTCATTAAATTCAAGAATAATATTCTGTTGTAGCAAAATTTTCTTTAAGCTTCCAAGCTGTATCTTTACTATATCATAAATATTATTACGATTTAGCCGATGAAATAATATAATTTCATCTAACCTATTTAGAAATTCTGGTTTAAATACTGCTCTAACATATTGCATAACCTCATCCTTTACTTTATATGTATCTTCATCTTCTTGCTGATTAACTAGTATCTCAGCACCTAAATTAGATGTTAATACTATAATAGTATTTTTAAAATCAACTGTTATACCTTGACTATTTGTTAATCTTCCTTCATCAAGTATTTGTAACATAATATTAAATATGTCTAGATGTGCTTTTTCAACTTCATCAAATAATATTACTTGATAAGGGCGGCGTCTTACTGATTCCGTTAACACCCCACCTTGATCATATCCTATATAACCTGGTGGCGCTCCTATCAGACGAGAAATAGAATGTTTCTCCATATATTCTGACATATCTATACGAAGTAGAGCATTACGATCATCGAATAAAAAGCCAGCTAACGCTTTAGTAAGCTCAGTTTTACCTACACCAGTAGGTCCTAAGAATAAGAATGAACCAAGCGGACGATTAATATCTTGAATCCCTGAACGTGATCTTCTAACTGCATCACTTATACCTTTAATTGCCTCATCCTGTCCTATGACTGATTCAGACAGTTTCTGCTCAATCACAAGTAAACGCTCACGCTCACTTGATAGCATCGTATCAATTGGAATACCAGTAATACGCGAGATAATACTTGCTATATCACTTTCTGATACAATTTCTTTTAACAGCCCTTTATTATCCATATTTTCAGCTGCTTGAAGTTTGTTCATAATCTCAGGTATAATTCCGTATTTTAATTCACTAGCCTTAGCGAGATTAGCATCACGCTCAGCACGGTCTAGATCAATTCTAGCTTGTTCTAATTCTTCTTTAAGTTTCTGGGCTTGCTGTAGTTTAGATTTTGCCGCCTGCCATTTAGTATTCATATCATATGATTTAGAGTCTAACTGTTTGAGTTCTTCAGTTAGACTAGTAATTTTCTTTTTAGAATGTTCATCATTTTCCTTTTTAAGTGCTGCAAGCTCAATCTTTATCTGAATAATACGACGATCTAGCTCGTCAAGTTCTTCAGGTTTACTTGACAATTCAATTTTCATACGACTACAAGCTTCATCAATTAAATCAATAGCTTTATCAGGTAAATAACGATCAGTAATATAACGATTTGATAACGTCGCTGCTGCAACTATTGCACTATCAGAAATTCGCACAGCATGATGAAGTTCATATTTTTCTTTGATTCCTCTAAGTATTGATATCGTATCTTCTACGCTAGGCTCACCTACATAAACAGGTTGGAAACGACGAGCAAGCGCAGCATCCTTCTCTATATATTTACGATATTCGTCTAAAGTAGTAGCACCTATACAGTGTAACTCACCACGTGCAAGCATAGGTTTTAATAAATTTGAGGCATCCATAGCACCCTCAACTTTTCCAGTACCAACTAATAGATGCAATTCATCAATAAACAAAATAATTTCACCGCTTGATTCTTTAATTTCACTAAGCACTGACTTAAGACGTTTTTCAAATTCCCCTCGATATTGAGCCCCTGCTATTAATGCTCCTATATCAAGCTCAATAATACGGCAGTTAATAAGTGTTTCAGGCACATCCTTATTAAATATGCGTTGTGCAAGCCCCTCTATTATAGCAGTTTTACCAACTCCTGGTGCACCTATCAATACAGGATTGTTTTTCATACGTCGTGATAGTACCTGCACTGCTCTTCTTATTTCTTCATCACGCCCGATTATCGGATCAAGCTTACCATTTTTAGCAAGCTCTGTTACATCTCTACCATATCTCTTTAGAGCATCATAACTATTTTCTGCAGATTCAGTATCTGCTTTTTTGCCTTTACGAAGATGTAAAATAGCTGCGGCTAGTTTTTTACTATTAATCCCATTATTCGTTAAAATTTTACCGGCTATAGTATTATCATAAGTTAATGCTTCAAATATACGCTCTATTGTTACAAAACTATCCCCGCTATCTTTAGCAATACTACGTGATTTTTCTAATACTTTAAGATCTTCAGCAGAATAATAAATTTGTCCACCTCCATCAACCTGAATTTTTGGTATTTTATTTAACTCTAGCTGTACTTGATCTTTTAATAAGTGTATATTACCTCCTATATTATTAATAAGGGCTTGAATTATACCTGTTTCTTCACTTAAAAGACTAGATAATAAATGCAAAGGTAATATCTGCTGATGATCATTTTTAATAGCAAGAGATTGATGATTAGCTATAACTGATTTAGCATGTGCAGTAAATTTATCAATATTCATATAAATAACATATTTTCGTTAATACAGTTAAATATTTTTAACTAGACTATTTTCATATAATGATTTTTAATTAAAATAACAAGAGATGAACAACTGCCTGTAGAATATTATAATGCTTTAAATATTAAAAAATCAAAAAGAGACCCCACACAATATGCAAGATAAAATTGATAATGTTGCTGAATTGCTAGGAAACATGGTATTCAAAATGCTTGCAAAAAATTAAATGTTGCTATCAAATTTCAATGATGCACATAATTTTAGTAAATTTGTCAAAAGTCACAAAGTCTGATTACAAAGAAAATATTGCTTATATCCAAACATGCACATATACATGGTTCGATTCAATGATATATGTATTTAGACAAAAAATGAATTGCTTAAATTGATTCTAAGCTTAAGCATTGTTTGAAGATTATGTTGCTCTTAAATACTAATACATTATTGAATGTATTATATGATCTAGATACATCAATTATTGATCAGAGAAAAAACTATGAAAGATGTACACTAAAAAATAGTCCTTTTATATCTTTGGATAAAGAACATTAATCTAAATAATATAACAGAAAAAATAAGACAAAAGGAAACCATTAATTTGATAAATTAACCTCAGGAAGCAATATTCAATAATATGTATTATTAGTCTAAAGATAGAGAAAAATTTAATGAATATAAAAAATATCTCAAACATTTAAATATACTGGTATAAAATAACATGTATAGATACAGCATTACTTTAAAAATGTAATATGGCTTAGAAAGCAGATAGTATTTATTTTAGGCTATGCAACAACAAGTTAATTAAAAAACTAAAAAACAAATAAGAATGCCATTTCAAAAAGTGGCAAAGAAATACTTGCTACTATAATAAATTTACTGCTAAAACTAATAAAGTTAAATGTGTAAAGATATAGAGTATGAAAACAATCATCACAGAAAATATATCACAATATGAGGTAAATCGTTTAAAGTGGTATTACGTTTTTAACCACTACAACGATAAATTTAATAAAAGTCAAAATATAGGTATGGAACAATAATGTCAGAAATTGCAATTGTAACAGGTGGTACTAGAGGGATAGGGAAAGCTACTGCTTTAGAATTAAAAAATAGGTATCTTACGGTAATTGCTAATTTTTTCAGTAATTATGATGCTGCTAAAGAAATGGAATCAAAATATGGTATAAGAACCAAATGCTGGAATGTTGCAGATTTTGAAGAATGTAAAAAAGCAGTAAAGGAAATTGAAGAGGAGTTTAAAAAACCAGTAAGTATTCTTGTTAATAATGCAGGTATTACCAAAGATAAAATGCTACATAGAATGAGTAATCAAGATTGGACCGACGTTATTAATGTTAATCTTCATTCTTGCTTTAATATGTCTAGCAGTGTAATGGAACAGATGCGCAACCAAAATTATGGTCGTATAGTAAATATCAGTTCAATTAATGCTCAATCAGGACAGATTGGTCAAACTAATTACTCTGCTGCTAAAGCTGGTATCATTGGTTTTACTAAGGCTCTTGCACGTGAAACTGCTTCTAAAAATATCACAGTTAACTGCATAGCGCCAGGATATATTGCAACAGAAATGGTAAGTGCAATACCTAAAGATATACTTACTAAAATCGTTAATAGTATTCCCAAAAAAAGACTAGGACAACCTGAAGAAATAGCTAGAGCAGTCGCATTTTTAGTTGATGAAAATGCAGGTTTTATAACAGGCGAGACTATTTCAATCAACGGTGGCCATAATATGATTTAAACAATTAATATACATTAGAACATGATGATTTATAGCAAATAGAAGTAAATACCTGAATCTGAAATAATAAAAGGTACAAAGCGGATAGCTACACACAAAAATATCTAATATCTTATGTCCCAATTGATTTTTTAAAACCACTATAAAGTAATACTTTATTAATTAATGAGAATAATAGTTAAAGATTTGTGTAATAAAATAAAAATATTCTTCTGATAAATTCACCATAAAGGAACAAGATTGATTGATCTTATTCTTGACATATATAGATATAGTAATATGGTATGACACAAAAATTTTCAATGAGTATCCGAATTTATTTTTGAAACATATGGTATTAAAAATGAAGATATTGTATCTAAAGTATTAGATACAACAAAGTTTCGTATAAATTTCTTGAAGACTGCTTTAGTACGATCTTCACTAATGTAAATATTGTTAAAAACTTACATCTGAGAAGAAGAGCCCTAAACCTAAAAACATAATTTAATGAACCAGAGCTTTTATTTAATCTAGAGATTCTATTTTTAGAATTTTATACAGATAAATGATATTGTACAGACAATAGTTAATGCAAATTAGCAATAAACGAAAAATGACTAGTATATATCACATCCTTGACCGTATTCCTGCTATTTATAAGCAAGACATGGAAATAGAGTATGAATATTTGGCTATGCAGTTAATTAAATCAGGTAAATTACGTATAGATACTAATGATTGTTGTAATTTTGCAAGATTTACCGATCCTGCACTTAATATAAGCTTAATGGTTAGTAACGAAGAACTAACAAGACCGCATTTAATACCTGAGACTACGAAGCTTTTTCAAAGTTTATACAAAAATTCTGCTTCAGATCAAAAAATAAACTCAATCTTTGATAATTTAAAAAAACAAATACAAAAGCTACAGCCAGTTAAGCAAGAAGTCACTGAAATGTTGGCACGTCTTTTTGTACAATCTGCTCACCCAATCGTAATAAGATGGCTCCTTCTTAATAAGACAGAAGTATTCCTTACATATTCGCATAATATAGGTGATATGATGGATATTGTTAGCTGGCAACGAGTAGGAGGTAATAGCGGTATGCAAAGCACTAACGGCAAGGACATAGCTATTTTTGTCTCATGTGGCGGTAACCCTTTTGCTGAAAACAATAAAGCGCATCCGAGTTATGGTGATGGCTTTGCTGCAGTAGCAAGATTGCAGATTATTGCAGCTCAAGAACTTGGACATTTTGCAGATATAAAAAGAGATGATAAAGGTAGACAACTAACGCGTCATGCAGCTAATTTTTCTTGTACTAAAGCTACCGATAAAGTACGCCTTGCTAGGAAAAGTGATATAATACATTGTAATAATTTGTTTAATAAGCTCCTTAAAGCAGGTATGAAAAAACAACTAGAGTATGAAACAAAACTTAAATTTTATAATACAAATAAAATCAGCGGCTTAAAAGTTAATGCTATAAAATTCATGATTTTGATATATAAATTCCGGCTTTTAAGTTATAGTAGTAAGAATAATCTAATATTTATAAGAAAATTTAAAACTGATAAATATATGGCATTAATGATTGAGACTATGTTTAAAGATATGCAAGCTAATTTGTCACCGAACGCTGAAGTTTATAAAAATAAAAACCCTGAAATTGAAGAAGCTATAGCATGTATTGAAGCACTAGCTAGAGTACCACAACAAACAATAAAATGGGGATATTTAACTACCAAAGAAATAATGCATCACCTTTATAAAATATATTATAATGAGGTTATACCTTCTTTAATTACTAGCTATAATTCTTTCACTGGTGAAAATTATAAACGTGATTTTAAAAAAAACAAAAGTAGCTTCTTTTCTAAAATCAATATCTTTAATAACAAAAAGCTAATATTAAAACCGGTGAGGGAATTATAAGCTATAGTATGTAATTCTTGTATTTTGTATTGATTAGACAATTCTTCCATTGTCCCCTAAAACATAGATAACTTTATGTCATTTCCAGTTATGCAGGTATGGCATAATTATCTTGTACTCAAAATTTAAACATGTGATCTAGTTTTAAACACTAAAAACACTAAAATTATTAGTATTTTTAGATCACTTGACAGAGGCATGATTTACGAACTCAATAATACCTACTCATAGCCTTAATAATATATTAGAAAGTGCATCCTGTAATTCTTTAGCAAACACATCTTCAATCGTTAAAATTATTTGATTCCTTAAGGAAATTTTTAAAATCTTTATTTTCAAATATTTCAATGGATTTGAAAATCTTGTTTGGCATTATAACTATAATATTTCTACTTAATTTATCTAAATAATAAGTAGTGACAGAAAATTTTAGTATTCCTCCGTATTTGTTTTGCTTGCTACTTATTACAAAGTCTTTTAAAGATTTACTTTGAAAATAATTTTCAGAAGTAAAGATCATTGTTATCAAAAATAGTATTAACGAGATAGTAATACCTAAGGTAAATCCTACTAATAGCCCTAGGAATTTATCAATAAAACCGTTTCGCATAAACGAAATTATAGCAAGAAATTTATAAACTATAAAAACACATAAAATTAAAGAAATTATATAAGATATAACACTAGTAATAATGATGCTTATAACCTCATTCGCGGTATATTTCACGATTTGTGCAGAAATATATGGATATAGGAAATATCCTAACATTATAGAAGAAATAATAGTTGAAAAACCGACTATACCTTGATATAAGCCAAAAAATGAGAAAAGAGTAATAATAGCGAAAATAGTAATATCAAAAAATGTAATCATTATTGTTGAATAATTAGATTTATATATTATATACTAATTATTATAATTAAATTTTAATTTATGTGCGATAAAATTTTTCATAACTTATCCGGTAAAACACTCGTTGCAACACCGTATGTAATTACAAAAGGCATTTACCATAAATCCTTAATTTATATGTTATCACACACGGAAGAAGGAGCGATAGGGTTAATATTTAACCGTTTAGTCAATCATGTAGATTTGAAGTCGTTTTTTAAAATAAAAGAGGATAAAATAACAAGCCAGGTTATTGTTCCTATATATCTTGGTGGGCCTATAGAACATGAAAAAGGATTTTTTCTTCATTCTAGAGATTATAATAAAAATTTGTTATTGGATTTCCATAATGATTTAGCAGTAAGCTCTAATCTAGAGATTTCAGAAGATATAGCTTTTGGTCAAGGACCTAAAAATAGCTTGTTTATTGTCGGTTATACAGCGTGGAAACCAGGACAACTTGAAGAAGAATTAGAGAAAAACCTATGGCTAGTTATGGATTGTAATAAAGAATTTATTTTTGCAGATAATCCTGAAAATAAATGGCATAATGCATTAAAACATCTAGGTATTGATGAAATGTATTTCTCATCACAAATAGGCAATGCTTAAATATTATCCATTTTTGGTAATCCTAAATAATAATGCTGCAAGGTTTTTCAAACTATCCTAATTAAGGATACAAAATTAGTCTGTTGTAATTAATACTCATTTGTTTTTGCATAAAATATTTTCGGATGTATAGCAGTTAAATTGCTTTGCTAATTGTTCAATATCTTATACTCTTCGAGTTAAACCTATGAAATTATAATCTATTTTTTCTAAATATTTCTTTAATACCTTACTTGTATAGTGCACAGGATCTAAAGTAATAAAAACTACTTATAATAAAATATTCTCTCTTCAAAATCTTAATAATATCTTCTACTCTTTTAAGTGCTTTATTATCATACAAGGAATACGTAGTACCAAAATAAATCAAACTTAAATGACAAAATTGGTACTATCAAATTTCTTACCTTATTGTTCTATAAGTAAATTTAATTTTAAGCGAATCATCCATATTACTAAGTTTTTGCACCGACCTTAAGCTTAGAAGTAGTTAATGCAGAATAAAATAAATATAAAAATATTATGCACGTGATCATATTATATATACATTTGATTTTTATTATTTTTCATAATCTAGTTATATTAATATTTATTTAAAATACAAACTTATTCTTATAAAAGATCTTTTTCCTTTACTATTAAATCATGATATCTAAAAAGAAGCAAAATGTTATTAACTTATATTTATATGAGTAATAGATTTATAATAAAGGGAAAATTTACTCATAACTAATTTTCTTAAAGATTGTAGAATATTAGCAAGTAATTGGTAAAACTGATACTGCTCAAAGAATTGTACAACACTCAACTATTGAGATAGTTTTTATATAAGAACGTTAAAGATTCAACGCATAAAATTTCTTATTTTGATGCAGCTAATTCATCATCTAAATCTATTATTAATAAATTTTCCTCGTAGAAAATGCTTAGTATGACTCTAACTATTAACAACTAACACTAACTCTTGCATTATTAAAGCCAATTTATCAAATTTATAATTTACTAAATTATTGATATATATAGGCTACTAGCATAGTAACAATAATAATTGTCACTAATAAAACGTAGTAGTTTAGTGACGAATAAAAAGGTTAAAAATAAAAGGTTTTGTTATTAAAGTTAAATATCATGTCTATTCTAATAATGTAGAACGTATATATTTTTAATTAGTATTAATGAACTTAAAATTGAGACAAAACATAAAATAATTAAAGTTTAAAATATGTTTTTCATAAAACAGATCAATTAAAACTGTATATATTCAAGATTATGCTAACTATATTTCTTAGAAAAGATTTAAAAATTAATCAAAAAACACTGGGTAAGAAAATCAATTAGAGCACATTCTAAATTGCATTGCAGATTTATCCAAAATCCATTTTATAAATTTTTTATACTTAATTCTGAAAATAATTTACAATTTATTTAATAGCATTTAAGCTAAGCATGAAATAACAATTTAAGTATACAATAGTGCCAAAATAATCATTTTTAACAAATTAAATGATACTATTAAACAATTTTATGAAACTAAATCACTTTAGAAACATTACAATTTCTAAAGTTATTAAAGCAACATCTTAAAATCTTGATACTTACTTATAAATCTATTAATAATAGATATTACAAAAAGTTATACAAAGCTAAATTAGCAAAAATTTATTATCAGCAAGTATAAAACTCCAAATAAAATGGCTTAACAAAACTATCTAAAGAATCAATAGAATTGTAAAAATGCTGCTCACATTGTTTCTTAGGATGCCAAATATATTTGAGAAATTATATAAAAGTTTTAGAATATTTAAACTGCTACTTATACCTTATGTGAAAGAAGCTTTTAAAAGCAGATTTTAAAAGAAAATAAAGCACAAGGGAGACTCAACCTTATTGAATATAATCTTTGCCTCAAGAGTTAACATCAATGCTTTTTTAAGCATGCATGTAGTAAACTTAAATTTATATAAAAATTTTGTAGAAAAACTAGAAACTTACGTATAATAAGACAAATCGGTCATAATGATTAAGACTTTAAAACATCTTTAGTTAAGTTTAATTATTAAAATCTTAATTCTTGATTAAACCATATTTAATAATAATTAAGATTTTATCAATATGATATATTTGGTACTCTCATTCTTAAGAGGATTCAAATAAGAAAATTTAATATATCTGAATACTATTTTTATAGACAAGTAGGAATGTGGTGCTAGTATAAAAATAGCTATATTAAACGATGAATTAGATTATGACAAATAATCAATTTTCTGAAGAAACAAAAAAAATTGCTGATCAAATAAAAGATTCATTAATGGGTATTAGTGACAATTTAATACTTGAGAGCAAAGAGGTAGAGGAAATTTTTGAAGAATTAAGCAAAAATGAAGAATTTGATTATGAGATAGAGCGAATACTTGCAATCTTAAATGAGCAAACTATGGATTTAACACAACTGCAAAGCAGAATTATCTTATTAATCCGTAAGTATTTAGATAAAACTAAAAACTTAAAGTTTAAAATGGATGAGAAGCTCATTAACAAGAATGTGGCTGAAGTGAGTAATTATTTAATGCATCAACATTCTAAAATAGTGAGAGATGCTAATAAAAACCTTGTAAAACCAAAAGACAAATTGCAAAGTTTAACCAAACAAGCTCGAATGGACTTAAAGCGTTTAATAAAGAGCTTTGCCGTTTATCAAGTTTATATGTTCATGAATCCCAAAAGAATCGCAGGCGAAACAAAGCTAATGAATTTCGCATATAACATGATAAAAGGCGGGATGAAACTTGCTAAAAAATATGAGGGCGGCAAAGAAAAAGATATTAAATCATATTCACCTAGACTTATTAAAAAACTTGAAAAAGCTCATGCAGGCTTTAAAAAAAATAACAGTATCTCAATTTAATTATTGTTATCAAGAGACTATACTAAGCTCAGATCAATATTACTATAATGTATAAAGCTTTCAACTTAAATTTTTATGTAAACTTAAAAACTAAGAAATTGTGCATATATTAAATGTAGTACTCAAGAAAAACATCAAGTGCAACCTGTAAAAATTAACATATAGTACTCACCACTTTTTACTGTAACAGTATAAATGATACTATATTGTTATATAGCAATAGTATATATATAAGTATAAATTAGAAAAGTTTTTTTAACATAACCGTTAGTAAATTAAAATCATTGTTTCCAATAATACATGCAAGAGTTTCTGTTCCTTATAAAGAAAAAAGATATACAAAGTATAATTTAGAATATTAATTGAAATACGGAACGTAGCTTATAAATAATAAGAGGTTATCTTCATTTAGAATAACAATGCTAATTTGCGAAAATACTATTATTTTATATATAAATAGCTAAATATTAAAAAGCTCTAAATTTAATAACAAGATGTGGTTTTATTTTATTATACTACTTAAGTAATTTATTATTTACGCAGATGAAGCTTGCTGTAGATCATATTTTATAGTAAAATATACAAGCATTTTAACTCCTAGTATTAGTAAATTTCTGATCGAGCTTTAAAAAAGATTGAACAAAAACTATGCTAAGAAAACTCTTATGATAAATGATTTGTAAGAGTGATTCATACTTTGAAATAATTATCATTATAGATTGACTTGTTGTAAAAATGCCACGTTCTGAACCATTCATTTCAGTAATTGCATATTTAAGAAGGCTTGAGTATGAGTATGTTCTCGGATAACTTATGGAAGTAATACAAATGAAAAGTGGGTATACTCGGTATAGTTTTGCTCTTAAGGTTATTAAACGTGTTTTATCAAATACTTTATTGCCTATATTAACTTTGTTTCATCAACTGTTCAAACACAAAAACAAAATTTCTTCCAATAAATTTCTGCTTGCTAGCTTAATATTGCAAGATCTAAATGAGAAAAAGGTAGATTTGATAGAAAAATATCATTCTTAATACGAGATTGGTTTTAGAAAAACTATTTATCAAAATTTATAAAGAATTTAAGAATCTAGGCTTTTGATATATTATGATGATATTAACAAAATCTTATATTTATGTTTTATTCTAATGCATTCAACGCGAAACAATAGTAATATCAAAAATATTTCACAGAATATGAGACTGATGATTTACGTGTACACAGTGTTATGGATAATCAAAGATTTTTTGTAGCAGACAAATCTGCGCCAGTATAATGGTAACACCAAAAGGGCTACATGTAATAAAGGTTAGATGCTTTGGTTTTATCAAGGGTTTGAATAATAATGAGGCATAAACTTTTGGAGTATACAGCTAGAAAGATTTTAAAAAATTGTGTTTATATTTTTTAAAAGAATAAATAACAACTTTATAGTAAAAAAATAAATCCTTAGATGATTTTACAACTTTTTTCTGAGAGTACAATCTTATTAAAATAAATAAAATTATGATGACAGGTATTTTTGCCTTAATCTTTTAGCAGAATTGCATTCTAAATATACAAAATCAACAATTATCAAATTTATAAATTACTAAGATGCAACATAAAAATTTTGAGTACATAATATCAATTATTGAATATTGTAAAGCTTATTCAGTATACTCTACAAATTTATGTAAAAGAGTTTATCATTACATTACTTCTTTTCCACGCTATATAAGTATAATCAAAATGTAAAATGATAAATTGAAGAAAATCACTAAGAACTATGGCAGCGTTTTACTGCAGGATGCTGATTGTTAAGAAATTATCTCATTTTTGAATTTGAATTAGACTCAACCCAAAAACTTGTTAAATGTTATTTGAAATGAACAAAGAAGTCTTTTTCTCTAATTCTGAGAGCATTTGATGTTTATTATTATCACACTCCTGAAATACATGACTCTAAAATTTAAGTGTTACAAAAATTTTATAGATATTCAGATTACAGTACTTTACAATTTGCCATTGTGCATAGTACATTGTATCAATTGCATGACACAAGAATGTGTAAATCAAGTTCAAAAGAACAAATATATCAAGACACAGTAAAAGGTGTAGAACTACTATTGCAATTTCTATACGGTATAAATGCAACATATCAATAATTTTACTATTATTCTTTCATAAAATGAAAAATATATTTCTACATTCTTTAAATCTTGAGAATTATCGTAATTTTAAAAATCTTGAACTAAAAATAGATAATATACCTATAATTTTAACAGGTGAAAATGGTAGCGGTAAAACTAATATTTTAGAAGCTATATCGCTGTTCTATCCAGGTAGAGGCCTGAGGTCATCAAAACTTACTGATATATGTAAAACTTCAGAAGATTATTGTAGAGTTAAAGCTCTATTGCAAAGCAAGCTAGGGATTGCAGACTTTAGTACGCATATTAAGCGTAATTCAAATAGGCGCATAACCGAATATAACGCAAGTAAAATAGCTAATAACGAGTTAAGTAAATTTACTAGTATGGTATGGCTCACTCCACAAATGGAAGGAATCTTTACAAGCAGCAGTACTGATAGAAGAAAATTTCTTGATAGAATAGTTTATAACTTTGATACAAAACATGCAGAACTATTAAATAAATATGAATATTACATGCATGAGAGAAATAAAATTTTAGCAGAAGATATAAGGGATAATAATTGGCTTAAAATTATTGAAGAAAATATGGCTAATATTTCTAACATTATTGCTAATAATCGTTTAAAAACCATAAGATTTATGCAGCAAGCAATAGATGAGATTGAAAATGAATTCCCAAAAGCAGACTTATCAATTGATGGCATTATTGAACAAAAAATATTAAATGTGGAAGAAGATATTGTTAGCTTTATTATTACAGAACTTTATCAAACAAGAAGTAAAGATAAACTACTTGGTCGCACTAGTTTTGGAATTCATAAAAGTGATTTTTTAGTAAAGCATCAGAAGAAAAATATCTTAGCAAAATTCTGTTCTACTGGTGAACAAAAAGCGATATTAATCGCAATAATCCTTGCTGAAATGAATTCCACTATTAAGCTAACTAAAATAACGCCAATTTTACTTTTAGATGAGATTTTTGTGCATCTAGATGATAAAAGACGTCAATATTTAATGGATTTTTTTACTGCTTTAAACATACAGCTATGGGTCACTGCTACTAATCTAGATGGAATAGAAAATTTTGCAAATAAAGCACAATTAATTAAGTTATAAAATATTGCTAAAAACACTATCGCCACGGCAAGTTGCTGGAATGAGCTTTAAAATAATTTAAAATTTTGTAAATCAGAATTTTGTATTAGATTACTTCGTAAATTACTTATATCATTTCCTAGTATCCACGCAACAATACTTACTCAAGCAGGATATAAGTCGTGCAATAATAACATATATAAAAAAATATTGCTTAATTCTTTAAAAATATTTAAAATTATTCTTTTTTTTAAGAAAAATTTATGATAAAAAAAGCTAATAAAATATCCTATGATGAAGTACCTTATCCTCCATTTACTTTCAGTTATACCTATCCACCATATTTAAGAACTATCGGTAAGCTATTTGGGCTAAACCCTCCACTTCTTGAAACTGCTAAAGTACTTGATATAGGTTGCGGAATTGGTGTGAATCTACTTAATTTTGCTGAAACATATCCTAAATCACAATCTCTTGGCGTTGATTTATCAAAAACACAAATAGAACTTGGCAAAAAAACTATCAGTGATGCAAAAATAAACAATGTCGAACTAAAAGCATTATCTATATTAGACCTTGATGAGTCATACGGGAAGTTTGATTATATAGTTTGCCACGGAGTATATTCATGGGTATCTCAAGAAGTACAAGACAAAATACTTGAAGTATTGAATAAACTGCTAAATCCAAACGGTATAGCTTTTGTAAGTTATAATACACTCCCAGGCTGGAATATGCAGAACACAATACGTGAAATGATGATGTTCCATTCAGAATCATTTAATACTAGCCATGATAAATTACAGCAAGCTAGATTACTTTTAAAGTTTATCAATGACTCATTAGGCAATTCGACAACTCCTTATGCTAATTTCTTAAGAGATGAAGCAAAATTAATATCTACATATGATGATTCATACGTATTACATGAATATTTAGGCGAAATTAATACAGGTACATATTTCCATCAATTCATAGAGAAAGCTCAAAAAAACCACCTAAATTATTTAGGTGATACATCTATTGCTGCAATGTTTATCGGTAATTTACCTACTAAGGCAGCATCAAAGCTACAAGCCATCAATGATATTGTGTGCACTGAACAATATATGGATTTTATTACTAATAGAAAATTCCGCTCAACATTGCTCTGTCATCAAAATATACCGATAAACAGAAAAATTGAATTTGACAATTTAAAAGATTTTTACACTACGTTTAATATTAGGCCAATAAGCCCTGAAAACAAAATTGATTTAAATAACGAACAGGAAAATATTAGCTTCTATTATGAAAATTTACCTGAGCCTTTTATTTCAACCACTTCAGCGATAATGAAAGCTATTTTATATGTATATGCTGAAAATATTAGCAATCCTATAAGATTAGAACAAGTAGCAAAAGAAGCCTTTAAAAAGCTTGGTAAATATCGGTTACAAGACTTTTTAGCGACATTAGAACAGCATTTTATTACATTGATTTTTCAAGGTTATCTTAAAATATTCGAAACCAAACCCCATGCTATCGCTACTATTACAGAAAAACCTAAAACAAGTCAATTTGCAAGATACCAAGCAAAACACGCACATTTTAATAATGTAACTAACATGTTTAGTATTACTAATAGACTTAATGATATGATAGGTATACCAATACATGAAAAATATATTTTAGAAATGTTAGATGGCACACATAATATTGATGATATTAAGAAAAGCATTATTGAGAAAATTAATTCAAAACTTTTAACTGCTTGTGACAATAAAGGACAGGTAGTAACTGATCCAAAATTATTAAAAGAATTTGTTGATTATGTAGTTGCCGTATCTCTTGAGAAATTTCGTATAAACTATCTGTTAGTTGGATAAGTTAATATTACTTTGTAGACAGTATGAGATTAGAAACTGTATATATAAATCTACATAGCAATCTCATGAAATAATAACAAGATCTTGAGATTGCTTAATCAATTTACTATTGTAAAATAAAGATGATTTTGTAAACTTAAAGTAAAATGAAGAATCTGTGGACGAATGTCAATTTTTAAGCAAGTGAGCAGTGCACAAGGCAAAGAATAAATTATGTAAGCTCTAACTACAGTTTTTGAAATTTACCGAGTATATTTATGCAACTAATTTTTCACGCAGTACCTCAACTAACTTATTAATTGCTTCGGTTGGATCAATGTTTTCAAGGATCGCAAGCTCACCTGCAAGTCTATTTAAAGCTGATTCATAGAGTGTTCTTTCACTGTAAGAACGATCATTATCAACATTTTTATGTAAGTCACGTAATACTTCAGCTATAGCTACAATATTACCTGAGTTAATTTTACCTTCATATTCTTGCGCTCTTCTACTCCACATTCTATTTCCTTGTTTTGGTTTACCTTGAAGAGTTGAATATATTACATCTAAATCTTTTCTGCTTGCAACAGCTCTGAGACCAACAACTGCAGCTCTACTAACAGGCACTTTTAATGTCATTTTATCTTGCGAAAAGGAAATTACATATACTTTAATTTCATTACCTGCAATAGTATGATATTCTATATTTGTTATTTCACCAACTCCATGTGCAGGATAGACAATTCTTTGCCCTATTTTAAACTCGGATTTTTGTTCCGTTTTATGTTCGGATTGTGTTATATTTGCCATTATTAATTCCTCCGTGGTGCTTTTAATACCTAAGAAAGTTAGGATATTATTTTCTATAGCATAACATATTTTGTTTCTATTATAAAGTATATATTTTTATTGAAATAAAATTGATACACTCTTATTGTAGAATGGTTAATAGTCAAAAGGAATAAATATGAAAAATATTTTTATTGTGCTAATATTTTTATTTTTGAGTAGTTGTGCAGAAGTAAAAGCACAAGATAAGCAACATGAAGAACAACAAATAATAGAGCAAGAGCCTTTACAAAATAATGAAACTCCTCAAGAAGCTAATCAGGAATCTATCAATTCTGCAAACACAGCTAAATCAGTATTGCATAATCATGATAATAATCAGACTGAATCAGTACTAACACAGGATTTACATGAACAAAAAAAAACTGCAATAACTACTAAAGTAACTTTTAAAATTGATAATAATGATATGGTTCTTGGTAATAAGAAATCAAATGTTATAGTAGTCGAGTATTTTTCTCCTACATGTCCACATTGTGCTTATTATCATCAAACAATTTTTCCAGCACTTAAGAAAAAATATATAGATACTAATAAAATTGCATATGTAGTTCGTGAATTTATTGCTACAAAACAAGATTTAGATGCTGCAATTCTAGCTCGATGCAAGGGTGATATAAATAGTTTTATACAGTTTCATAATATTATATTACAGCAACAAGATAAATGGGCATATAGCAATAAATATAGAGAATTATTAACTGATATAGGACAACTTGGAGGTATTTCTCCGGAAGAATATAAACAATGTTTAAATAGTGATAAAATTACTGAAACGCTAATTGCTAATACTAATTTAGTAGCAAAAGCACCAAAATTTATAGGCACTCCTTCTTTCTTTGTGAACGGAGTACAAACCGAAAATTATAGTATAGATAATATTTCTAGAGCAGTTGATAGAGCTTTAGAGGATGAGACAAAAAGCAAATGAATGTCTAATAATAACTTCATACCGCGATTTGATTGCGGTATAACAATGTACTTAAATAATGAATACAGAAAAACTAAAAGATATCAAAGAAAGAATTAAAGACTTTAAAAGTTATAAAATTTCTAATTCTAAGATGCGGCAAGAAATTAGCCCATTCAGTATCGCTTTAGATTTAGTTTCAGGTACAATGGTAGGACTCGTAATTGGAATATTAGCTGATAAGTTCTTTCATTCTAAACCTTTATTTCTTATTATATTTACAATAATAGGAATGATTGCTGGATTTAACATGATAAGACGAAAGTAAGAAAATGACAAATAGCCCTTTAATACAATTTAATATCAAAAAATTGATAGATATTAAAATGTTTGGTTTGGATGTAAGTTTTACTAATTCGAGTATCTATATGTTACTTGCTAGTACCTTAGCTTTAACTTATTTTTACTTAGCGTTTTATAATCGAAAATTAATACCTTCTCGATTACAAGTTAGTGCTGAAATAGTTTATAATTTTGTAGTGGATATGTTAAATCAAAATATAGGAATTAAAGGACGTAAATTTATTCCGTTAGTTTTTAGTTTATTTATTTTTATTTTATTCTGTAATTTGCTTGGGATGACACCTTATAGTTTTACTGCTACTAGTCATATTATAGTTACTTTTACCTTAGCATTGCTAATATTTCTAACGGTCACTATAGTTGGTTTCATAAAACATGGTATGAGTTTTTTAACTCTTTTTTTACCACAAGGTACTCCTGTATGGTTAGCACCATTAATGATAGTAATTGAACTATTTACATATTTGGCAAAACCAGTTAGTTTATCATTGCGACTTGCTGCAAATATGATGGCTGGACATGTTTTGTTAAAAGTTATAGCAGGTTTTACTGTTTCATTAATGATTTACTTGAAATTTTTGCCAATACCTCTTATAGTGATACTAATTGGGTTTGAAATTTTTGTTGCAATACTTCAAGCTTATATTTTTACTATTTTATCTTGTATGTATCTTAATGATGCTATTAATTTACACTAATTGTTATTTAGCTTAATTAAAAGTTAGGTTTGTATGGATATTGTTTCTTTAAAATTTATTGGTATAGGATTTATGGCTATAGGAATGTATGGTGCCGCTTTAGGTGTTAGTAATATATTTAGCTCGCTACTTAGTGCAATAGCACGAAACCCTTCAGCTGCAGAAAACTTACAAAGAATGGCTTTGATAGGCGCAGGGCTTGCTGAAGCAATGGGACTTTTTGCTTTTGTAATTGCGATGTTACTTATTTTTTCTTAAAATTTAAATAAGATGCCTCAATTTGATATTACTACCTATTATTCACAAATTTTTTGGCTTATTATTACTTTCGGCTTATTGTATATCTTTGTTTGTAAATTTATAGCTCCAAACGCTGAAGAAATTTTTAATAATAGACAGACAAATATTCAAGATAATATTATGCAAGCTGCTATGCTAACAGAAGAAATAGAAAAGCTAGACAAATATTATAGTGACGCAGTTGAGAAAATGAATACCGAAATAGATAAGTTAAAAAAAGAAAAAATAGAATCTATAGAATTAGAATTTTTAATTAAAAAAAAGAATCTAGTACAAGATTTAACAAAATCTATTAATCAAAATATTGAAGATGTAAATTTAGTTGCTAAACAATTTAGAACTAATAAAAGTGAAGCAATGATAAAACTTGCTGTTAATATTATTGAAAAAATCTCTGGGACTAAAGCAGATATGAATTTACTACAAAAAAATATAAAATAAAACAATGAATTTCCTAGATGAAAGCTTCTTGCTTGCCGTTAGTTTTGTAATTTTTATCTATTTAATTTATAGACCTGCAAAAAAAGCTATTTTAAATTCTTTAGATACTAAGATTATAGAAATTCAAGAAAAAGTTCTAAAAGCTAAAAAGTTAAAAGAAGATGCTGCTTTGCTCTTTGAACAAACCAAAGTACAAATACAAAAATTAGAAGCTTTGCGCTCTCAAATGATAGAAGAAAGTGATAAAGCTACACAAAAAATCATTCAGGATAAAACTAAAGCAATGGAAGAATTTTTAGAACAAAAAAAAGCTGATGCTATACAGTTAATTCAAAATCAAAAATTAATTGCAAGTAAAGATCTACAAGATGAATTTTGTGATGAGGTGATAACACTGGTTTCAAAATATTTCAGATCAGTTCAGCTTTCAGAAAGAAGTATTGCTAAAAATTTAATGGATAAATCAGATTTTGCACATAATGCTAGTCACGCTACACATCTACATTAACTGATAGATTGCAGTTACATTAAGATTGCAATTAATACATATCAGTAATATCTAGAAATAAATGCAATATTTTGTTTGTGAATGCATAATAGGTTGAAGTTAGTTCTTTTACACAAGAGAAGTGTTTTGCTAATGCTCACTAGGAAAATTTTTCAAAACATTAATATTTTTATATTTTATTTGCTAAAACTCCTTTATTGTGCTAAATAGGCTTTTTACTATCTATTTTCTAAAAGATTGAGCAATATAATAAATTGATGAACTTGATATAATTCAGATATCTTTTTAAAATTTTTTTATTTTATCAATTTGCAAAGGATTACTTAATTTACAATAAACTGTTCTGAAGGAAAGTTGTAATATATAATATAAAGAATCACTTTAAGTTATAGATAAAAACAATTTTAAGGTTTTTCGTACTATTTACTAAAAGTTTGATACATCTATGTTATTAATAGATTTAGTGATATCGTGATAATTACTTTAATATATTGATTATTGATTGATAAATCTTCAAATAGATTTGGTGCTATTAAATTTACCTTTCGAAATTTATCAATTTAAATATTATTATTGGATGATCATTTTACAAGTATTGATATAATCATTTTATCCTTTAAACCGCTATTACTTCATATCAGCTATACGATACTGCTAATAAATTACTAATATCGCATTCTTCAAATATTTAAGGATTCTAATATTTCTTTTTTGCTAAAGGCACTAAATTTCTATTAGTAATTAGAACATATATCTTAGTATATTTTCCTACTCTCAAACATAAATATGATTATTTATTCTAATACTTCATTTATTGTAGCACTAATTTAAATTAATCCCTCTTTTAAGTCATCTCTTTATTAATATTAGAGAATAGTGCACAATAATAATTGTTATTTTAAACATTATATTACTCAATTATTGTTTAACTAAACTCTTGCTTGTGCATCTATCTATTTAACTGACTTTAATAGTAATGACTAATACACTTTGTATTTGTTATATCTACAAATAATTTTACTTCTGACAGAATGATAATGACATTTAAGTTGCAATTGATCTTAAGCAAATATTATATTTCTGACTTATATATTGAGTATGATCGTTTTTTTAATGCTGATAAAGCTTTAAAAACTCTATAATGTTATTTCTATGATAACTCTTTCTATATCAGAATGCACAATTTTTTGTATTACTACCAAAATATAAAATCTAGCACTGTATCATTGCTTTTTCCAATCTAGCTTTATATTCTATAGGCTTAAACGTTTCGTAATCAAAACTATCTAGCATAGAATCAAGTAAATGATAGCTTTGTACAACAATTATGTTTAGTGCTGGTAATTTTACAATACTAATATGATTGGTTGAAAATTTTTATAAAATCCGGTGTAGATAAATAACTTTTTATATTAGAGTGCTTAGATAGAATTTTTAACTAAGAATATTTTGTTCAAAGATATCCTTGAACAACCTTATCTTTTTGTTTTTTTGGGACAATAACAATCTCTATGAGAATAATATAAACTAAACTCTGCAATCCATAAACTTAATAACAAGTAAATTATAATTGTTTATTCCAGAATATTTAATCATTTCCGTAATATGTTACTTCTTGCTTGCGCGACTATTGCTAGCTTTCAGTCAGTATTAAATATGCACAGTAGTAAGCATATCAATATATAAACTTATTGATATCAGTTATGTATTTATCACTTCTTTATGATCATTAAGAACTATAAATTAAAGAACAATATTCAATCTTTGAATATTTTTGTTGATCTTAGTCCTATCTTTTGTTACCTATTTTCAATAGGTCTCTTTAAGAGACATACAAACTTTACAAAATTTTTTAAGCTTAAGATTTATTGATTTTAAATGCAAATTTAATCATTTCTGCTACTTTTTTTGCTTCATTTAAAGGTTTGTAATTATATTCCTCTAGAATTGTTATAGACTCATTAAAAATTCTTGCTATTTTCTTCTCTACTAATTGTTCTATAAAAATTTTATGTTTTAAGGAATTAAAGTTTGGTGGACAGAATATATAAAGAGGTTTGCCGCTTGAGGCTGCTTCACTGCACATTGAGATTGAGTCAGCGGTAGATATTATATATTTTGCATTAGAAAGCATAGCGATATATGGATTATTATAGTCTGTATCTTTGCTTGGGTCATAAATCATTGTAGAAGAATGAGTATTATTTTTAATAATTGATTTTACGATTTGTGGTGTACGCCTGCTAAAGCTAATGAAAAAAGGTATTGCTTGATTACTATATATTTTATTTAATAATGAAGACAATAAAATAGCTGCATCTTCATTAAAATTGAATCTTTTATTATTACCACCGATTATTACGGCAATAAATTGTTTAAGATTAGGATAATGTTTTTGTAGTTCTAGACTTGCATCAGAAAATTGAGCAGTTATGTTGTTGAGAGCCCCGTTGATTGGGATAATTTTCACCATCTGTGGTATATCATGTTTATGCAAAGAGTAATCTGGTATTTTGTAGTGACTTTTTATATTTTTACTTAGTCTCGTTGCAGGTCTACAGTATATCAAGTGATGATAATCATGATAAGGAAGAATAATAGCATCAAATATATTGTAAGGAAGATTAGGCTGCATGATTTGTACTAACTTAATGCTTTCAAATTTCTTTTTTAAATAAAATGCTAAAACTGCTGTTCTCCTTCCAGCAGTAATTATCATATCAGGTGGTAATTTATCTACAATATCTTTTAATAATTCACATTTTATATGAATAGGATAGTATTGTAGTAAAAAATTTGGTAGTTTAGCTAAGAAATTATATTTAAGTGTGATGATTGTATATTTTCCCGTTAATTGTGCAGCAAGTGCAATAGCTTGATGTGTGTTGCCTGTTCTATCATCTGTAATAACCCATATGTTCATTATAAATATTTCTCTAACGGTAATGTTAATAAGTTTGTAAGAGGTAGTGATTTATCGCAAGCATTTGCTATTTGTGGTATAATTGGGATTTTGGCGATTAGTGGAATATTATATTTTTTGGATAAATGTCCACAGCGATCGCTTTCAAGCATATAGATCATATTCTCAATTATACCGAGTATAGGTAATCCTAATTTTCGATATAAATCTATAGAACGTATCACATCTATTTCTGATATTTTTTGTGGTGTTGTTACAACTATTACTCCATCTAAATGATAGTTTTCTAGCATACTTAAATGAATATCACCTGTTCCTGGCGGCATATCGATAATTAAATAATCTAAATTATTCCATCTTGTGTTAGATAATAATTGATAAATTATCTTACTTGCCATAGGACCACGATAAATAATTGCCGAGTGTGCTTTAACAAAAAAGCCTATAGAAATAATTTGGATATTTTGTGCAAGTATCGGTATTATTCGTCCTTCAACAGTTTTTGGTATTTCATTAATCCCAAATATATGTGGAATTGATGGACCATAAATATCTGCATCTACTATTCCGACTTGATAATTTTCTAGACTTAACTGCTGAGCAATAAGCGCAGATATTGTAGATTTTCCAACTCCACCTTTGCCTGATGCTACTAAGATAATTTTTTTTACATTTTCTACAAAATGTTTTGGTTTTTGAGCTTTTTTATCTATAGTTTTCTTTTGTGTAAAAACAATTGTGATGTTATTTACATCCTTAATATTGTTAAGTTCATTAATCGCCTTAAGTCTGATTTCTTCAGCTTCTAATTTATTTTTACCTGATATATCGATTGAGAAACCGATATTATTACCTTTAATTATAATATCTGATATCACTTCATTTAAAAAAGTGCCGTCTTTAAAAGTAATATTCTGAATTTTATCTATAATCTGTTGTTGATGTAAATTCGCCATAATTAAATTTCCTTTTTAAAGCTCTTTAAGCTGGTAACTTGACGTTATATACTATATATATATATAATCACTTAATCTTTAAAATAACATAAAAAAGCAAATGCTTAGTAAAAAATATATCTCAATTTTTAAAAAGTCACCATGGAAAGATTTTGATTCTGAGAAAGAAGACAACATATTTACAAGACCGCGGAAAAATCAATTTACTTTTGATAAATTGCAATTTCCATTTAATTTCAATACAAAAACAATAATTTTAGCTGTTACTGCTATTGTTATTTTATGGCTTGCTTCTGGTATTTATGAAATAAAAGAAGGTGAAGAAGCAGCAGTAATAAGATTTGGACGTTTTGTGCGTAAGGGTTATCCCGGGCTTAATTATCATTTTCCGTCTCCTTTTGAGAATATAATAGTGGAGAAAGTTAAACAATCACGCCGGATTGAGATTGGTTATCGTACAAATAGCTCTTTGCGTAGCGGTGGTGATAAAAATATTATTGGGGAAAGTATAATGCTTACTGGTGATGAAAATATTGTTTCTTTAAATTGTGATGTAATGTGGCATATTAGTAATCTTGAAGATTTTATTTTCAACGTACAAAGACCTGAAGAAACAGTAAAAGCAACAGTAGAAAGTTCTGTTAGGGAAGTAATAGGTAATACTCCTATTTCTTGGGTATTATCTGATCAAAAGCAGGAGATTACTTATAAAATAGAGAAGTTAGCACAAAAGATACTTGATAGTTATAATGCTGGTGTGATGATTGAGAAAGTACAGCTATTAAAAGCTGAACCGCCTTCCGAAGTAATAGATGCTTATAGAGATGTACAAACTTCAAAAGCAGATAAAGAAAAAGAAATTAATCAAGCTCAAGCATATAATAATAAGATTTTGCCAGAAGCGAGAGGCACTGCTGCAAAGATTATACAAGAAGCAGAAGGTTATAGAGAAGAAGTGATATCAAAAGCAGAAGGTGATAGTCAAAGGTTTAATGCTATTTATAAACAATATGCTACAGGTAGGCAAGTGACTAGAGATAGGTTATATTTAGAAGTAGTAGAAGAGATATTAGGTGGTTCAAATAAGACAATTATCAATAATGCACTGCTTCCACACATGCTTATTAATCGATGAACTTTAAAATTGGGTATATCGTGCTAAAGTACTACCAGTGTTCACCTCATTTAAGATACGATCTCGTCTCATTTGATCATTACTCTTTTTGAAGTTGATCTTCTCAAAAGACTTTTTAAGTATGATATTATAAAATAATAAGGAATATTAAATGCAACAAAAGATATATCATGTAATTTTTACAATTGTTTTTGGGTTGATGCTGATTGCTAGCTCCTTATTTTCAGTTGATCAACGTCAATCTGCGGTGGTATTTCAGTTTGGTGAAGCAATTAGAACTATCGAGAATCCAGGGCTAAATATTAAAATCCCGTTTATTCAAAATGTAGAATTTTTTGATAAACGTCTTTTAGATGTTGAAGTTGAGGCAAAGGAATTAACAGCTGCTGACGGTAAGCGAGTTATTGTTAATGCCTATGCTAAATTTCAAATTAATAATCCTGTAATGTTTTATAAGACTGTACATGATTATCAAGGTGTAAAAATTAGGTTGACGCGTAATCTTGAATCATCTATGCGTAAGGTAATAGGTAAGATATCCCTAAGTAGTCTTCTAAGTCAAGAACGTAGTAATGTCATGTTAAATATTTTAAATCAGGTGAATGGTGAAGCTAAAAGTTTTGGTATTGATGTTGTGGATGTGAGAATTTTAAGAGCAGACTTGCCAAAAGAAAATAGTGCGGCTATTTATCGTCGTATGCAGACTGCACGTGAGAAAGAAGCAACACAAATTAGGGCGGAAGGACAAGAAGAAAGTGTGCGTATTCGTTCAAAAGCAGATAAAGAAAGCAAAATAATACTTGCTAAAGCTTATCGAGATGCACAAATTATCAAAGGTGATGGTGATGAGAAGGCAGCAAAAATATATAATGCTGCTTATTCAGTTGATCCAGAATTTTATAAATTTTATAGATCACTTTTAGTATATAAAAATGCTTTAAAGAAAGAGGATACTAATTTTGTAATTTCCCCTGAGGCTGAAGTTTTTAAATATTTAAATTTAGCTAAGTAGTATTTATTGGAGTATATGGTAAATCTAAAAATATTTTTTATTGTAATAGTTTTAATGTTCAATAACATTATTCTAGCAAAAGAAAATAGCAATGCTTTAAAAGTAGTAGATCAAGAAGTAGTAGAGCAAGAAGAGAATGAATTTACTTCAATAAATTCTGTTCCTTTGAAAGTAAGTGAAGCAGCGCGTTATAGCTTTGCTGATATAGTGGAGCCGTTAATACCTGCAGTCGTTAATATTTCAACAATAGAATATGTTAATGATAAGTCCGAAAATGCTGAGAAAGATCTTTTGCAAGAAAACAAGCATTTAGGTTTCATGAGTGATATTTTAGAAAAATTTAATATACCGCTGAATTTAGAAGAGGTTGCAAAAATTCCTAAAAGTATTCCACTCGGTTCAGGATTTATTATTACACCTAATGGTTTAATAGTGACAAACTATCATGTAATTGCTAATGTGGAGAAAATTAATATCAAACTTGCAGATAATACAGAATTTTTAGCTAAATTAATAGGCAGTGATGCTAAAACTGATTTAGCTCTCTTAAAAATAGATAGTGAAGAACCACTACCTTTTGTTGAGTTTGGAGATTCAAATGATGCAAGAGTAGGTGACTGGGTTATTGCAATCGGTAATCCTTTCGGTAATTTAGGTGGTACAGTGACAAGCGGTATTATATCCTCTAAAGGGCGTGATATTGATGTTGATACGAACAATATAGTCGATAATTTTATTCAAACTGATGCTGCAATTAATAATGGTAATTCCGGTGGCCCTATGTTTAATCTTGATCAAAAAGTCATTGGCGTAAATACAGCAATTTTTTCACCACTTGGTACTAATATAGGTATCGGCTTTGCTATTCCTTCAAATACTGCAAAGCAGATAATAGAACGTCTTAAAAAAGATGGAAAAGTAAGTAGAGGTCGGCTTGGAGTAACAATACAAGATTTAACTGAAGAAATTTCTGAAGTGCTAGGGTTTAAAGGTACTAATGGTGTTTTAGTATCTAAAGTACAAGAAAATGGTCCAGGTTATAAAGCAGGTATTAAAAAAGGTGATATAATAATAAAGTTTGGAGATAGGCTAGTTAAAAATACTAAAAAGTTACGTGTAATTATAGCAGATACGCCTATTAACCAAGAAGTAAAATTAAAAATATTACGTGATGCAAAAGAGCTTGAATTACCAATTAAGGTTACTGCAGATAATGCAGAAGTTATTAATGATTCTACAGAAGAGATTAATAAAGAAGTAATAATAAATAAACAAGAAAATAATCTATCTATTACTAAAAATAATATTACTTTTAGTAATTTAACTGAAGAATTAAGGGAAAAATATGATATTCCTCAGGATAAAATAGGAGTAGTTATAATTAATATTGATGAAGAAGAAAGTGAATTTAAGCTCGGTGATTTAATCACCAATATTAATCATGATAGAATCGATGATATAAGGCAGTTAGAAGCATTATATGATGATGCTAAAAAATTAGAAAAACAAAATATTTTGCTCTTAATTGAAAGGGGTAATACAAGTGTGTTCGTTCCGTTATCGGTTTCATGATTAAATTCCATACTTGGCTTACTTGTAGTCTCTTGTGTTGCATATTGTGTTTTAGATTACATGCTTAAGCTGAGCAGTAACAATTTTAAATTAAAGTTATGAATGAAAGAATAGCAATTTTAAGTGCATATAGTTTTGTTAATATAATAGAACCAGCGAATTTAATACCCAAATTTTTACTTATCGGTAAAAAAAAATACATTAGAGGTACTATTTTGCTAGCTAATGAAGGTTTTAATTGTTCTTTTTCAGGCTCATATGAAAATGTAAATCTTGTACTTAAACAATTGATAGAGTTAACAGGTAGTAAAGATGTGAATGTTAAAATAAATTATAGTTCTGTTCATCCTTTTCAGAAGTTGAAAGTAAGACTTAAGAAAGAGATCATAGCGATGAATGTTAAAGATTTAAATATTGAGGTATTTAAAGGTGACTACATAGAACCAAAAGATTGGGATGAATTTATTACCAAACAAAATGTTATCGTAATAGATACTCGTAATGAGTATGAAATAGATATAGGTACCTTTAAATCAGCAATTAATCCGCGCACTGAAACGTTCAAACAATTTCCTGCTTGGGTTCAGCAAAATCAAGCACTACTTCAAGGCAAGAAGATCGCTATGTTTTGTACAGGAGGTATTAGATGTGAAAAATCCACAAGTTTGCTTAAAAGTATAGGTTATAATGAGGTATATCATTTAAAAGGTGGAATATTGCAATATTTAGAAGATACGCACAACAAGAATAATTTATGGCAAGGTAAGTGTTTTGTATTTGATGATAGGAGAGCAATCATGGATGATTTATCGCCTGCAGAAGGATATTGGCTGCATAGATAGATAGTAATATCACGTAACTTGTCTGTGTGTACCTAAGAAATATAAATGCAGTAATTTTTTAAAACTAAGAGTTTCTTATAGTTGATGCTATGGTTAATTCACTATAGTATTAAGTTTTTATTATTTTTATATTAAATAGTTATGACTAAAATAAAACAAGAAATTTATAATAAGCGTCCTACTTCGCCACATTTAACTATATATAAGCCGCAAATCAGTTCTACACTATCAATTTTGCATCGTATGACTGGCGTAGCTTTATTTTTTGTGGTATCAATTTTGGTGTGGTGGTTAATTCTAAGTAAATATGATAATAATTATTTACAGCTTGCTCGTTGCTGTATTATAAAAATATGCCTAGTAGCATTTAGTTATGCTTGGTGTTATCATTTGTGTAATGGAATTCGTCATTTATTTTGGGATATTGGTTACGGTTTTTCTATAAGAGCAGTAAATATCACAGGTTGGTGTGTGGTAGTATGTTCTATATTATTAACTATGTTATTATGGGTATGAAACGTTTATTTTGAGTGTAAAGTGAGATAAAACGAATTTTTAATTTTTAAATATAGTATGTTTATATTTGAGCTTGCTCTGAAAATGGAATAGCAATCATTTAATAAAATCAATAATGTTATAGTATTACAACTTAAAATATGTTTAGAGAAAATTAATGATATATGATTTTAAGGCAGAAATTATAAAATCTAAAAGTAGCAGTTCTTCTAAAAGTGGTGCGCATCATTGGTTATTGCAAAGAGTAACTGGTGTGGTATTAGCTTTATGTTCTTTTTGGTTAATATATTTTATGTTTACCAACAAAAATAATGATATAAATATTATTATGTGGGAGTTTAAAAAACCTTTTAATATAGTAATTTTATTAATTACGGTTACTATTTCATTGTATCATTCAGTACTTGGGATGCGTGTAGTAATTGAGGACTATATAAATTGTCACAAATTACGTAATACATTGATTATAATAGTGAAATTATTTTGTATTTTGACTATTGTAGCTTTTATAGTAGCGATATTTTATAGTGAATAACAATTGTTATCCAGAAGTTCTGGCGTATGTGAAAATAATTGATAGCATTATTATGTATTGGATTACTTGATAATGTGCTTAAGTTATTTGCTAACAGAGATATACAATTTACGTACCAAAATAGTAAAAAATTAATTTAATGACCAAAGCGTATAATATAATTCATCATAAATTTGATGTAGTAGTTGTAGGTGCAGGTGGAGCTGGTCTGCGTTCTGCATTCGGTATGGCTAAAGAAGGGCTGAATACTGCTTGTATAACTAAGATATTTCCAACACGCAGTCATACTGTGGCTGCACAAGGTGGTATTAGTGCTGCTCTTGGAAATATGGGTGAAGATGATTGGCGTTGGCATATGTATGATACTGTAAAAGGATCTGATTGGTTAGGTGATCAGGATGCTATCGAGTATATGTGTAAGAACGCTCCTGATGCTATTTTAGAGTTAGAGCATTATGGTGTGCCTTTTTCAAGAACTGAAGATGGGAAAATTTATCAACGTCCTTTTGGTGGTATGACTACGGAATATGGTAAAGGGAAAGCGGCTCAGCGTACATGTGCTGCCGCAGATCGTACTGGGCATGCCATACTGCATACTTTATATCAGCAATCACTAAAACATAAAGTGCAGTTTTTTATTGAATATTTTGCTATTGATTTATTAATGGAAGATGGTGAATGTAGAGGTGTAGTTGCTTGGAATTTAGATGATGGTAGTCTTCATTGTTTTAGAGCGCATAATGTAGTGCTTGCAACGGGTGGATACGGGCGTGCTTATTTTTCTGCGACTTCTGCTCATACTTGTACGGGTGATGGAGGTGGTATGGTGATTAGAGCTGGTCTTCCATTGCAAGATATGGAATTTGTACAATTTCATCCGACTGGTATATATTCGGCTGGTTGTCTTATTACTGAAGGAGCTAGAGGTGAGGGAGGGTATCTCGTTAATGCAAACGGTGAGCGTTTTATGGAGCGTTATGCACCTGCTGCAAAAGATTTAGCTTCAAGAGATGTAGTGTCAAGAGCAATGACGATAGAAATCAGAGAGGGTAGAGGAGTTGGTGAGTATAAAGATCATGTATTTTTACATTTAAATCATTTATCGCCTGAAATTTTACATAGACGTTTACCAGGTATCTCTGAAACTGCTAAAATTTTTGCTGGTGTTGATGTAACTAAAGATCCGATACCAGTACTTCCTACAGTACATTATAACATGGGCGGGATACCGACTAATTATCATGGGCAAGTCATAATCAAAGACGGCAAAAATCATAATAGTATAGTCAATGGAATTATGGCAATCGGTGAAGCAGCTTGTGTATCAGTACATGGTGCTAACCGATTAGGATCAAATTCTTTACTTGATCTAGTAGTATTCGGTAGAAGCTCTGCATTAAAGGCGGCTGAGCTTATAAAGCCAGTAAGCCCTCATAAGCCTTTAAAAAAAGAAATTCTTGAAAAAATTATAAATAGATTTGATAAAATTCGTCACGCTAACGGCAATGTTTTAGTTGCAGATTTAAGGCTTCAAATGCAAAGAACTATGCAAAGCCATGTTTCAGTATTTAGAACTCAAGAGTTACTAGATGAAGGAGCAAGAATGATTAGTGAAATCAGAAATAGATATAAAGATATAAAAATTAATGATAAATCTTTAATTTGGAATAGTGATTTAGTAGAAGCTTTAGAACTAGATAATCTACTTGATCAGGCCTTAGTAACAGTATATTCAGCAGCTGCAAGAAAAGAAAGCAGAGGTGCACATGCACGCGAAGATTATCCTGATCGTAATGATATAGATTGGATTAAGCATACTCTTAGCTCTATTGATGATTCAGGTCAAATCATTCTTGATTATAAACCTGTAACATTAACAACTTTAACCGATGAAATTAGTACAATTCCACCAGTGAAGAGGATTTATTAATTAATTTTATAGTATTATTTTATTTAGATCAATTTTGTCTCTGTATATCACTTGGCTTTACAACAATACACAGGCAATATGATTTTTAGTTACTGCAGTCAATCCACTTGATGACAAAAAAATATATAATAATTTATGTTGAAGTATTTAATAAAATTTTATCCAAAAATCCTTTTTATTATAGAGGGAACTTTGGTAACTTTAAAATATAGTATTATTGCTGTTATATTAGGTTTAGTAATAGGGATGCTTCTTGCTATTTGTAAGGTAAATAAGAATTGTGTTTTAAGACTTTTTGCAAATTTTTATACTTCTATTTTTAGAGGCACGCCTTTATTAGTTCAATTAAGTATTATTTATTTTGCTGCGCCTTATATCATAAGCATTAAATTTAGTGTGTTTATGGCTGGGGTTATTTCTTTTGCACTGAATTCTGGTGCATATGTTTCTGAAGTAATAAGGGCTGGAATTAATACTATTGATAAAGGTCAGTTTGAAGCTGCTGAAGCTCTTGCGATTCCAAAATTTTTAATAATGAAAGATATCATCTTGCCGCAAGCTATTAACAATATTTTTCCGTCATTAGTGAATGAGCTTATAAATTTGATCAAAGAATCAGCAATTATTTCTATGCTTGGAGAAATGGATTTAATGCGTAGAGCACAAATTGTATCAATTGAAACATATAATTATTTTTTTCCAATGCTTATTGCAGCGTGTTGTTATTATATTTTAGTTATGTTAATCAGCTTTATAGCAAAAATAATTGAGAAAAAAATGATTGTTAATTAAAACATACTTGCTTTTATAAGAAAAATAATTATAATTTAAGTTTGCTGTAATTTACATATTCTTATAATTTGTATTTAGAGATGATTAAAAAAAAGTCAAGGGTGAAGTATGTTTCACCCTTTAAATTAGCGATAAGTAAGTTTTTTGGAGTGTTTTTTAAATGCCAACATATAATCAATTAGTTCGTTTTGGGAGAAAGTCAAAAATTCGCAAAACTAAATCTCCTGCCTTAGAATCCAACCCTTTTAAAAGCGGTGTTTGTCTAGTTGTAAAAACTGTTACCCCTAAAAAGCCTAACTCTGCACTTCGTAAGATTGCAACAGTGCGTCTAAGTAATAAAAGAACCGTTAATGCATATATTCCTGGTGAAAAGCATAGTGTAAAGGAACATGATAGAGTATTAGTAAGAGGAGGTCAGGTTCCTGACCTTCCTGGTGTGAAGTATCATATTGTGCTTGGTGCTTATGATATTGCTGGAGTTAAAGGGCGTAAGCAAGGTCGTTCACGTTATGGTGCCACTCGTAAACAAGTGGCTGCTACAAAAAAATAAATTATTTAGTTAGAGATAGAGAGAAAAAATAAATGTCACGTCGTCATGTTGCAGAAAAGCGGATAATTTTACCTGATATGAAATATAACAGTATTTTACTATCAAGGTTTATCAATAATATTATGAAAGCAGGGAAGAAAGCTGTTGCAGAGAAAATTGTTTATTCAGCCTTTAATAAAATTGAAAAAAAACATAGTGTTGATCCGTATCAAACCTTTAATAATGCTATGCATAATGTAAAACCACATTTAGAAGTAACTTCAGTTAGGGTTGGAGGAGCTAATTATCAAGTTCCGACTCATGTTGATGAAAGGAGAGGATACGCGCTTGCTAGCCGTTGGATTATTAATGCTGCATCAAAGCGTTCTGAAAAAATGATGATTGATAAACTTGCTGAAGAGTTGTTTGAAGCTGCTAATAATAGAGGTGTCGCGATTAAGAAGAAAGAAGATATTCATAAAATGGCTGAGGCTAATAAAGCTTTTTCTCATTTTAGCCCTAAAAAAATGAAATAAGGTAGGGTATTAATGAGTAAAATAAATAAACTTGAACATATTCGTAATATCGGTATATGTGCTCATATTGATGCTGGTAAAACTACAACTACCGAACGTATTTTATATTATACTGGTAAATCACATAAAATAGGTGAAGTCCATGAAGGTGGTGCTACTATGGATTGGATGGAGCAAGAGCAAGAACGTGGTATAACAATTACCTCAGCTGCTACTACTTGTAAATGGCAAGATAAAGTAATTAATATTATCGATACTCCAGGCCACGTTGATTTTACAATTGAAGTAGAGCGTTCGCTTCGTGTTCTTGATGGGGCTGTTGCAGTATTTGATGGTGTAGCTGGTGTTGAGCCACAGTCAGAAACGGTTTGGAGGCAGGCAGATAAATATAATGTTCCTAGAATGTGTTTTGTGAATAAAATGGATAGAATGGGGGCAGATTTTTATAAATGCGTTGACATGATCAAAGATCGTTTAGGGGCAAAGTCACTTATTCTTCAATTGCCTATTGGTATTGAAGAAAATTTTAAGGGTATAATTAATCTTATAAAAATGAAAGCAGTTATCTGGAAAGATGAATCACTCGGTGCTGAATATTTTGAAGAAGATATACCAACGGATATGCAAGATAAAGCTGCAGAGTATCGTGCTAGGTTACTTGATATGACCGTTGAGTTAGATGATACGATAATGGAACGATATTTATCAGGGGAAGAAATAACAGAAGAAGAAATTAAAATCTTAATAAGAAAAGGTACTATTGAAGCAAAATTTTATCCAGTTTTATGTGGTAGTGCTTTTAAAAATAAAGGTGTGCAACCTTTACTTGATGCCATAGTCGATTTCTTACCTTCGCCTATTGATATAGGTATAGTAAAAGGTATAGAAGTAAGTACTAGTGAAGAAAAAGATTTCCCTATTTCTATAACTGAGCCTTTTTCTGCTTTAGCATTTAAAATTATGAATGATCCTTTTGTTGGTTCATTAACTTTTATTAGAATATATTCGGGTAAAATTACTTCAGGTGCATCTGTTGTTAATACTGTAAAAAATAAAAGAGAAAAAATTGGTAGAATGCTATTAATGCATGCTAATAATCGTGAAGACATAAAAGAAGCATCAGCTGGTGATATAGTAGCTTTAGCAGGTCTTAAAGATACTAGCACTGGTGATACATTATCCGATATTGATACACAAGTAGTCTTAGAAAGAATGGAATTTCCAGAGCCGGTGATTGAGCTTGCGGTAGAGCCGAAGTCAACAGCAGATCAAGAAAAAATGGGCTTAGCACTTTCTCGTTTGGCAGCAGAAGATCCATCATTTAAAGTTTCAACTGATCATGAAACAGGGCAAACAGTGATAAAAGGAATGGGTGAACTTCATTTAGAAATTATCATTGATCGTATGAGAAGAGAGTTTAAGGTTGAAGCCAATATTGGGGCTCCTCAAGTAGCATATCGTGAAACTATAACAACAGCTTGTGAGATTGATTATACTCATAAAAAACAATCTGGTGGCGCAGGACAATTTGCTCGTGTAAAAATTATTTTTGAACCTCTTAAAGACGTAATAGATCTAAAAGATGAAGATAAAAATAAAACTTTTGTCTTTGAAAGTAAAATTGTTGGTGGTGCTGTGCCTAAAGAATATATACCAGGTGTTGAAAAAGGATTAAATAATATTAGAGAAACTGGTATTGTTGCCGGTTATCCTATGATTGATTTTAAAGCCACTTTAGTTGATGGTGCTTTTCATGATGTAGATTCTAGTGTTCTTGCTTTTGAAATTGCTGCAAAAGGAGCATTTAGAGAAGGGATGCAAAAAGGTAATCCTAAGTTACTTGAGCCGATTATGAAAGTTGAAGTAATTACTCCTGATGAATATATGGGTGATATTATAGGTGACTTAAATAGTCGTAGAGGGCAAATTCAAAGTATGGATCCAAGAGGAAATGCTCAAGTAGTCACTGCGTATGTTCCTTTAGCCGAAATGTTTGGTTATGTTAATACACTTAGATCTTTATCTCAAGGTAGAGCGCAGTTTAGTATGATATTCTCCCATTATGATCAAGTGCCAAGTCAAGTAGCTGATATTATTAAAGCTAAAAAGTAATTTAGTTATATCAAAATACAGAAGGTATTAATGTTATGCCTTACAGAAGTAAATATTGTTTTACCATAGCAAATTAGAAGTGTAATTTATAAATTTTAATAATAAATCAATAAATTTTATTGATTTATTATTAAAAATATGATAGGAGTGTAGCTCAATTGGTAGAGTGCCGGTCTCCAAAACCGGAGGTTGCGGGTTCGATTCCTGTCGCTCCTGCCAAAATTTACTGTAAAATAGAGAGTTTTTATGGAATTCTTTATATATAAAGGATATACTCCTAATGTGCATACTTAGTGTATAAGAAATTCTAGTGCTAGATCATTATTTCAATGAAATCTAGCAGTAGAATTATGTAAGTAGATTTAATAAATTACCTAACAAAAGATATGTTTAGAGAATATAAAATGTATAAGTTTTTTGAACAAGTTAAACAAGAAACTTATAAAGTATTTTGGCCAAATAGAAAGGAGCTGATTGCTTCAACATTAGTAGTAGTAGCCGCAGTTTTTATTTTTAGTTTAATTTGCTTGGTGCTTGATTATAGTATACATAATATAATGCAGCTTTTGCTTACTATTGGCAAATAGTATAAGGAATAAATTGTGACAGAACAGACTATAGATAATATATTACCTGCTTCTAAGAATAATGTAAAGCAGTGGTATGTAGTACATACTGCATCAGGAGCAGAGAAACGCATTAAAGAAGATATTCTTAGAAAAATCGCTAAACAAAAAATGACAGATTTTTTTGAGGATATATTAATACCTGTTTTTGGAGTTTCTGAAGTTAAACGTGGTAAAAATGTCAAGGTAGAAAAAAAACTAATGCCAAGTTATATTTTAATAAAAATGAATATGACTGATAAATCATGGCATTTAGTAAAAAATATATCTGGCGTAACTGGTTTTTTAGGAAGTAAAATTGTACCAAAAGCTCTTACAGAAAGTGAAATACAAAATATTTTTAATAATTTGGAAGCAGAAGCGAAAGTAGCAAAGAACTCTAAATTATATGAAGTTGGTGAGGTAGTAACTGTTACAGATGGTCCTTTTGAAACTTTTATGGGAACAGTAGAAGAAATAGATAAAGAAAGAAATAGATTAAAGGTTTCAGTTTCAATATTTGGTAAAGCAACTCCAATAGAACTAAATTTTAATCAAGTAAAGAAAAATGATTAAAAGCCGATAGTATTTTAAAATATTAAAAAATCAAGAGTAATGAATTTTTTAATAAAAGTGAAATCTGCATGGAGTTGTTCATTATTTAAAACTTCTTGATGTCTAATTAGGACTAGAGAATATGTAAGAGTTTTATAAAAATATTAATTATAAAAAGGAAAATAAGGATATTTATACATGTCTCAGAAAACAATAAAGGGGTATATTAACTTAATAATTCCTGCTGCTGGAGCTACTCCTGCTCCTCCTATAGGGCCTGCACTAGGTCAAAGAAAAGTTAATATAGCAGCATTTTGTAAAGATTTTAATGATGCTACGAACGGTATGGAGAAAGGAGTACCTTTACCTACTGTAATTACAGTTTATGACGATAATAGTTTTTCTTTTAAAGTTAAAACTCCACCTGCTTCATATTTTCTAAAAAAGTATGCTAAAATTACTAAAGGTTCTAGCGCTACTAAAAAAGAAGCTATGGTTGGTAAAGTGACTCTAGATGCTTGTCGTGAAATTGCAAAGTTAAAAATATCTGATTTAAATACAAAAAATATTGAAGCAGCAACCAAGATTATTTGTGGTAGTGCTGCATCTATGGGACTTGAAGTAGTAGGGAATTAATTATGTCAAATAAAGATATTTTTGTCAAAATTAGTGGTAGTAAAAAAATAAGAGAAGCTAGAGAAAAAGTAAAATCAGATACCTTATATAATTTAACAAGTGCGGTTGAACGGTTAAAGTCAGCATCATATGTTAAGTTTGATCCAACTTTAGAAATAGTAATGAAGCTTGGCATTGATCCTAGGCATTCAGATCAAATTGTACGTGGCGTAGTTAATTTACCTGCCGGTACTGGTAAAATAATAAGAGTTGCTGTTATTTGTAAAGAGGAAAGAGAAGAAGAGGCCAAAAGTGCTGGAGCAGATTTAGTTGGTTCAATAAATATTATTGATGAAATTAAATCTGGGCAAATTAATTTCGATGTATGTATAGCTACTCCTGATATGATGTCGATGATAAGTTCAGTTGCAAGAATTTTAGGCCCAAAAGGTTTAATGCCTAATCCTAAACTTGGTACAGTCACTTTAGATATTAAAAATGCTATTAAAAATGCTAAAAGCGGTCAGGTAGAATATAGAGCAGAGAAAGCAGGTATAATTCATGCAGGTCTTGGAAAATTATCTTTTTCAGACCAAGATTTATTAAAAAATTTAAATGCATTTATTGGGGCAGTAATTAAAGCAAAACCTGTTGGATTAAAAGGTAGTTATTTAAAAGCAATATATTTATCTTCTACTATGGGAGCATCGGTACAAATAGATTTAACTAGTATATAATAATTTTTATAGCAAAAATTTTGTTATTTAAGTATTTGTATCAGTGTCAATATTGTTAAAATATGTTATAAAAGAAGGAGCGTTCAAAGGTGTTAAGATCAGAAAAACCGGTAGCAGTAGAAGATATTGTGAATATTTATAAGGAATCGCCATCTGTAATTATTACTCATTATCATGGATTAACTGTTAGTCAAGTGAGTTCACTTAGAGAAGCACTAAAATCTAAAGAAGTAGGTTTTAAAGTAGTTAAAAATACTTTAGCTAAAATAGCTGCAAAGCACACTGGGCTTGATAGTATTACTGATTTATTTGCTGGGCCTAGTGCGATTGTTTATTCTAAAGAACCGGTTGAGATGGCAAGATTAGTAGTTAATTTTGCTAACTCGAATGATAATCTTAAGATTATTGGTGGCATAGTTGATAATCATATATTAGATACATATGCAATAAAAGAACTTGCTAAGCTACCTTCATTGCATGAGCTTAGAGGTAAAATTGTTGGGTTACTACAAGCACCGGCTACTAAGGTTGTAGGTGTTTTACAAGCTACGTCTTCGAGTATAGCAAGAGTAATACACGCACATGCTATTAAACATTAATTTAAAGGTTACTGAACCAGTGATTTTCATTAATAATTAAAGCGCTTTTATAGTAAAAATTAATAAGATTTTTATATGAGGTTATTCTTTTTTTTAAAAATCTCGTAATTTGTAGCACAGAGGAATTTAATTATTTAAAATCTGATTTAGTAATCACTCAATAAAAAAAGGGGAAAACTTATGGCTGATTTAGCTAAAATTGAAGAACAATTATCATCATTAACATTGATGCAAGCAGCTGAGCTTGTGAAAATTCTAGAGGCAAAATGGGGCGTATCTGCAGTAACTCCTATAGCTGTAGCATCTGCTGGTGTTGCAGATCCTGTAGCAGAAGCAGTTGCTGAAAAAACTGAGTTTGAAGTAGTATTAACTGCTACTGGTGACAAAAAAGTTGAAGTAATTAAAATTATAAAAGATATAACAGGTCTTGGTTTAATTGAAGCTAAGAAATTAGTTGATGAAGCTCCGAAGCCAATTAAAAGCAATCTAAAAAAAGCAGAAGCAGAAGAAATTAAAAATAAGTTAGAAGCTACAGGCGCAAAAGTTGAATTAAAATAATTATTTTTGTACTAGGTTCTGTAAAGTTTAGTTATTTGTCTTTTTAGATATTTTAAAGTAAATATTCATATGTTCTTGTTTGAGTAGTGGTTTTTATTCCAGCAATCTTTAGATTTTAATCTAAAATTATTAAGATTAAACTTTTTTACAAGACCTAATTTTTTAGTATCACAAATATTTTATAGATTTAAAAACTTAATAAAATCTAAAAAGCCTTATTTTAGTGATTAAATTTGAATAAGGCTTTTTTGTTTAAAAATTATTTTAAAGATAATTAAAATTATTATTACAATATGGTAAAGCTTTGATATTAAAAATCTTATTAAAATAATTTTATTAACTTATCATACGTATAGAAAAATTATTAAAATGTTCTAGGTGCTGTGAACATTGATAATTGATTTTTAGTAAAATTAATGAATTTAACAAATCACTCAAAACTAAAATCAAATCTTTTTTAAAAATGTACGCAGAAACAACACAAGATCTAAACAAGAAACTAGGTTTAGCTATGTTAAAAAAAAATTAAAGTAGTATTTTTATTTATTGCACATTATCAGTAATTTATTGGAAATAGTTATCTATTTCAATGAAAGTTTTACTGTTTAAAATATAAATAATAAAACCTAGGTTTTGAACACTTTGTAATTAATATTATATTTAGGAAATATTTTAAAGCGAAAATTAATAAGATTTTTGAGATAATATTACTTTTTTAAAAAATCTTATGATTTACCGTTACATAATTATGGTTATCTATTAAGAGTGCATAGAGCTTAATCACACTTTAAATACGGGCAGTAATTTATCAGTTAGGAGATTATATGGTTTCATTAAGGGATAATATAGAATCACAACCCTTGTCACATAATAGAAGAGTAAGAAAGAATTTTGGTCACATAAATTTAGTAGCAGATATACCGAATTTGATTGAAATTCAAAAAAATTCATATGAGAGAAACTTTTTACAGTTAAATATTAAAGATTCTGAAAGAAAAAACAAAGGTTTACAATCGATATTAAACTCAATTTTTCCTATTTCAGATTCCTCAAATATTGCAAATTTAGAATTTGTAAAATATGAATTTGATACTCCAAAATATGATGTAGATGAGTGTAGTCAAAGAAGTTTAAGTTATGCAGCTCCTCTTAAAGTTACTTTAAGATTAAGTATTTGGGATATAGATGAAGATACAGGTACTAGAGAAATTAAAGGAATTAAAGAGCAAGAAGTATATATGGGCGATATTCCATTAATGACTAAAAATGGTACTTTTATTATTAATGGTACGGAAAGAGTTGTTGTATCACAAATGCATCGTTCACCAGGTGTATTCTTTTATCATGATGAAGGAAAAGTACACTCTTCTGGTAAGCTTTTATATTCTGCTCGTGTTATTCCATATAGAGGATCTTGGCTTGATTTTGAATTCGATGCTAAAGATGTTATTTATTTTAGGATTGATAGAAAAAGGAAGCTTTATGCTACTACTTTACTGAGAGCTATTGGTATGAATACTGAAGAAATTATGAAATTTTATTATAATTCAGTAACTTATAAATGTATTAAAAATAAAGGTTGGTCTGTTAAATTTATACCTCAACATATTACTGCTCATCGTTTAACAAGTGATTTAGTAGATGCAGATACAGGAAATGTTTTACTGAAAGCAGGACAAAAAATTACACCGCGTTTAGCTCAAAAATATTTTAGTATAGGTCTAAATAATATTTTAGTAACTCATGAAACTTTAATCGGTAAATATCTATCTGAAGATTTAAGAGATCCTGAAAGTGATGAAATTTTAGCTAAAATTGGTGAAATGATTACTGCTGATATGTTACAAGTTATTAATGATCTTAAAATCAAAAATGTTAATGTATTAGTAATCAACCCTCAATCAGGTCCATATATAAGAAATACATTGTTCGCTGATAAAAATCAAGACCGTGAGACAGCATTATGTGATATTTTCCGAGTGTTAAGACCAGGCGAACCTGCTAATATTGAAGCAGCTGAAAGCCTATTTTATAATTTATTCTTTGATGCAGAAAGATATGATCTTTCAGAAGTTGGACGAATAAAAATGAATTCTAGATTAGAATTGAATATTTCTGAAGAAATTACGGTTTTAACAATTGATGATATTAAAAATATTGTAAGAATTTTAGTAGAGCTTAAAGACGGTAAAGGTATTATAGATGATATTGATCATTTAGGTAATAGAAGGGTTAGATCGGTTGGTGAATTGATAGAAAATCAATTTAGAATAGGTTTAGTACGTATTGAAAAATCTGTAATTGAGAGGATGTCGGCAGGTGATGTTGATACCGTAATGCCTCATGATTTAGTAAATTCTAAAATTTTAGTTTCAGTAGTAAAAGAATTTTTTAGTACTTCGCAATTATCCCAATTTATGGATCAAACAAATCCATTATCTGAGATAACTCATAAAAGAAGACTTTCAGCTCTTGGACCTGGAGGTCTTAGCCGAGATCGAGCAGGTTTTGAAGTACGTGATGTACACCCTACTCATTACGGTCGTATTTGTCCTATTGAAACACCAGAAGGTCAGAATATTGGTTTAATCAACTCTATGGCTACTTATGCTAGAATCAATAAACATGGTTTTATAGAGAGTCCGTATAGAAGAGTTAAAGATGGATACGTAACAGATGAGGTGGTATATCTTTCTGCTATTGAGGAAGGTAAATATAAAATAGGGCAAGCAAATTCTAAGGTTGATCAAGATGGAAAACTGCAAGGGGAGTTCATTAATTGCCGTGTTGAGGGTGGAAATTTTGTAATGGTAGAACCGTATGAAGTGGACTTCATTGATGTAACGCCTATGCAGGTAGTATCGGTTGCAGCTTCTCTTATACCTTTCTTAGAAAACGATGATGCGAACCGTGCTTTGATGGGCTCAAACATGCAAAGACAAGCTGTTCCTTTAATTAAAACTGAAGCACCTTTTGTAGGTACTGGAGTTGAAGGAGTAGTTGCTAAAGATTCTGGTGCTTCAGTGCTTGCATTACATGATGGTATTGTTGAACGGGTAGACTCAAATAGAATTGTGATTAGAACTCTAGAACAAAAAGTTGATGGTTCTCCTTCTGTGGATATTTATAATTTGTTAAAATTCCAAAAATCGAATCATAATACTTGTATCAATCAAAAGCCTTTAGTTAAGGTCGGTCATTACGTTAAGAAAAATGATATTATAGCTGATGGTCCTAGTACAGATAATGGTGAAATTGCTTTAGGTAGAAATGTACTTGTGGCTTTTTTACCTTGGAATGGTTATAATTTTGAAGATTCAATTTTAATATCTGAACGTATAGTAAAAGAGGATGTGTTTACATCAATTCATATTGAAGAGTTTGAAGTAATAGCTAGAGATACACGCCTTGGTCCTGAAGAAATTACACGTGATATACCGAATGTAAGTGAAGAAGCGTTGCGTCATCTTGATGAAGTTGGGATAATTTATGTAGGTGCAGAAGTAAAAGCCGGGGATATTTTAGTTGGGAAAGTAACACCAAAAAGTGAATCTCCTATTACACCTGAAGAGAAACTACTGCGTGCTATTTTTGGAGAAAAAGCTTTTGATGTAAAAGATTCATCACTGCATGTACCTTCTGGAGTTAGTGGCACTGTAGTAGAAGTAAGGATATTTTCTCGTAGAGGTGTAGAAAAAGATCAGAGAGCTATTGCTATTGAAAAACAACAAATTGAAAAATTAGCAAAAGATAGGGATGATGAGTTAGAAATTATTGAGCATTTTGTGTTTAGTTGGCTTGAAAAGCTTTTAGTAGGACATGTTATTATTAGCGGCCCTAAGCAAATAACAGCAGGACAGACTATTACTACTGAAATGCTAAAAGGTTTATCTAAAGGGCAACTTTGGCAACTTATAGTGGAAGATGCAAATGTAATGAATGAAATAGAGCAGATCAAAATTCATTATGATGAGAAAAAACATGCTCTCGATAAAAGATTTGCTACTAAGGTAGAGAAATTGCAAAGCGGTGATGATTTACCTCAGGGGGCTTTAAAAGTAGTGAAAGTATTTATTGCCACTAAGCATAAATTACAACCTGGTGATAAGATGGCAGGAAGGCACGGAAATAAAGGTGTTATTTCACGTATTGTGCCTGAAGAAGATATGCCATTTTTAGAAGATGGCACTGTGGTAGATATAGTGCTTAATCCTCTAGGTCTTCCATCCCGTATGAATATAGGACAGATTTTAGAAACGCATCTTGGATGGGCATCGATAAATTTAGCAAAAAAAATCTCTACCTTAGTAAAGGAATATAAAGATAATAATATAGATATTGAGCAAATTAAGAAATTCTTACTTGAGCTGTACGGCAAGGATATTAATTATATACTTGAAGGGTCAGAAGAAGGAATTATCTCTTTCTGTAATAAAGTAAGTAAAGGTGTATATTTTGCAACTCCTGTATTTGATGGTGCAAAAGTTCAGGATGTTAAGGATATGTTAAAACTTGCTGACCAAGATCTTTCAGGACAAGTAAAATTAATTGACGGTAGAACTGGTGAATATTTTGATCGTTTAGTCACTGTAGGACACAAATATTTGCTGAAATTACATCATTTAGTCGATAATAAAATTCACTCTCGTTCTATAGGACCTTATAGCTTAGTAACACAGCAACCGCTTGGAGGTAAGTCTCATTTTGGTGGACAACGTTTTGGCGAAATGGAATGCTGGGCATTACAAGCTTATGGTGCAGCTTATACGTTACAGGAAATGTTAACTGTTAAGTCAGATGACGTAAACGGTAGGATCAAAACTTATGATTCTATAGTACGTGGTGAAAATAATTTTGAATCAGGCATTCCTGAATCATTTAATGTTATGATAAAAGAATTTAGATCTTTATGTCTTAATGTAAAGCTTGAAGTAACTGCTAGTAAATAACGTGTGTATACGTGGGCAATTTCAAAAAGAGAAAACAGCATATATAAGATTATTGGCAGAGCGTTATCTTAAATACGTGAGGACCACAGAACTGATTAGATATGATTTAGACAGTTTTTGAAAGTGCCATGTATACATACATTTATTCGAATATGTTGTACATAATTCGTCTTGTTACATAAAATGATTGTTGCAAACAAAACTAAATGAATGTTGTGATCCAGAAAATAAATTAATGTTATTTTATGTTTAAACCATGTAGTAACATTAGAGTACGAGTAATTTTTAGGGAAAAGTATTTATGAGCGTAGTTAATTTTTATGGACAATTAAGTAATACTCAACAATTTGACCAGATAAGGATTAATATAGCAAGTCCTGATCAAGTGCGTTCTTGGTCTTTTGGTGAAGTAACAAAACCTGAAACAATTAATTATCGAACTTTTAAACCTGAGAAAGATGGTTTATTTTGTGCAAGAATTTTTGGTCCAGTAAAAGATTATGAATGTCTCTGTGGCAAATATAAGCGGATGAAAAATCGTGGAATTACGTGTGAGAAATGTGGTGTTGAAGTTACAGTTTCTAGAGTAAGACGTGAACGAATGGGACATATTGAGCTTGCGGCGCCTGTTGCGCATATTTGGTTTTTAAAGTCACTTCCTTCAAGAATTAGTACGCTTCTTGATATGACAATGCGAGATGTAGAAAAGATTCTTTATTTTGAAAATTATGTAGTAGTTGATCCAGGGTTATCAATTTTACAAAAAGGAGAACTTTTGACAGAAGAAGAATTACAAAAAGCAAAAGATAAGTATGGTGAAGATGCATTTACTGCATCTATAGGTGCAGAAGTAATACAACAAATGCTTAAAGAGCTTGATTTTTCAAAGTTAAAGCAAGAATTATACGATGAATTACACATTACTTCTTCAGAAGTCAAAAAGAAAAAATTAGTAAAGCGTTTAAAATTAGTGGAGGATTTTTTAGAGTCAGAAAATAAGCCCGAATGGATGATTATGGATGTTTTACCTGTGATTCCGCCTGAAATTAGACCGCTTGTTATGCTTGATGGGGGAAGATTTGCTACTTCGGACTTAAATGAACTTTATAGAAGAGTAATTAATAGAAATAATCGTTTAAAGAAATTAATAGAGTCAAAAGCTCCTGATATAATAGTCAGAAATGAAAAAAGAATGTTACAAGAAGCTGTGGATGCGTTATTTGATAATGGTCGTCGCGGTAGAGCAGCCAAAAATGCTAATAAGCGTCCATTTAAGTCATTAAGTGATATGCTTAAAGGTAAGCAAGGTCGTTTTCGTCAGAACTTACTCGGTAAGAGGGTTGATTATTCAGGACGTTCAGTTATCGTAGTAGGGCCTGAGCTTAAACTTCATCAATGCGGTTTACCTAAAAAAATGGCTCTAGAACTATTTAAGCCGTTTATTTATTCTAAGCTTGAGTTGTATGGTATTGCTACAACTATTAAGGCTGCTAAAAGAATGGTGGAAGCGGAAAAGCCTGAAGTTTGGGATGTACTTGAAGAGGTAATTAGAGAGCATCCAGTTTTACTTAATAGAGCTCCAACTTTACATAGGCTTGGTATTCAAGCATTTGAACCTCTATTAATCGAAGGTAAAGCAATACAGCTTCATCCACTTGTTTGTGCTGCGTTTAATGCGGATTTTGATGGTGATCAAATGGCGGTACATATTCCATTATCGATTGAAGCACAGCTTGAAGCTAGGGTATTTATGATGTCTACAAACAATATCTTAAGTCCTGCAAACGGACGTCCTATTATTGTACCAGATAAAGATATAGTACTTGGTTTATATTATCTTACTATTGCATTTGATAATGAAGTTGGCGAAGGGATGATGTTTTCAGATTTAGCTGAAATGGAACATGCGTTATATAATAAATTTATAACTATTCATACGAAGATAAAATATCGCAGAGATCAGTTAAATGCTGAAGGTAAAATGGTACCTGTTATCATTGATACTACATATGGTAGATTAATGGTTGGTGAGTTATTACCTTCTAATCCTAACATAGAGTTCAAGTGTATTAATAAACAGCTAACTAAAAAAGATATATCATTAGTTATAGATTTAGTTTATCGTCACTGTGGTCAAAAAGCAACAGTCATTTTTGCTGATCAGTTAATGAAATTAGGTTTCAAATATGCTTGTTCTTCAGGTATTTCTTTTGGAATGGACGATATGGTAGTTCCGGAATCTAAGAGTACTCATATCAATGAAACGCAGCTTGAGATAAAAGAATTTGAACAACAGTATTCAAATGGTTTAATTACTTATGGCGAGAAATATAACAAAGTAGTTGATGCTTGGTCAAGATGTACAGATAGAGTAGCAAACGATATGATGAAAGAGATTGCTACGCCACCAATTAATGATTATCCAAATCATCAGAGAATAAATGCTATATATATGATGGCTATTTCCGGAGCAAGAGGTTCTTTTCAGCAGATTAAGCAGCTAGGTGGTATGAGAGGTTTAATGACGAAATCAAACGGTCAAATTATACAAACACCTATTATCTCTAACTTTAAGGAAGGCTTAACTGAATTTGAGTGTTTTAATTCTGCTAATGGAATGCGTAAAGGACAAATAGATACTGCTTTAAAAACAGCAAGCTCAGGTTATCTAACGAGAAAATTGGTTGATGTTGCACAAGATTGTATTATTACTGAGAAAGATTGTGGAACTGATAAAGGAATTGAAGTAAAGAGTGTTATTGAAGGCGGAGAGATTATAGTACCTTTAGCTGAAAAGATTTTAGGTCGTACTGCTGCCATCGATATATTCCATCCTGTTACTAATGATCTTATTCTCAATAAAGGTGAGCTTATTAATGAATCAAAATTAGAACAAATTGAGTCGGCTGGACTTGACAGAATTATGATTAAATCTGTATTAACTTGTGAAAGTAGTACTGGTATATGTAGCATCTGTTATGGTAGGGATCTTGCTACTGGGACATTAGTATCGGAGGGTGAGGCAATAGGTGTTATCGCTGCCCAATCTATTGGGGAACCTGGTACACAGCTTACAATGAGAACCTTTCATATAGGAGGTGCTGCAACAAAGGGTGCTGAAGTTTCTTCTGTAGAAGCGTCATATGACGCAAAAGTGAAAATTATAAGTCGTAACGTTGTTATTAATTCCGAAGAACGCAAAATTGTTATGAGCCGTAATTGTGAATTATTATTGCTTGATGATAACGGCAATGAAAAAGCTCGTCATAAAATTCCATATGGTGCTAGATTACTTGTTGATGATGGTGATATTGTAATTAAAACGCAGAAACTAGCGGAATGGGATCCTTATACTATACCGATTATTACAGAGAAGTCAGGTAAAGTTTTATTCAAAGATATGGTTGAGGGTATTTCTATTCGTGATGTAACTGATGAAGCTACAGGGATACCTAGTAAAGTTATTATTGAATCAAAGCAATATTCACGTGGTGCAGAATTACGTCCGCGTATACAGCTTTTAGATTCTAAAGGTGAAGTTATAACCTTATCAAATGGTTTAGAAGCTAGATATTACTTACCAGTTGGTGCAGTGTTAAGTGTAGAAGATGGAATACAAATATCGGTAGGTGATATCATTGCACGTATACCTAAAGAATCAACTACTACTAAAGATATTACTGGTGGTTTACCAAGAGTTGCTGAACTTGTAGAAGCAAGACGTCCTAAAGATCATGCTGTGATCGCTGAGGTTGATGGTAGAGTAGAATTTGGTAAAGATTATAAATCTAAAAGACGTATTATTATACATCCAATTGATGGAACACTTTCTATTGAATATATGGTGCCTAAAGGTAAGCATGTTGTAGTAAATGAAGGGGACTTTGTTAAAAAAGGTGATTTATTGATTGATGGTAATCCTGTACTACAAGACATTTTAAAAGTAATGGGTGTAGAGGTGCTCGCAAATTATATTGTTAAGGAGGTGCAAGCTGTTTATCGTCTACAAGGTGTAAAAATTGATGATAAACACATAGAAGTTATTATTCGTCAGATGTTACAAAAAGTAGAGGTGACGGATTCAGGTGGTACTACATTACTAGTAGGTGAAAAAATAGATAGGCATGAATTTGATGAAATAAATGAAAAAGCTATGAAAAACGGTTTAAAACCTGCTGAAGCACAATTAATATTACAAGGTATTACTAAAGCATCTCTACAAACTAGATCGTTTATTTCTGCCGCATCATTCCAAGAGACTACTAGAGTTTTAACTGAAGCCGCTATTGCTGGTAAAGTAGATAAGTTACGAGGACTAAAAGAAAACGTGATAGTTGGGCGATTAGTACCTGCTGGCACTGGTTACTTTATGGATAAAATGCGTAAAGCAGCTGTAAAGCTTGATGAAGAGAATGTATAAATTATATTTACTCCTTGTGAGTGAAAAAGAGTATTGAGTGTATATTTAGCAAAAGAAATAGATCTCATATTGTCATTGTCCAAGTAAACTTCTAAATATAAAACACATTGATTAGTTTTACTAAACAATCATTTTATAGCTAAAAAGCCTATAAAAACTTAGTTTTTTATAGGCTTTTTTCTTATTTTGTAGTAATTATGTGCTGTTAAATATTTGTATCTTAATCAAGATACTTGACAATTTATCATTTTCATCTTGTTAAAGAATCTTCATCTCATAGCTTTTCAATTATTTTGAGATTAAATATCTGAATTTTAGCTCAATAATATTTAATATAAGTTTTTAGTACTTATTATGAGATAATATAAAGTAAAGCCGCCACATAAGTTTATTAATAAGTTAATAATATCTCTCTTTTTATAAGAGTAGTAGTCCTAGCTTTTCCATGTTTCCAAACAATATTTTTAGGTTTTAGAAAGAATATCTAAAGACTAATGTGAAACTAAAAGTTCTGTATTATTTACTTATACCTAATTTATTGCAAAAAGTAGTAATATCATTTAGCAGTTTTCGCTAAATATTTTTATATAGATGTATGTACAAAATAATAGTATAGATATTTCTATCTATATTCCTCTTAAGGTACGTTGTGTAATAGTTTTGCTATTTCTGGATTAATCTTCTGATATACAATATTAGAAACAATCTTCGCAAATACTGTACTAGCTACAAAGCTTTATCATCAAATGTTAGTGATATATGATAATAACTCTTAGTTAATGCTAAGTATATCTTATTAGTAATGCGATTATAAATTGCGTTCATATATTGGTTTAACGCACATGCTGTTTCATTACATACTTTACTTTAATTAAATGTGAAGTTATCCAATGTATTGGAATAGTGTTACTTATAAAGTAATTATTCAATACTATTTTATGAGATTTAATTTTAAGTTGATTATAATACTTGCAAAGTTTGATCAATATAAATAAAATTATCAAAATTTAAAAGTAATATAAGGAATTAGGTATGCTTAACATAAATTTTGTGAATGAAGAATCATCTACTAATCAAGGTTTAATCGTTTTTATCGATGAACAATTAAAATTTGATACTAGTTTAATGGCACTTGATCAACAACATTATGGATTAATTTCTAAAACTATTCAGAATAAATTACAATTTAGAGGTAATTATGGACAAATTACAATTGTTCCATCTGTTATTAAATCTGGTGAAGTTAAATATTTAATAATAGTAGGATTAGGAAATGCAGAAAAATTAACTGAAGCGAAAATTGAAGAGTTAGGTGGTAAAATTTTACAACATGCTACTTGTGCTAAAATTTCTACTATTGGCTTGAAAATTATGAGTAGAATAAATAGATTTACACCTCAAACATTTACATCTTTAATTGCTAGTGGTGCGTTTCTTGCTTCTTATAGGTTCCATAAATATAAAACCACCTTAAAAGAAGTAGAAAAGTTTGCAGTAGAATCAATTGAAATTTTTACCGACAATAATTCAGAAGCAATAAAATTATTTGAAGTCAAAAAATTAATTGCCGAGGCAGTATTTTTTACAAGAGATATAAGTAATGAACCATCAAATATTAAAACTCCACAAGTCTATGCCGAAAGAATAGTTGATATACTTGAACCGCTTGGAGTAAATGTTGATGTTATCGGTGAACGTGATATTAAAAATCTTGGTATGGGTGCATTACTTGGAGTTGGGCAAGGTTCACAAAATGAGTCAAAGTTAGTGGTTATGGAATATAAAGGAGGTAGTAGAGATGATTCGACTATTGCTTTGGTTGGTAAAGGAGTTATTTTTGATACAGGTGGTATTTCCTTAAAACCATCAAGTAATATGCATTTAATGAGATATGATATGGCAGGTTCTGCAGCAGTCGTAGGTGCTATAATTGCTCTTGCTAGTCAAAAAGCCACTGTTAATGTAGTTGGTGTTGTAGGGCTTGTTGAAAACATGCAGTCCGGTAATGCACAACGTCCTGGTGATGTTGTAGTTACTATGTCAGGTCAAACTGCTGAAGTTTTAAATACCGATGCTGAAGGTCGTTTAGTACTCGCTGATACTGTTTGGTATGTACAAGAAAAATTTAATCCTAAATGTGTTATTGACGTTGCAACTCTAACAGGAGCAATAACTGTAGCACTTGGTAGCACATATGCAGGTTGTTTTTCTAATAATGATGAATTAGCTGATAAGTTAATAAAAGCAGGAGAAGAAGTTAATGAAAAACTTTGGAGAATGCCTCTTCATGATGATTACGATGCAATGATTAACTCAGATATAGCAGATATAGCAAATATTGGGAATGTACCTGGTGCTGCTGGAAGCTGCACTGCTGCACATTTTATTAAACGTTTTATTAAAGATGGAGTAGATTGGGCTCATTTAGATATAGCAGGTGTTGCAAATAGTAATAATGCTTCAGCACTTGGTCCTAAGGGTGCAGTTGGGTATGGCGTGAGATTACTTGAGAAATTCATCAAGGAATATAATTAATGTATTTTTGTGTGCAACGCAAACCTACTGAAAAGTAATAAAGACATGATATCATAGTCAAGTGACATGGTAGATTTCATTTTTGAATATAATTATGAATATAATAAATAAACCTTATATATTTGTGTTAGGTAATGAAAAAGGTGGAGCAGGTAAAACTACATGCTCTATGCATCTTATAATAGGATTGCTTTATCAAAATTATTCGGTAATCAGTATAGATGCCGATTCACGTCAAAGTTCTTTAACAAATTATTTAAAAAATCGAGATTTATACAATCAACAAAATCCTACTAATACTGTATTAGTACCAAAACATTTTCATATCTTTGAAAGTGATGTAGAGGAACAAATAAAGAGTTTCAAGCAGATACTCAAAAACAATAAGGATGCTGATTATATAGTAATCGATACCCCAGGTAGTTATACTACTTTATCACAAGTTGCTCATTCTTACGCTGATACAATTATTACACCAATTAATGATAGTTTCCTAGATTTAGATGTAATAGCAAAAGTGGATAGCAAAGATGAAATTATCAGTCCATCAATATATAGTCAAATGATTTGGGAGCAGAAAATGGCACGTGCTAGCCGTGATGGAGGTAGCATCGATTGGATAATACTACGTAATCGTTTAAGTAATCTTGATGCATTAAATAAAAGACGTGTAGGAGCTGTATTAGTTGCACTTGCTAAGCGAATTAATTTTAAAATCGCAGAAGGATTTAGTGAACGTGTAATATATAGGGAGTTATTTTTACAAGGGCTCACATTACTTGATCTAAAAACTGCAAGATATGATAGAGCACTTAATAGTTCACATGTACTTGCACGTCAAGAATTACGAAATTTTTTAATTTTTTTAGATATTCAAGCTGAGTTTTAAGTAATATTAATTTTATTAAAGTTTTTCTTGTATAAAAAATTATAAAGTATATATAATATAACGTGCGAAATTAATCTGTTGAAACTTTATAAGAGAAACAAATGTCAAATGTTGCTGAAAATATTTCAAAATTACCAGAAGAACAAGAAAAAATTAATAAGCTTGTTGATCAATATAAAAATTTAACCCCACAAAAGCAGAAAGAAGTTGATAGAAAACTTAAGTTATATTTTACAAAGGACGAGCTAGAACAAGATGAGCTTAAATCAAGAATGAATAGGATACGTAGTAATTTATCTCAGCAAGACCAAGAAAAACTACATGCAGGTAATAGTACTATAGGTGAGATAGCAAAAGATGTATTATCTTTAGTTAAGGGCATAATAAGTTTAGTGGAAAATATCTCTAAGGTGATTAAGAACCCTACCGGAGCGATATATGAATGGTTCCAAAATGAGTTAAATCAGGTTAAACCTCAACAACAAAATAATCATCAATTTCAGTCAAAGCCAAAAGCTGCTGCAATATCAAGGTAAAACTTGAGTTTTTATTTGCACAAGCTAATAATTTTATGTATATGTATAAATGAAAGAAATATACATAGGAAATGCATAAATATAGAACTCATAATTGTAATGAATTACAATTATCCAATGTTGGACAAGAAGTTAAGTTATCTGGTTGGGTACATAGAAGAAGGGATCATGGTAATCTAGTTTTTATAGATTTACGTGATCATTATGGTATAACGCAAATCGTGTTTACCGATCAAAATCAGCATCTGATGGACTATGCAAGTAATTTGTGTTATGAGTCAGTGATTACGGTAAGTGGGACAGTTGTAGCAAGATCAGAGGGTACGATTAATAATAAACTTCTTACAGGTCATATTGAAGTGCTAGCTGTAGAGTGTATTGTTGAATCAGCTTCTTCTCCTCTACCTTTTGTTATTAATAATGAAAAAGAAGCTCCAGAAGAGTCTAGACTTAAACATCGTTTTTTAGATCTTAGACGTGAGAAATTACATAATAATATCATACTCCGCTCACAAGTGATTTCTCATATTCGTCACTTAATGATAGTAAGAGGTTTTACCGAATTTCAAACTCCAATCCTAACTTCTAGCTCTCCTGAAGGAGCTAGAGATTTCTTAGTACCTAGTAGAATACATCCTGGTAAGTTTTATGCATTACCGCAAGCACCTCAGCAATTTAAGCAACTCTTGATGATTGCAGGCTTTGATCGTTATTTTCAAATTGCTCCTTGTTTCCGTGATGAAGATGCAAGAGCCGATAGATCACCTGGCGAGTTTTATCAATTAGATTTAGAAATGTCATTTGTTACACAAGAAGATATATTTAATACTATTGAACCTGTATTATATGATTTATTTACTAAATTTACAGATAAGATAGTATCAAAGCCCCCTTTCGTTCGTATTCCATATAATGAATCTATGCTAAAATATGGCTCTGATAAGCCTGATTTACGTAATCCTATTATAATTTCTGATGTAACTGAGATATTTAGAGATTCTAATTTTACAATCTTTAGGGAAAATATTAAAAAAGGTAGCGTAGTTCGTGCAATTCATGCACCTAAAGCTGCTTCATTACCGCGTAGTTTTTTTGATAAAATGATAGAGTTTGCAATATCTGAAGGAGCAATAGGTCTTAGCTATATTCAGTTTAGTGAAACCGGTGAAGTAAAAGGGCCGTTATCAAAATTTTTAACAAAGCAACAATTAGAAATTTTAAAAGCTACTTCAAATACAAGTAACGGTGATGCTGTATTTTTTGCTAGTGATCAAAAAGACAAAGCTGCAAAACTTTGCGGTAAGGTTAGAATCAAACTAGGCGAAGAGCTTAATTTACTTGAAAAAGATTGCTTTAAATTCTGTTGGATTACTGATTTTCCATTCTATGAATTCAATGAGGAAACAGGAAAAATTGATTTTAGTCATAATCCATTTTCTATGCCACAAGGTGGAATTGATGCTTTAGAGCAAGCTAAAACAACTGAAGAGTTATTAGCACTCACTGCATACCAATATGATATTGTTTGTAATGGTATTGAGCTTTCAAGTGGTGCTATTAGAAATCATAAGCCAGAAATTATGTATAAAGCATTTTCAATAGCAGGTTATAGTGCAGAGGAAGTGGATAAAAGATTTGGTGCTATGATTAGAGCCTTTAAGTTTGGTGCTCCGCCACATGGTGGAATAGCTCCAGGAATAGACAGAATCGTTATGCTGCTTGCAGAAGCTACAAACATCAGAGAAATAATCGCATTTCCTTTAAATCAGCAAGCAGAAGATTTGCTTATGAATTCCCCAAGCTATGTAGATGAGAAAGCTCTTAAAGAACTAAGCATTATGCTATCACCGACTTCTAGAAAAATACATAAAAAGAATACGGGTTTATAAGTAGTTAACTGTACAATTTTGGAATACTTGTTGTGACTTCAGCATTGCATTGTTGTGTATTGCGAGATAATTGATTGTGTCACATCCATTCGCTTGATACGAATATATTTATTACTGCTTAAAACAGTGACACTTTATTACAGCATTGGGTCGCAGTACAAAATATATAGTGTTTCGTTTCTAGTTAAAAATGAAAACATTAAGTTTATAAAATAACTCTATGATTGTATTAAATACTTTCTAAGTCTTACACTCAATAATGCTTACCTTGTTGCTGTTTTCCCTGCTTAGCTTGTAATTGAGATACTACAATGCCTTTTACAGTTTCTAGTCTTTTGGTTTGGAGTCCTTCTTGTTTGTTATCTTTTAGTATATTACCAATTTTTATACTTTCTGCTATGACTTTTTCTGTATTATAAATTTTATTTAAATTTTCAGGAGCGATTTTTTTTATGAAATGATTTGCAACACTACGTAAACCTATCTTTTCACAAAAATTTCCTATCTTGTAATATATAGTATCTTTAGAATTTAATTTTAAATCTTTAGCATTTAATAGGTGTGTTGTATTTTCGATATTATCATGATATTTTAAATCTTGCTTTATAGTTTCAATATCTTGCTCATTAAGATAATTCTCTTTTTTTAGCACTTGCATTATATTATCATAGAATTTTTCTACTTCTTCGTCAGTTACATTTTTAGTTGTTGTGTGCTTTGTAAAATTAATAATTAGCGATTCAAATTTTTTAGCTGTAAATTTGTCTTGTATACGCATTGACTTTAAAGGATCAGAAAGTTGCACTTCTACTTTATCTCTTTGAACCTCAATTTCTTTTTCTTGCCATTTACCTTCAAAATCTTTGCGCCATTGTCGTTCTTTGATTACTTCTTTTGTTAATCCTATAGCAGTTTTAATTTGATAATTGTTCTCATACGCCCACTCTTGAGCATCTTTACCTTCAATTGTAATTTTATTCTTTATTGCATAGAGTAATGGTTCTTTTACAGGTGAATTAGCAAAAGCCTCTAACCAACCACCGTTTTTAAATTCAGGTAAAACATTACTGAATTTTTTTACTATCTCAGCTCCTTTTGCTATTTCTTGCATATTAATAAAGTTTTGTTTTATACTACTTTTATAGTATTGTTTCAAATCATCAAAATTGTTAATATTGATGTATAATGGGATATTGTCCGGGTCAAATCCAGCTTTCTTTAGTTCATCAAGTTTTTGATCAACTATTGCTTCCATACGTTGTACATCAAATTGACTTATCATTTGATTTAACGCTTCACTATACTTATCGATATTAAATGATAAATTACCTGCTTTAATAGCATCACTGTAGCAAACATTGGGATGTGTGAACATTTCAGCCGTTAATTGAACCATGCTGCCAAAATCCTGATGAAATTCTAAAAAAGAGCGCCCATGATCAATTTTGGTTATTGTTTTGCCATTTTGTACCATTAAATTACCAGCATGATAATCTCCGTCCCCAAGCATATGACAAGCAGCTATAGCTTTTTCAAAGCCTTCTAACTTTTTTAAATTTTTATCATTAACTCTAACTCTAGTTTGCCCTGATAAACCACAAAATTCTGTTAGCGTTACAGCATTATCAAAAAATTTAGAACGTACATAAAGTGAATCAGGGTGTTGTGCGTCCGCTTTTACCAAACCTTCTTTTGGTGCGCGATCATGTAATAAAAATTGATACATGGTAGAGCCTATTAATTCTTGCACTCCATCTCTTCGGTCATCAATAGCGTGGCTCTGTTCAATAGGATCTTGTATTTTTTCGCACGCAGCATGAGTTTTATAAAAGTGTTTTAAAATAAAAGTGTTACCAGCACTATCATTAGCAATATAACCAGCTGATATTCCTGTTGTCTTTTTGCCTTTCTTCTCAAACTCATCTTGTTGTGCTACTCCCTTATCACGTAACATGGCATCGATTACTTTTTTTGTGTCATTAGGGTCTATTATTTCTTCAAGTTTTCTATAGTCTGGGGTATATAGTGTATCATTTAATCCAATCTTTCGTTCAATTGATCCTGCTATAACTAAATTCTGTAAAAGAGGTGTATCGATTATTTCCCTTAATTTCTTGTTGTGATCTCCTGGGAAGAAATTTTTTATTGTTGTTGTAACTTTAGCTAAATCCTTAGTATTTAAAGCGGCTTGATTAATATAGTTTATATATGAGCTTTCAGTAGTATGAGATTGTTGATCCGCAAGTGCAATAACAGATTCTGCAATCCTCTCACATATTCTGGATATTTTGGCATGAGCTTCTATATCGTGAGTTTTTAGGACATTAAAAAGTTCTTGCTGTAATAATAATTCCTGTTTGGTTTTTGCTTTAGACATAAAAATAAAATACTTATTAATGGATGCTATATATTTGATCATGATATGACCAAAAACAAAGTCATGTAATAAATTCATGACTTTGCAGAAAGTTACTAACTAATCTCTTCTATTGCCTAAAAATCTCATTAGATTTAGGAAAAGATTGATAAAATCTAAGTATAAAGTAAATGCTGCCATAATAGAAAGTTTTTGTCCTGCTGCATCATTGCCTGCTATGTAATACATAGACTTAATCTTTTGCGTGTCCCAAGCAATTAATCCCATAAATACTACTATGCCAATAAGAGAAGTAGCAAAAGAAAGAGATGAACTTTTTAAAAACAAGTTGACTAATGAAGCAATAATAAGACCTATAAGACCCATGGCAAAAAATGAACCCATGGATGTTAAATCTCTATTTGTACTATAACCGTATAAACTCATTGCTCCAAAAACTGAAGAGCAAATAAAGAAAGTACGAGCTATTGATGTACCGGTATAAATCAGAGCTAAATATGAAAGTGACATACCAGTTAATCCGGCATAAACCCAAAATAATATTTGTGCTGTTTGCAGATTCATTCGTCCGAAGCCCATAAAGAAATATAAAGCAATACCGAGCGGAGCAAACATTATAATAGTACCGAAACCTGTTTGAAACATTAAATGATAAATAGGCTCAACTGATATAGTAGTGATAGCTGCTACACCGGTTAATAAAAGTGCTAAAGCCATATAATTATATACTTTTAGCATGTATCTTCTTAAGCCTTCATCAAAAGTTTTGTTTTTTGAGGTAGTAGTTAAAGTTTTTGTATAATCGATCATAAGCAACCTTAGGATTATGTTATTTACATAATAAAATATAGTCGTTTATATGCTATATGTAAAGATATTTTCAAGCTAATTAAATTCTTTTTTCTATAAAATAAGATTTTTAAAAAAATATGAATAGCTTTTTCTGCTAAATATTGTTAGCTCTCTATTATAGCCTCTTAAAGGCATTTGTTTATTTTTTCAAGCTATAATTATACTTTATAAATATCTTGCATTGAATATAAAGCAGAAGGTTTATCTTGTAGCCAAATAGCTGATTTAATTGCACCAACAGCAAAAGAATTTTTATTCAGAGCTTCATGTTTTAAAGTGATTATTTCATCGTTATCTAGGAAAAATATTTCATGTATACCGTGAACATTCCCACCACGAAGTGAAGAAATACCTATTTCTTTTTTACTTTTTATTCTATTACCACGATTAAATGTTATATTTAATTCTTTGATGCCTGCAATTGTTGAAGCAAGCATAAGTGCAGTTCCTGAGGGTGCATCTTTTTTATTACGATGATGCATTTCTAGAATTTCAACATCGTAATCATCAAGTATTTTTGTGCTTTCTTTAGCTAGATAGTTAAGCAGATTAGCTCCTATACTCATATTTGCAGAATATAAAATAGGTAAAGTTTTAGCTGCTTTTTCTAAAAGCTTAAAATGTTGTTTTTTTAGACCTGTTGTCCCTATTACTAATTTTGTATTATGTTTTAATGCATAATTAATTAATTTTTCTAATACTTCAGGTGTAGAAAAATCTATAATGACATCAGAATTTTTACATAAATTATCTAAATCATTTAAGTTATTAGTACTGTTAAATTTTTCTGAAATTTGGCAATCTTTAAATTGATCTATTATTTCTATGATAGTTTTACCCATTTTGCCGGTAGCACCGCTAAGACCGATATTTATCATATTTGTCATATTATAGTATAGACGAAGTTTCATTTGTAAAAGTGCAAGGTGTATTATATAGTAGAAACTACCTAAGCACTGTAGTAACGTTTATAATACTTTATATCAATTGTTCTAATTAAACTACTAGACTTCGTGTATAAAATTACCTTCTCAAGGTATATTTGTATGTCAAACTATAATTCTAATTTGCACATATTATCTATATACATTGCAATATTTAGCATTTATTTGTCTTCTTTACTTACCTTTAGAGTGTCACTTATACATGAAGTCTAGTATAAGATTTATGAAAATATAATAAAGGCTTTACATTATTTTTAATAGCGGTATTTATTACTTCGCCAATAAATATAATATGATCACCTGCATTGTAAGAAGCATATTTATTACATTCTATATGGCAAGTTGCACCGTTTATTAAAGGACAATCAGTTTTATGACCAAGCTTATAATCAATTTTTGTAAATTTATTAGGTTGTGATTTAGCAAAATGTTTTGAGATATCAATTTGATTCTCTGCTAAAATACTCACTGCAAACTTATCACTTTTTTTAAAACTATTGATACTACAAGAGTTTTTATTCATGCAAAATAATATTAACGAAGGTTTTAAAGATACGGAAGTAAAAGAACTAGCAGTAAAGCCAAAAAGTTTGTTGTTACAATTTGCAGTTATAATAGTGACACCTTGAGGAAACCGACTCATAGCATCCTTAAATTGCCACTCTGTTATTGTCCCAGCCATTTTTTCATAATTTTATTAATGGTACCATCTTTTTTTAATAAATTTATTGTGCTATTAATTTCATTAATTAGTCCTGAGTGTTTAGACATACCGATAGCAAAATCGGATGAAAATTCTTCTAAAGTAGAGGTTTCTAAATTTGAATTATTTTCTTTTAATTTTTTTCCTTGAAATTCCTCAGAAATAATAGCATCTATGACCTTGGCTTTTAATTCTTCAACTAACATTAAATGATTTGCTAAAGCATGAACTTTAATATTCATTGTATGTGATAGATCTTGTGCTTTTTTTTCTAAAACACTACCGAGTTGTACTCCTACTATTTTATTATATAGATCTTTGCTATTTTGTATATTCTCGCCTGTTCTATATATTATGGCAAATCTTGCCTTAGCATAACTATCTGAAAAGCTAATATATTCTGAACGTTCTTGGGTAACGGAAAGTGCTGCAATTGCAACATCAATATTCTCACTAATTAACGCTGCAAGTAAACCGTTAAAGTCAAAGTTTTTTATAATAATTTTTTTATTTAGACGTTGGCTTATTGCTTTGATAATATCAATATCAATCCCCACTATTTCTCCATCCTGGATAAATTCATAAGGAGGATTATCTGCAGCAGTACCCACTATTAAAGTTTTTTCCGTTTCTTTTTTTTCACAAGAAACTAACAAGAAAGATAGTAAAAATATTTTCAGAAACTTCATAAAAATAATGTTTTAAGTTTGTGTATGCACTCTTACACTGTATTGTTCAATTGTATAGCACTTATGTAATTCTTCACGCAAAGTGGATATCAAACTTCTTAAGCAAAAAATATACTAAATATTATACAATTTTCTTTGTATTGATTTTTTGTGCTGGATTAACATCAAGAATCTAATTTCTCTTTTAAAAGTTTGTTGACAAGTGTTGGATTAGCTTTACATTTCGTTTTTTTCATTACCTGCCCTACAAAAAAACCGAATAATTTATCTTTACCACTTTTATAACATTTTACTGATTTAGAATTTTCAGCTATTACCTCGTCAATTACTGTGTTTAGTATTTTATTATCCGAAATTTGTACAAGTCCTTTTTCCTCTACTATTTTATCTGGTGCTTTACCGGTTGCAAACATAATTTCAAAGACTGTTTTTGCAATTTTACCGGAAATAGTATTATTTTCTATTAATTTTATTAACTTTGCAAAGTCACTAGGAGTAATTTTGCATTCACTTATTCCTATTGATGCTTTGTTTAATTGTCCAAATAACTCAGTAATTAGCCAATTAGTGAGCATTTTAGGGTTACATTCATTTGCTGCTTTCTCAAAATACTCAGCAATAGATTCATCTGATACTATTATTCCAGCATCATATTTGCTTAAACCAAATTTCTTTGTATATTTTTCAATCTTTTGATCAGGTAATTCAGGTAAACTTGATTTTAGCTCATTTATTAACTCATCATGAATAACAAGTGGTAATAAATCTGGATCTGGAAAATATCTATAATCCAATGCTTCTTCTTTTAAACGCATAGTTTTTGTTTCACAACTATCGACATTAAATAAGCGTGTTTCTTGGATGATTGCTTCACCGCTTTCAAGTAAATCGACTTGTCTTTTAGCTTCAAATTCTATTGCTTTAATGATGTTACGGATGGAGTTAATATTTTTAATTTCGCATCTTGTACCTAGTGCCTCGCCGCTACGTCTTACTGAAATATTAGCATCACAACGTAACGAGCCTTTTTCCATATCACCGTCACAGCTGCCTATATAACGTAACAAATTTCTTAGCTTTTTTACAAATTCAGCTGCTTCTTCCGGTGATGATATATCAGGTTCAGTTACGATCTCCATAAGCCCGATACCAGCACGGTTCAAATCGATCATGCTGTAATATGGTGATTGATCATGAATAGATTTACCAGCATCTTGCTCTAAATGCAAACGGTTAATACGAATAGTCTTAAGATTACCAGTACTAGTTTGTATTTCTATCATGCCATCTTGTACTATAGGATAATAAAATTGTGAAATCTGGTAGCCTTGTGGTAGATCTGCATAAAAATAATTTTTACGATCAAATACCGAATATTTATTTATTTTCGCTTTAAGTGCAAGTCCTGTTTTAATTGCTTGATGTACACAATGTTTATTTAATACAGGTAACATCCCAGGCATTGCTGCATCAACATAGGAAACTTGTGAATTCGGACTTGCTGCAAAAAGAGTGCTACTTCCTGAAAAAAGCTTAGTTTTTGAGGAAATTTGAGCATGGATTTCAAGCCCTATTACATATTCCCATTTCCCCGTATTTCCTTCAATATATTCCATAATTTAAAACCAATAAAAAATACTCAGTTAACAATATACTTAGATAATTTCTAACTGAAAAATATTACAGAAATCAAGCTCAGAAAGCTTTTTTCTATACTTGATTCCAAAATTAATATCATTAGTAAAAATAAAACTCAATTACTATATTTTATTAGAACCCTGCTGGTTCAAATTTAATATGTTTTACGCCTGTCTCAATTGTAGACGCTACTTTCAAAACGTTATATTCGTCTAATTGTTTTCCAATAATCTGCATCCCAAGAGGTAAACCTCGCGCTGATAACCCGGCAGGAACTGATACACAAGGTAAACCGGCTAAACTTGCAGGAATAGTAAATAAATCATTTAAATACATAATAGTTGGGTCATTTTGTTTTTCACCGATCTTAAATGCTGCAGATGGGGCTGTTGGTAATAAAATAGCATTAACTTTTGTAAAAGCATTATTAAAGTCGTTTGCAACTAAGCGACGTACTTTTTGAGCTTTAAAATAATATGCATCCATACAATTAGATGATAGTACATATGTTCCAAGCATAATACGGCGTTTTACTTCTTCTCCAAATCCGGCCGATCTTGTCATTTCATACATTTCATCAAGCGTCATATTTTCATATTCTACTCGAAGGCCATATCTCACACCATCGTATCTAGATAAATTTGAAGCAGCTTCAGCTGGTGCTATTACGTAATAAACTGCAACACCATATTTAGCATGTGGCAGTGTAATATCTACTATTTCAGCACCAGCGTTTTTAAGTAGCTCTATGGTATCATGCCACATTTTCATAATATCGTGTTCAATAATACCACCTTCACCAAGACTAAGAGGTACTCCTATTTTCATATTTTTCATAGAACTTCCTATAGCGGATTGTAGTTCTGGAACTTTTGCGTTAATTGAAGTAGAATCTTTTTCGTCAAAACCCATCATCGCTTCAAGCATAATACTGCTATCTAAAACGCTTCTAGTGAATATCCCTGCTTGATCAAGTGAACTAGCAAATGATACCATACCGTATCTTGAGCAACGGCCATATGTAGGTTTAAATCCAACTAAACCTGTAAAACTTGCTGGTTGACGTACCGAACCACCAGTATCGCTACCAAGAGCAGCAGAAGCCATAAAACCACTAACTGCTGCAGCTGAACCACCTGAAGAACCGCCTGGAACTAAATCACTATTATCATCATTTGCTTTCCAAGGGCTAATTACATTGCCGAAACAACTAGTAATATTTGTTGAGCCCATAGCAAATTCATCCATATTGGTTTTGCCGAGCATCACACCGCCTTTATCAAAAATATTTTTTGTAACGCTTGATTCATAATGAGGTATAAAATTTTTTAATATATTAGAACATGCTGTAGTTCTAATTCCTTTAGTACAAAAAAGATCTTTAACAGCAAACGGTATACCTTCAAGTGTTCTTGCTTTATTTTGAGCATAGTTTTGATCGGCTTCTTCCGCCTGTTTTAAAGCTAAATCAAAGGTTTCAGTAACATAGGCATTGAGGTTTTTATATTTCTCTATTTGTTTAATATGTGCATTAACTAATTCTTTACTTGTAAAATCTTTATTTTTTAGACCTTTTACACTGTCTGCTACTGTTAATTTGTTTAGTTCCGTCATAATTATTCAACAACCTTTGGAGTGATAAAATATTTTACTTCTTTAGCAAGCCTAGCACTATTCCCGCTGACATTATCAAATAATTTGTTTGATAAATCAGAACTTGTTACGGTATCCTCACGCATTCTAGCATTCATATTCGAAACTGAAGTTAAAGGCTCTATATCTTTGCAATCTATTTCATTTAAAATATTGATCATATTCATAATAGTACTAAGCTGAGTAGAAAATTTTTCTACAATATCTTTTTCAAATTTTAATCTAGCTAATTTTGCTATTTTTTGTGCTTCTTCTTTTGTAATCATAGTTTTATTATTTTTACGTAAATAGTTTTCTGGTGTAATTCTGATATAATAATAACATGCTAATTGTAAATTAGTGGATACTATATGTATATAGTCTTTTTTATTTCATTAAGTCATACAAACTAATTAGTTTTCTAAAACTATTTTTTATCAAAACAGCCATTAAGTTTCTGTTTTATTTTTTAATTAAATATATCTTGTAGTTTATATTCATTTATATTTCTTCATATAATTTTAATTTGTCTACAACTTTATACTGATCTTAAAATTTTTCTAACTATTTTAGTAGTTTATTTTTTGATACTTACATAATTTAGTAATATTGGAAACCTGTATTTTTACTAATTCTAAGATAATTTTTTGAATTAAATAATTTTATTTTCGTTTTAGATTATTACATGCATTATACATTTACTTGATAGATGTAATTAATATTTTATATACAATACCGTTAAGCTATAGGTTGCGAAAGACCAATTTACTTAATAAAACTAAAATAAGTATCAAACAGTCATTATTTCGTGTTCTTTTTGTTTTATTGCTGAGTCAACTTTACTGCTATATTCATCAGTTAACTTTTGTACTTGTTCAGATAAGCTATGATACTCATCTTTTACAATAATATTATCCTTTTCTAACTTTTTTAGTTCTTCAATTCCATCTCTTCTAATATTACGTAATGAAATTTTAGTCTCCTCACCATATTTATGAGCAAGTTTTACAAATTCTTTACGTCTTTCTTCAGTTAAAGACGGTATCGGTAATCTGATTAATTGACCGTCTGTTGCATGCGTTAAGCCAAGATTCGCTATTGTAATTCCTTTTTCTACTGAAGATACCATAGATTTATCCCAAACCTGTACATTAATTGTCCGTGCATCTGGTGTTGAGAGAGAGGCAACTTGTGCAAGTGGAACTTTGCTCCCATAAGCTTCTACGGTTACGCTATCAAGAAAATTAACAGAAGCTCTACCGGTACGTAGTCCTTTCAGTTCATTACCGAGAACTTTGATAGCTTTTTCCATCTTCTCTTGTAAAATTTTCTTTAAATTATTTTTTTCCATCTTTATTGATCCATATCATTACTACAAAAATCAAATATATTGTTGTGTTGATTCAGAAGTATCATTGTGTCATTTTATGTGTATTGAGCAACAAATCCAGTATTATCTCATTACTTGAGCACAGTATCTAAAAAGTAATATACTCTCCACTAATACCAGAAATCAAGTCACAGAATTAGTGTTATATTATTCCTCAATTGTTGTATATTTGCCTTTATTTTGTATTACTCTAGCAATATTTCCATGTTCTTTTATCGAAAATACTCTTATAGGTAATTTATTCTCTCTTGCAACTGCAATAGCGGCCGTATCCATAACTTGCAGGTGATTAGTTATAACATCTTTATAGCTAATAGTGAAATATTTTTTAGCATTAGGATTTTTTTTAGGATCGGAATCATATACGCCATCTACCTGCGTTGCTTTTAATAAAATATCGCAATTCATTTCGATTGCACGAAGTACTGCAGCACTATCAGTCGTACAAAATGGGTTACCAGTGCCACCAGCAAAAATTACTACACGTTTTTTTTCCATATGTCTTTTAGCTTTACGTCTAATATAAGGTTCGCACACGCTCATCATAGGAATAGCTGAGAGAACTCTTGTATAAATACCTAGGCTTTCCATAACGTTTTGTAATGTTAAAGCATTTATTACTGTTGCAAGCATACCTATATAATCTGCGGAGGCTCGGTCCATACCTACGAGTGCTGCATTAATCCCACGGTAAATATTCCCGCCACCAACTACGATAGCAACTTCTAAGCCTAAATCAATGACTTCTTTAATATCTTCGGCAATCTTTTTTATTACCTCATATTCATGCCCAAATTGTTTGTTTCCCATTAAAGCTTCGCCTGAAACTTTAAGCAAAACTTTTTTATATTTTAGAGCATTAATATCTGATACCATTTTCATACTTTAAGCTGTTTTGATTTTTTTAATCATTTTGCCACTTTTGAGATTGGTAATTGATGATTTATTCAGTGCATGTACTAATAGCATATTATTATTTATATCAAGTGTTACTGTACCAGGTGTTAATGTAATTGAATTACTATAAATTACTACACCGATTCCTTGTAATTCTGATGCGTCAATCCATTCAAAAATCGGATCTATCTCTATCTTGTTTTGCCAAATTATTTGGATCACTAAGAAAGCTGATTTCCATATTTCTAATAATAACCAAAGAAAATATAATATAAATTTAATTTTAGTGAACATTAACATTTCCAGTTAATTCAATATTTGAAGTAAAAGGTATTAGTAGCATTATAAATATAAATAATAATCCTATCATATTAAATATATTATTTATTGCAATTACAAAAGCATCATTATTTAATTTGTCTGCTAATAACAAATATGCTCCTTGTTCAGGATTAAGAACTTTCCAGCTTAATAATTCAGTATAGTAATCTAGTTTTGTTAATGCCATTATGGAAGTATAAGATATATTTTCTGATAAATATTGCATAAAGATTTTAGTATCGTTACTAAGTATAGTACTAATTATTGCAAGTCCTACTGCTCCTCCTAAATTACGAGTAAGATTATAAAGTCCGCTAGCGTTAGCTATTTTTTCTTTGGGCATATTGCAAAGAGCTATATTATTAATTGGTATAAAACAAAACATTAAGGAAAACCCTCTAATAAATTGAGGAAGTACAAAGGCAGCAAATTTAGAATCAGTGGTTAGAAAACTATTCAAATGACATCCAAGTGCGAATCCTCCTAGTCCTATAGTAAGCATAAGGCGTGAATCGATACCTAGCCCTAACATTCTACCGGCGAGTGGTGCAGATAAAAATTGCGCTACGCCTGTTACCATCATAGTAGCACCGATTTGTAATGTATCATATTTAGCAATAGTAAAGAGAAATAGTGGTAATATATACACTGTCCCGTATAACCCGATACCCAAAATGAATGAATAGATGCAGCCAAAAGTAAAGTCTTTATAAAGGAATGTGTTTAAATCTAAAATTGGATTAATAAATGTTAATTCTCGAATAATTAATAAAATAAAACCTAAAGCTACTGTAATACTTAAGAATAATATTAGCTTATTGTCAAGCCAACCTGCTTTATTTCCTTCTTCTAAAACATACTGTAATAATCCAAGAGTTAAAGACATTAATAATATACCAAGAAAATCAAAATTTTTTAGTAATTGATAATTTGGTTTATCAAAATCCACATATAAGAATACTACCGTGCATACGAAAATACCTGGTATGACGTTTAATAAAAACATAAAATGCCATGATAAAATTTCTGTAATATATCCACCGAGCGTAGGTCCTAAAGTAGGGGCAACAGTTACGATCAGTCCAATTAAGATAGTAACGGTAGGACGTTGTGATGCAGGAAAAATGATAAAAACTGTACTAAAGACTAGCGGTATCATAGCACCTCCACAGAATCCTTGTAATGCCCTAAAGATAATCATAGATTCAATATTATTTGCAAGTGAACATAATACGCTCATCATAGTAAATCCTAAAGATGCAATAAAATAACAGATTCTGGTTGAAAGTAACCTTGCTAAAAATCCGGTAATAGGAATAATGATCACTTCAGCTATTAAGTACGATGTTTGAATCCAAGAAAGTTCATTGCTTGAAGCAGCAAGACCGGAAGCTATTACAGATAATGAGCTAGCAACAATTTGAATATCAAGTACTGACATAAACATCCCGACAATCATACCGAAAAAAGCCAATAGTTGCTTTTTAGAAAGTGGCAGTTTTTTCAAATCATTGTTTGGCATAAATTTACAAATTCAATATAAGTTAATAATAGTTAATAATTGATAGAAATAAATGTTTCAGACAAAAAATTGTTGTATAAATTTTCATTTTTAATTAAACTATTTATTCGGATAAACTCTAATATAAGGTAATCGTTTTATTTATATTTAGCAAATAATAACTATATAATTGATTTATCGTATGCAAAATCCAACGCAAAAGGTTATATCTTTTTCAGAGCATAAAGCTGATATAGAACGCATCAAGAAAGCAATAGAAGAGGGGTGGGCAATAGTAAAGTTAGTACCTAATAAAGATCGTTTCATTGGACTTCTAGAAAAGGTTTCGGATCATAAAGATGAAACAATTTATATTCCTCCAAGAAAAAAGATAATAGTGAAGTAATAAAAACAGTGAGTTATGACTGAATCTGATATCTATCCAGCTAGAATATAAGTATTATTATTTTTAATAGCATTTAAAATACTTGTTGTGTTCCTGCGCAATACACTTTAAAATCATAAAAACAATAAAAAATGCTAAGGTCAATGATATCTTCTACTCTCACCACGCCAAAAAGTATGCTCATTTACTATTGTTACTTTTAGATACCTTATTTTCGCTATCACCATATTAGAAATTGCTAAATATTCAGCGATTTAAGGCTTAAATAAGTATCTTTATATATTTTATTCACTTTCTTTTTTCCATATATGCAAACTTCTTTAAGGTCTCTTTAGTTTTATATAATATCATTTTTACTTTTTAAATTATTAAACAAATTAGTTATAATGTTAATTGTTTTGCTAAAGCTATAAGCTAAAATTCTTAAAGCTTTAAGTATTGAAACTGCTTGTATTAATTCTTCAGTATTATTTTTCATAATTTTCTAATGTCTTATATTCCATTTATTATATAATAGATCAAAAGAAAACTTTCTCATCTTTTGTACAAGATTCATTAAAACATAGTGGTTGTTAAACCATGCGTGATTAACTAATCTACCTTTTAGCGTACCTTTTCCAATTTAATTTGTGTTGAATTCTATCCTTGATAATGCTATTTTTTACAATAGCATCTCTTTATATTTTGATATGTTAATAAATTATATTATCACCATATCAAATATTACAGACCTAAACACCAACTCATTCCTGACTTATTACTAATACAAGAATTTTTTTAATCCGCTGCAGTGTTTTAGATAAAGGACTTTAATTAATGATTATGAAATATTATGATTAGTATATCATATTTAGTACGTATATAATAGTGATATGGTTTTATTGAAAAATGGTGCCAATGTGGGGATTTGAACCCCAGACCTACGCATTACGAATGCACCGCTCTACCAGCTGAGCTACATCGGCAAAGCTGAAATATTTTATTACTCTGAGAGTATATAAGTCATAAGTCAGGATACTATGTAATTTTATACAATCATTAAGGTTGTTTTACTTAACCCTTGCTTTTACAAGAGTAATATGAAGTTATGTGATGAAATTAGTATATTTATAAATGTGTCGAAAATCTTAAATGGAAATTCTGTGTATCATCGTACTGTTTCTTCTTAATTGGGAACCCCCAATCCATTCTAATCGGTGCAAAACGTGTTACCCAAATAAAGCCGAAACCAACTGAAGCTCTAAGCGATTTATCGTTATAAAAGCCGTTTGGAGTTTTATATTGTTTCTTATTTAGACCGACTCCCCAAACGCTGCCTAAATCTATAAAGACTGCACCTGTAAGATTAAATTCCTCAGGTGTAGGAGTAGGGAAATTAAGCTCTGTAGAAAATGTATAATATTTTTCACCACCAAGTCCTTCATTAGTGTTTTTTTCACGAGGCCCAACACCACCACTTGCAAAACCTCTTAAACTATAGTCACCTAAATTAAAACGATCTGAGATTCTAACAATTTTGCCGCCAAGACCTGCCATATCACCACCAGCAGCAGATAGTTTTAAAGTAACTTTGTTATGTATAAAAGATTTATAATATTTACATTCAATTTCATGTTTTATATATTTATTATCGCCTCCAATACCAGCAAATTCTTGTGTCCCGCTGACTAAATAACCATTTTTGGGAACAATTTTGTTATCAGTTTGATCATAAGTAATAGTATGTCCTATAGCAGAAGTAATTAATTTCCCCATTTGCTCATTTAAGAATATTGAGTTTGATGGTGATGGTGCACTTAAAATGTCACGTTTTATTAAATAATCTATTTCATGACTTAAATCCTCTTTCATATCATAACCAAGAGAGATTTTAACTCCTATAGAGTGTAATTTATAGCTTTGATCTGTTGTATTTAATACACTTGCACCACGTCCGGTATAATTTCGAAATGCATTAACGCTAAGTGATAAATCACGATCTAAAAAGTGTGGGTCAGTAATACATCCATAATAGCTTGTACTGTTTTTACTTACTTGCACACCAGCGTTCAGTAGTTTGCCGGTACCAACTAAATTACGCTCTAGAAAAGAAAACCGTCCGAATAAACCACCGGCAGTATTATATCCTAAATCAAAACCTATAGAAGAAGTTGATTTTTCATCAATTTCAACATTAACATCATATTTATCTTTAGCTTTAGTCTTAGCTAAGCTAATTGATACTTTTTCAAAATAATCTAAATTTCTAAGATTACGCTCACCTTTTTCAATATATGAACGGTTAATTACATCCCCTTCTTCTATTTTAAATGCTCTTCTTATAACATGGTCTTCAGTTTTAAGGTTATTAATAATATTAATTTTATTAATATAAACCTTATCGCCTTTCTCAATAATAAATTTAATATCTGCAGTATGATTATCATTTTTCTTTATCTCTGGATAAACGTTTACTGCAGAGTACCCATTCGCTGTAAAATATTCTCCGATTTTTTCAGCTATATCATCAACTTTCTTCATATTAAAGATTTTGCCTTGCTTAATATTAACAATTTTATTAAGATATTTCATATTTATATTAGTTAATTTATTATCTATTGTAACATTACCAAATCTATATTTTTCTCCCTCTTCAATAGAATAGGTGAGTGTAAAATATTCTTTAGTATCATTGAGTTCTACTGATGCTGAAATTACTCTAAAATCTGCAAAACCTACAGATTGATAAAATTCTCTCAGTAATTCTTTATCATACTCTACTCTATCAGGATCGTAAGTATCATTATTTTCTAAAAAACGAAACCAACGAGATTCTTTAGTTAAGACAATAGATTTTAGTTCTGAATCGCTATAATGTTCATTACCGCTAAAATAAATAGATTTAATACCGGTTTTTGGTCCTTCAGCTATATCAAAAATAACCTTCACTCTGTTGTTTTCTAGATTTTTGATTTTAGGTATGACTTTAGTAGAAAAACGTCCGCTACGTTTGTATATCTCTAATATTTTCTTTACATCTAATTCTATTTTAGCTTGACTCAAAGATTCACCAGACATTGTATAAATTTCTTTAGCGAGTATATTAGTTTTGATTTTAGAATTACCGCTAAATACTACACTACTTATAAAAGGCGTTTCAGTAACATTGACTATTAAATTACCATCATTTGTTATATACATATTTATATTTTTAAAAAGTGAAGTGGCATATAAACGTTTTATTGCTTCATCTTCTTTAGAATTATTGTAAGTTTCGCCTACATTAAACTTTAAATAGCTCTCAATAGTAGAACGTTCAATCCTATGATTACCTTTGATAGTTATTTTTCGAATTACATCGTCAGCGAATGAAATATGATAATAAAAAACCGTTAATAATAAAATTGTTAACTTACTAATTGATATGATTTTCACCTACTAAAACCTTCTTTAAGATTTAATTTTAATTGATCTGTTTAAATGCGATGTCTTTTTTTAGCATGGATTGCACATGAATATAGTCATAATGCGATTTACTCTCGTGATACAGTCTTTGTCTATATTGGAGCAAGTGATTGAGTCACGTTGTAATATGTGCATTCAAACATAATGAACGTACTCCACTATAGTAGATAATATCAATGAGAGCAAGCAAATCTGTAATTTAATAAAACAAATTTTTTATATCGTTGGAAATAGAGATTATAATAAGCAACATTATTATTGCTGCGCCTAATTGTAGTAAAATATTCCTAGTTTTAGGATTAGGTAATCTACCAGTGACTGCTTCATAGAGTATAAATATCAAATGTCCACCATCAAGCACTGGTATAGGTAGTAAGTTTAATAACCCTAAATTAATCGAAAGCATTGCTATAAATAATAAATACATTTGGGCTCCACTTGCTATAGATTTGCTTGACTCTTGAGCAATAGATATAGGCCCTCCTATCTCATCTAATGGACGTGTTCCTAAAATTATTTGTGATATTGCTTTTAGAGTTAAAGTAGAAATATCTATAGTAGTATTTATAGCTTCCCAAATTCCTCCGAAAAGCCCTATTTTAGTATGGATAGGTTCATTTTTAGCTATAATACCGATGCGAAAAGTTTTTTCCACTTTCTTTTTTGCTGGATGTGATATAATTATCTCTTGTGGCCTTATATTAACTGTAAATTTTACACTTTTTCTTGCTATAGTTAAAGTAGAAGAGCTAAAGCCGTTAATTAATATTTCTTTTTGTACATCCACAAAATCCTTAACATATTTATCATTAACCTTAACTATTTTATCGCCTTCTTTTAACCCAGCTCTTTCTGCTGGTGATGAAGCAACTACATCACCTATTATAGGAGGAATCTCTGTTTTACCAAAGTAACAATAAAAACTTGTAAATATTATTACGGCAAGCAAATAATTAATTAACGGACCTGCTGCAACTATTGCAAAACGTTCTAAACAAGATCTAGCATAAAAAGTTACTTTTTTATTCACTTCTGTTGTCTGATCAATCATTCTATGATCATAGCCATAAATCTTGACATAACCACCTAGCGGTATAAAGCAAAGCTTCCACCTAACGCCTTTTTTGTCTGTGATACCTATTAGTTCTTTACCAAAGCCTATTGCGAATTCCTCCACTTTTACATCAAGATATCGAGCAATACAATAATGACCAAATTCATGAATAAACACTAAGATACTGATGGTTATAATAAACCCAATTAGAGAGAGCATAAAAATTTTATAAGTTTACTAATAAATTATTTTAAGATATAAGTTGCAAGGTTATAGGTATAATTTAGTCATTATGATTGATATTGTTTTGTGAATTATTATATCATTCTTGATTTAATCACTGGCTCCAATCTTAATTTTTCTGGATACCTTGGTCAAGTTACGGTATGACATTGGATGTAATAGTTATTCACAATAACAAAAATTATAAATTTCTTTTATCTATGAGTACAAATAAAATTAATAAAAAGTCTATTGCACGTATTGCAGCAGTGCAAGCTCTTTATCAAAATATATTGCAAAATAACTATGATATGTATGATATTATGCAAAATATACTAGCTTGTTATCACAGTAATTCTATAGACTTACCTAAGAATTTTAAGATATCATTAAGTATAAGTCATTTTAAAATGCTGGTAAAGTCAGTATTTGAAAATATTAATAAATTAGACGAAATTATCGACAATCATTTAACAAATGATAAAGATCCTGTACATATGCCAATCTTACTCCGAGCTTTATTGCGTGTTAGTATATGTGAGTTATTATTTTGTTCTACTACTCCTGCTAAAGTAGTAATCAACGAATATACAGATATAGCAAATGATTTGTTAAATGAACACGAGATTGGTTTTGTAAATTCAATCTTAGACAAAATAGCTCAAGAAAATAATAAAATTTCATGACAAATAATTTAAGTGGTTATCGAAATAAAATCGTTAGAGTAAAAACTGCTAAAAAACGGCCAATCTCTTCTAGTAATTGGCTTAGGCGTCAATTAAATGATCCGTATGTTGCAAAAGCACGTCTTGAAGGCTTTAGGTCTCGAGCTGCTTATAAACTACTTGAAATCCATGACAAGTTTAGACTTTTTACTCCTAACATGAAAATTGTTGATTTAGGAGCAGCTCCTGGTGGATGGAGTCAAGTAGCCTCTAAGCTTATTAAAGCTTCAGATAATAACCTAAATAATAAAATAATTTCTATCGATTTATTGAAAATTGAACCTATTGTTGGAGTTGAGTTTTTACAAAAGGATTTTTTTGAAAAAGATACGGAAGAATTAATTATTCATGGTTTAGACGGTAAGGCGGATTTAGTAATGAGTGATATGGCATCTAATACAATAGGTCATAAAGCGACAGACCATATTAGAACCTTACTATTATGTGAACAAGCTTTTGAATTTGCTTTAAAAGTACTAAAACCATCTTGTCATTTTATTGCTAAAATTTTTCGTGGAGGTGCAGAAACAGCATTATTAAATAAAGTGAAACGTGAATTTAGGACTGTAAAACATTTTAAACCTGTCTCTAGCCGTAGCGAATCTACAGAAATTTATTTAGTTGCTCTCAATAAAAAATAATAGATTTCTTAATATCACTTGCTTCTTTTCTTCTATAGGTAATTTCTTAGTTACTCCTATTCTTACATCTTACTAACGTATTAAAGTATCCACATACTGGGTAAATGTTTTTGTGTTGCATTCTAACGCCTGCTTATTAGCAATGTTATGTAAGAAGTTTTATGAATATTGCAGCTCTAAAATGTGAAAGATGTGATTTATAAATGCTTAATATACTTTATAATAATTATATATCTGAGAGTATATTCTTGACTAGAATAATACATATTCACTAATAATAATGGCTCTGCTTTCAGTTTGAACTACTTAGATTATATAAATTAGAGTATTTTTAGCCTATTTTTGTATGCCTGATTCAGAAGTATCTCAGAATAATCTTAATATTCTCTTTCAAATCGACTTATTCTTCTTACTATTATTGTCTTAAAGACTTCAACTATCCAATTAATTCTTTGTTAACTTTTAATTGAGTAGAATTCGCAGCATAATATAAATATTGATATGTATGCTTTTGATGGTGATAGTTATATTTTGTAACTAAATTCTTATTTAGTAATATAATAGATTATGTTTTAACTTGTATTTTGGTATAGATAGCCAACCTTGCTGTTGGATTTATTATTTCCAGTTAAAGAAATTTTTGATAGTGCTTGCAATTATCTGTTTTGATGAATTGTTAGAAAAGAGATTAAATATGCAATTATTGCTCTCGCTAGTATTAACACTATATTCTATGGCTTAAATATTCCGATTTGCTAATTACTTCATTCACAAAATCCTGAAGTGGAGTGATTATGTCAATAGTGAATGGTGATCAGTAAGTCGTATAATAATCATATATTGAATTTTGCCGGAAATGCAATATACACTTTCCTAAGTTTCTATATAAATTCAAACATGTAAGTAGTCCGTTTTTCTAAGACCAAAATATATTAATTATTTATTGACATTTAATGTTTCTCTAGATTTAAAGATCTAAAATATTTAGATGCGAGGCCTAACCATATATAAACAAGTTTTTTATTGTTAATATGTTTAGAATCTTTACGTTTCAACATATCTACATTTTTAAAATCTATAACCATATAGCAACTATTTATCAATAATGATAAATATTACTGCCCAATTAGAGATACTTCTACTAAATCATCTTCTATATCCTGTTCCTTTAGGTTAGGGTCTTCTATACTTTCATGAGTTGTGTATGAAATACTATCAATAGTGTTAGTACAAAATTCCACTATATCTGAAATAGTATGAGCTCCACTGCGTACTAATCTAGTAATACTAAAAACAATATAATCTAACATAGAATTGGTATTAAATTAGCTACTTGTCCCACCGCGGCTATAGCACAAGATTGTTGCAAATCATTATATGCCCAATGAAATACATCTACTCCAATTATACTAGTATATTCATCATCAGTAATTCGATTGGTCTCAAGTAAATATACATCATTGCCAGTAGATGGAATAGCTTTAAGTTTTTGAGTATATTCGTTATTTTCTAATATTTGTTCTTCCCAATTTGCTATAGGTATAACAGTGCTATCTTGTAAGTCAGCAAAATGCTTCAGTTTATGATTATTTATTCCTTCAAACATTTTATTAATATTTAGATATTCTGCAACTTTATAAACTACAGAACCTGCAATGTTATATAAATATTCCCCCCATCCTACTGCTTTTGATGATTCTGAATTCTCATTATTTATTTTCGGTAGCACTAAGTTTATTTGACCTGCATGCTGATTGGTAGTATTAATAATATTAGGTTTTGCATTATATACCTCAGAATGTTTAGCTAGTTCTTCTATTGGAGTTATTACTTTTCCTGTAAATAAATCTTGATTTATAGCGTATTTAATTACTTCTTGTGAACCTGGGCTGTCAAATGTTACGGATTTATTAAAATTTAAATTACGAGAATGTAATTCTACTCCTGTTAAATCTGCAACTATTGCTCCAAGTGAATGGCCACTAGTATCAAAAGTATATTCTGTAGCTTTCTCAATTCCTCCTATTTTGGCAATTATTTTATCAACAAATTTTTGTGCTGTTTTTAATTTATTAGGAGCATAATGACAAGTTATTAGTGCATCATCCCATATGTCATTTATATCTGGTTTTGTCCCAGCACTAGCAATATGAATGTTTTTAGTATCCTTATTTATGAAGGCTACAGCTTTATAACCATATTGCGTTGTATTTAAACTATCACAAGAAGCAGCAAGTATTTCAAAGCCAGTACCTACTAAATTATTACCATCTGTCATTAATGCTGCTGCAAGATATTTACTTATATCATCTGTCTTATATGCAAGATTTACTCCTAAATGTGCAAATGATGTATTATTTATAGTATGTGTAGGAATTTCTGTTTTATTTACAAATTCAAACTTTTCCATATATCATTTAACCTATTATTATTTAATAATCATAAAATACGGTATTTAAAAATAAATGTCAAGCGTTAATTATTGATGCCACTTAATAATTAATTAGCTACTTATTTAATAACCTCTCTCGCTCTCTTTTCAAAAGCTACAATCATTTTTTTAGTTGCTATTGTAAAGTAACTACCGATTAATTTATCCAGTATTACGGATGTCATTTTAAAATCAATAAAGAATTTCAATTCAGTTCCTGTAGAGTGTGGAATAAATTGCCAAGTATTTTTTAAATATTCAAAAGGTCCTGAAATAGCTACTGTATCAATTAGATATATTCCATTATCTGTTATTTTATTGATAACTCGAGAATGATATTTTTCTGACAAGCCTTTTAATTGGATTACTAATTCTGAAATAACCTCTTGATTATTTTCTGAAATTATTCTAGCTGCAGCACACCAAGGTAAGAATTGAGGATAAGATTTTATATCCCAAACCAAATCAAACAATTTTTTTGGTTTATATGGTAGAATTTTAGTATGCTGAAATGATAACATCAAAAATCCGTGACTTTACCTTTATGTTGCCAGTCTCCATATCTTGTTGGTTCTAGACCTTTAATACCACCAATTTCTTTTTTTTTTGATAAATTTTCTTCTTCTACTATATTATTATTAACTTTTTGATCGTCCATAATTAAAACTCCTATGAAGGTGAAGAGTTGATATACCTAAATCAACTTGGAAATGATCAAAGAGTTTGTAAGCCTAGGAGTGTAAGGAGTTACTTAACACTTTAGTATCTATAGTACTTACAAAAACGATGTAGCAAATTTTAAGTTCATCCAAGTATATATGAAATATAATCGTATCTATATTAATAGTCATTTAGCAGAAAATAGCAAGATAGAATTAGTACGTGATAATGTTCATTATGTTAAAACGGTGCTACGTCTTAAAATCAATGATTCCTTACGTATCTTTAATGGTAGTGATGGAGAATTTTTAGCACACATTACTAAGATAGGTAAAAATAACATATCTGTTGTACTTACAGAACAGTTAAAAAAAGCTTATATAGAACCTGCGTTAACCCTTGCTGTTGCTATAATAAAATCAGATAAATTAATGCTTATAATAAATATGGCTACACAACTCGGTATAACTAAAATTATTCCATTAATTACTAGTCGGTGTCAATTTAAAACAGTAAATATAGAGCGTTTAATAAAATGTGTGATTGAGGCAACAGAACAATCAGAACGTCTTAATCCACCGATTATTGAACACGCTATTACACTAAAAGATTATCTTAAAAAGAATAATAATTTGATTTTATATGCTAATGAACATGAAAAAGTCAAAAATTCTATATTACGCATTTCGTCATTACTTGCTAATGATATAGCTATTATTATTGGACCGGAGGGAGGATTTACTAATGATGAGTTGGAACTTCTTGCCTTATACAAGAATACACAATCTATAAGTTTAGGAAGTAATATATTACGTACTGAAACAGCAGCAATAACTGTTATAGCACAGGTCAGGTTGTTACAATGTCAGATCGCGATTTGATTGCAGTATCAAGTTTTTTTATAGATCATGTGGTCAAGCAATCGCATGACACTGGTATTGATATAGCTTTATTTTACGTTTTCTATTCCAATTTTACAAAATATCTTACCTGAATACCAGAAAGAATGTACACCACAAAAGCCTATAATTATATAAAATATTGTAATAATAATTGGAAATGAGCTGAATAAAAGTGTAACTAAATTCAAATTAAATAACCCAACTAGACCCCAATTTATAGCTCCTATGGAAGATAACAAATTTATAGTAGTAATAAGCAGATTATTAGAAGTATTTATTAACATATTTAAGCTCCTTTGAATTAAGTGTAAAATAATCATTTCTCATTTTGAGCTATATGTCTACTAATTTTATTTATATTGTTAATCCTTCTTAAAAGTTTGATATATTACAGGTATAACAAAAATTGTAAATATAGTACCGATACTTAACCCACCAACTATTACAAAACCTATAGAATTACGAGCAGCAGCACCGGCGCCATCTGCAAAAACTAGAGGTAATGCTCCGACTATAGCAGTAATGGTAGTCATAAGAATCGGACGTAATCGCAGTTTTGAAGATTCTATTATAGCTTCTCGAACATTTACACCTTTTGCTCTTATCTGATTAGCAAATTCTACTATCATAATAGAATTCTTAGTAACTAATCCAATTAAAGTAATAAGTCCAATATTACTATACATATTAATACTATCACCAGTAATCAAGAGTGCAAGTACCCCGCCGGTTATTGAGAAAGGTACGGCGAGTAATATTAATAAAGGATCAGTAAAGCTTTCAAATTGAGCTGCAAGTACTAAATAGATAAATACAAGCGAAAATACAAATGTTATAAGTATATTATTGTCTATTTCTTCCATTTGTTTAATTTCTCCGATATATTCAATTATAGCATTATTAGGATCAAGTAACTGAGTGGCTATTTTATTGATTATGTTAATTGCATCATTAATTTTTACGTTAGGAGCAAGATCGGAAGAAATAGTAACAGATTTTGAATTATTATAATGATAATATGATTTGAATGATATTTTTTCCTTAATATTAGCTATTGATTCAAGCGGTAACATGTTATTATTTTTTGTTCTGATTAAAATTTTACTCAAATCACTAATATTTTGCCGATCTTTTTGATTAAATTGTAATATTACATCATATAAATTATTGCCCATTCTAAAAGCACCAATTTGTCGACCTGCCAGTAAATATTCTAATGTTTTACCTATATTCGCTAAATCCATTCCGTATAAGTAAGCCTTATCACGGTTTACTTCTATATTTATAGTAGGTATTGCTGATTGTAAATTTCTATTGACGTTTAAGAAAATGGGCTTTGTTTGCATTATATCAATAAATTGTTGCGATATTTTATCTAAATCCTCATATTCCAGGTTTGTTTGAATAGTAAATTCTATAGGACTACTTGCATTCATGCTAACCATTGAACGTGGATCCATGGCGAAAATCGACATACCAGGTATTTTAGAAAATTGCTTATTTAACATATTCTTAATAGTTTTTTGTGAGTGAGAACGTTCGCTCCAGTCTTTTAACTGAATGAATCCAAAAACATTTTCACTACCGCCTACACCTATTACCATCAGATAACCTAATATATCTTTATAATTAGCAAGGATTTGTTCTGCTTCTTTTACTACCTTAATAGAAAATTCTAAACTAGAACCTTCAGGCCCTTTGAGAAAAACTTGTAAAAATCCGTCATCTTCTTGTGGTACGAAAGTTTTGTTAGTAAATTTAAAACTAATAATCAATACTATACATGATGATAAAATAATGATGACAAATTTCTTTTTATTATCTAAAGCTAACTTTAGATAATAAATATATCTATTTTGAACAAATTGTAGAATATCATGAAATCTTACTAAAAATTTTGCAAAGTTTTTGTTATGTTTTGTAACAATATGACTTGACATCATAGGCGTTAAAGTGACAGCGACAAATCCTGAGAACAAAACGCAAAATGCTAAAGTCCAAGCAAATTCAATAAATAATTTCCCGATAAAGCCTTCAATAAAACCTATTGGTATAAACACTGCAGCAAGTGTAATAGTCATAGTGATTATTGCAAAGCCAATTTCTTTAGACGCAAGCATAGAAGCTTCTATGGGTTTATACCCCATTTCATTATATCTAAAAATGTTTTCAAGCATCACTATCGCATCATCGACGACTAAACCTATAGCAAGTATCATAGCAAGGAGTGTAAATACATTAATAGAAAATCCAAAAGCATACATTACGCTAAAAGTACCGATCAACGATACAGGAATTGTTACAAATGGAATTAAGCTAATTTTAGCAGAAGCAAGAAACAAATAAGTTACTAAAACTACCAATATTAACGCTTCAAACATTGTTTGAAATACCGCATAAATTGATGCCTTTAAAGGTTTCGCCCCATCATATGCTATACTAATGCTTATTCCTTTTGGTATTGAGTCTTTAATTCTTTCTAATTCTTTAGTTACTTCATTTGATAAATTGATGATATTAGCTTTTGATTCTTTTATAAGACCAAGAGCAATAGAGTTTTTGCCGTTATATCTAAAAATTATATCCTCATCAGGTGAAGTTAAAGATATTTTTGTTATATCTTGTAATTTTATGATACATCCATTTTGTTCTTTTATAATAATATTACCGAATTCTTCTGGTGTTGATAAAGAGCCTATAAGAGTTACTATAAAATTATTACTTTTTGTTTTAATCGTTCCTGCTGGATAATCTTTATTTTGCTCTTTTATTGCAGTTTCGATATCCAATAAAGAAATTTTATATTGATATAATTTTTTGAAATCTGGTTCTATCCTCATTATATATTTCCTACCGCCGTAAATTTGTGTTTTGCCTACACTTTCAAGTTTATCTAATGTGCTTTGTAAATTATTTGAGATGATCTGTGTTAATTCTAAATCGCTATATTGATCACTTTCAACACTTATGAAGAGGCTTGGAAAATTATCAGGATCAAGTTTCGCAACTGATGGTACTTTCATATCTTGTGGAAACATATAACTAATATCTGATATTTTAGAACGCACATCGTTTAATGCTACTTCAATATCTGTAGATAATCGAAATGACAAAGTAATACTACTTGAGCCGGTAGAACTTTGAGACGTTATATAATGTAAATTTTTAACAGTCTTTAAAACTTTTTCTATACGTGTCGTTATTTCTTGTTCCATATATAATGCATCTGCACCTTCATAATGTGCTTCAACATTTATAATGGGAACTGAAATATCCGGAGCACTTCTAATTTGTAGCTTGGTAAAAAAAATTCCTCCGAGAGCTACGATCATTAGACTCAAAACTGTAGCAAATACTGGACGCTTAATACAAATTGTAGACAATAACATTTGGATTTAATTTTTAAATTTTATTCTAAATTAATGCGAATAGTGCATTATTAATATGTTATTCACAACATTGAATATAAAGTAAGACGTTTTACATCTTTTAATTATATATAACTATATATTGTTGTTTTATTAAATATTTATATTTTTTACAGAATTAGTTTTTGATTATTTGCTGCAAATTAGAGTTGTAATAATGAATTTTTTGCTTTCATTACTTGATTAAGATAATGTGCGTAGTATTACTGATGTAAAATGGCTACATTTTTCTATAAATTAATATAATAACATATGTATTTTAAACTTTGTAAATAACTGGCATTTGCAGTATGTTGGTAGTTTGTTATAATTAACTCATATCGAAATATATTGATGTATATTTGCCAGCAGTTGGTATATTTTTTTTATAAAAACATCAATACGTATTAACCCATTAAAGGAGTGTTGTTATTATGAGTACACATAACAAACAAGAACAAAAAAAAATGAATAAAACCGAATTTATAGCATATATGACTGAACATTGTCATAATAATAAGCATGCTGCACATAAAACATTAACAAAAGCTGATGCCGAGAAAGCACTTAATTTAGTTATTGATAGTGTGATTAGTGCAATAAAGAGCAAGCATAATGTTAATCTTACAGGTTTTGGTTCATTCGAAATACATCATAGAAAAGCACGTGAAGGGCGTAATCCAAAAACTGGAGCAAAAATGACAATAGATGCTTACAATCAACCTACTTTTAGAGCTGGAAGAAAATTGAAAGAAGCATGTAATTAAAGCATTCACTTATTTTTATAGTACTGATCATTTCTAAAACCCCGTTACAAGCTTGCGGGGTAAGATTAGAAAAATCGGTAATATTCTACAATAAGTTCTTAAAACAATTTATAACAATATTAAAACCATTGATAATTGAACTACTAGAGTTTCACTTAAAATATAATAAACTATATAATAGTTGGCTTATTGAGGCAGGGAATATAGAGCAAGCTTTACAAGATTTAGAAGAGTTTATATATATTAAGCTTTTTAAAAGCAACATCATGCTTGAAAATAATCCTGATTATTATTTTGTTGCTCGAGATAATGCTAAAAATATTTCTATTGGACAAATACGAAAATTACAAGACTTCTTAAATAAGACTTCTGCAATTTCAGGTCATAAAGTTGCTGTAATTTATACTGCTGATTTTATGAATTTGAATGCTGCAAATGCATGTTTAAAAATTCTTGAAGATGCACCAAAAAATAGTTACATTTTTTTAATTACTTCAAGAGCTGCAAGTATTATATCTACAATTAGATCAAGATGTTTTAAAGTTAATATTAGAGCTCCTCTACCTAATGTTAGAAATGATTTATATCTTCAGTTTATTCAACCGATAGCAGATAATAAAACGTTAGATTTTATTAATCGTTTTACTACTAAAGACCGAGAATTATGGTTAGGTTTTATTGAAAATTTATTATTATTAATGAATAGAATCCTTAAAAAATCTGCTAACTTTAATATTGATCTTCTAGATTTAGAAAATAAAATTTTTAATAAACTGAATAAGAATCCTTCATATTTACTACAAAAATTTACTGATATAAAAGAGTTAATATACAATACCATTGATTATGATTTGGACTTAAAAACAAGTTATATATTAGTAGTGAATGAGTTTTTTACAGTGTAAACTTTTTGTTAAGATAATTTAATATTAAGCTAATGAATTCCATAATAGTAAAAGTTGTAAAGATATATTAGTGTATTTCATAATAAAAATGCACTGTATCTTCTTTAAGTTTAAATGCTAAGCTAAGTATGTAAAAAATTTCTTAATCCTAATTTAACAAATATACTTGAAGAATATAAAAAAGCAATAAGTGTGTATGATATAAGTAGTAGTACTTGAGAATAAAAATATTTAGGTATTTTTTTGATAAAGTTAAGGCATTAAATATTTTTTAATTGCAGATAAGCAAATAATTCAAAGTTGTTGATAAATCTGTTAATCTTGATAAAGACAAACAATATTTTAATTTTATTGAAAAAATATGAAGTTACATATTATAGCATTAAAACAAAATAAGTACTTGTACTGTTATACTTGTTAAGCGCATAGTTTAAAAAAGTTAAGAAGATTGAAAGAAGTATTATATTGCATTACTTTTTAATAAACTCATTTCTCTGTCATAATATTGTTGTTGCTAAAACATATTGTATTAGAATTTTATAAATTATTTGCATGTTTAAAACTTTAACACAAAATTTAACTAAGATTTTTGATAGACTAGTCAATTCAGGAATTTTAACGGAAAACCAAATCGATACTGCTATGCGTGATGTAAGAGTAGCTCTTTTAGAGTCAGATGTTGCATTACCAGTGATAAAAGGTTTTATAGCAGAAGTCAAACAAAAAGCTTTAGGTCAGGAGGTTATTAAATCTGTTTCACCGGGACAGATGATCATTAAAATTATTCATGAAGAGATGATAAATCTTTTAGCTTCTAGTGAAAGTACAACAAAACTCAATTTAAATTCAAAACCACCAGTAAATTTATTAATGGTCGGTTTACAAGGTGGAGGTAAAACTACCGCAAGTGGCAAGCTTGCTTTGCTTCTTAAAAATCAAAATAAAAAAGTTTTACTTGTTTCTCTGGATACTTACAGACCGGCAGCACAAGAGCAACTTGCTATAATTGCAAATTCAGTCAATATTGATTCATTACCAATTGTTCAAGGTGAGCAACCTCTTGATATTGTCAAAAGAGCTATTAGTGAAGCTAAAATTTTTGCTTATGACGTTGTAATTTATGATACTGCAGGGCGTATACAAATTGATAACGTGATGATGGAAGAAGCGCTTGCAATAAAAAAGATATTAAATCCCACAGAAACTTTACTAGTAATTGATAGTATGACAGGGCAGGATGCAGTTGTTACAGCAAGAAGTTTTAGTGACAAGTTAGAAATTTCAGGGTTAATTTTATCGCGAATTGATGGTGATACGAAAGGTGGTGCAGCACTTAGTGTAAAATATTTGACTCAAAAGCCAATTAAGTTTTTAAGTTGTGGTGAAAAACTAACCGATTTAGAAGAGTTTGATGCTGAACGTTTAGCTTCTAGAATACTTGATATGGGGGATATTATCTCTTTTGTAAAAAAAGCGGCGAGTATCGTTGATAGAGAAGAAGCTGAAAGAACAGCAATTAAGTTAAAAAGTGGTAAGTTTGATTTAAATGATTATCTTAAGCACATGAGAAGTATAAAAAAAATGGGAGGTTTTGGAAGTATACTTAGCATGTTGCCGGGTAGTGGTAAAATTATTGATCAAATAGATCAATCAAAGTTAGATAGTAGAATCATTGAACATCAGGAAGCGATTATTTTATCTATGACTCTGAAAGAACGTAAAAATCCTGATATAATTAATGCATCTCGTAGAAAACGTATCGCTGCTGGAGCAGGGATGACAGTACAAAAAGTAAATATTTTGCTAAAGCAATATAAACAAATAAGTGCAGTGATGAAAAAAGCTAGTAAAATGAATCCTCAAAATTTATTCCGTAGTGGAATTAGTAAATTGTTTTCATAAAAACGGAATTATTGTATGGATCAGCAATTCACGTTATCATTTAGTGGCTTGTCGATTGTGAAAACAGAAATACAACTATTGTTTGTATTTATAAACTGAAACTTGACCCTGTGCTCAATTTATATGATGATTTATGTAAAATTGAAAACACATTCTATGTTCTATTGCATTTCAATTTAATTAATTTTCAATTTTAAAGCATTTGCAAAAAATGTATAGAGATTAATAAAATAATTTGCACTCTCTTTTAAATCACTACCACTACCATGTCCACTATCTTTACTTTCTAGAAAGTAAGTTTTAGTATTTGGATTTTGTGCAAGTACATACTCAAAAATTCTTCCATGCCATGGGTGTACACGCTGATCCAATACTGAATCTGTAATTAACACAGTTGGGTATTTTTGTGTTAAAGATAAATTCTCTAACGGTGCATATTTTTTAATATGTAATAAATCATTTGGAATTTCTGGATCACCATATTCAGTTACCCATGAATGTCCTGCTCCAAATTCTTTATAACGTATCATATCAAGTATCGGTACTTCGCATGCTACAGCACCAAATAACTCAGGACGTTGTGTCATTGCAACACTGACTAGTAATCCGCCGTTACTCCCTCCTTTAATTCCTAAATATTCAGGGCTAGTAATATTTTGCTTTATTAACTCCTCTGATACTGCAAAAAAATCATTAAAGGCTGTTTGACGTTTTATTCCTTGAGCTGACTTATGCCACTCAGGACCAAACTCTCCACCACCTCTGATATTAGCAAGAACACTAACACCAGCATTTTTAACCCATACTTCATTTTTAATCCGTGAAAAATATGGTGCATTGATTACCTGGAATCCACCATATGCTTCAAGTAATGTTGGATTTTTACCGTCAAATTTTATCCCTTTCTTATAAACAAGAAAATATGGTATTTTAACTCCATCAAAGCTTGTAGCTTCCTTTTGTTCTAAAACATAATTTTCACTATCAAAAGAGTATAAAGCTTTTCGAATAATTTTTAACTCATGAGTTTTAACCCATAAATAGATAGTTGGTGGAACTATCGAATTTTCTATAGTAATTAATGCCTCTTCTTCCTCTTCATAAGAAGACATCCCAAAAATTGCGTTCTGATAAGGTAGCTTTAAGACTACCGGTTTTGTCCATTGTTCATTTTCTAAAGTAAATGTTACAACTTTTGCAACCACATTATCGTAAGTTGCTAAAAATACTCTATCTTTAGTTGTGCTTATGAAATTAAATACTTCATTCGCTGTTGGTGTAAATAATATTTTTAGGCTAGTTTTATCACTTTCTGTTTTTAGTAGGTCTGTAAAGTGTAATGCAACCAGCGAGCCTGCCTTTATATTATGACTTTTAAATTTCCAATCAGAACGCAGCAACCAAAATACATATTCTTTAAAAGAACCTTGAAGTGTTGCATCTGATGGCATGTTTATTTTTTGTAATTTTAAGTTCTTATATTTAGTATCTAAAATATAATTGTCATAATTATAAAAATCTTTATTTGCAGATATAAATATTAAAGATGAAGAAATAGTATCTGATAAAAGTTTACCAGCTGATACATATATATATTCTTTTGGTACTTCAAAAAGTTTTTTAGCTTTTTCTATAGATTCTCCGCGCTTCCATATGTATAGCGAGTTAGGATATAAAGAGGACGTTATTTCATTTTTATGCAAAACTAGATTAAATATAATAGTATCTTTGTTGATCCAAGTAGGATAAGTAAATTTTCCTTCTAATAATTTCCCGCTATTTGTTATCGGTTCAAAGCCATTTTTAACAAAATCTTTTTTTTCTAAATCCCATTCTCTAAAAAACATCTCATCTTTACCACCAAAGGACATAGAAATTAAGTAACGATTAGGGTTTTGGAAACAATTACTTACACCTCGATAGGCTACTTTTTTACCGATTTTTTTTGATAATTTATCAAAATCGATTAGCACTTCCCAATTTGGTTTATCTTTAGAGTAATTATCAACTAACGTTCTACGCCATAATCCTTGCGGATTTTTATCATCCATCCAAAAATTATACACATAACCTTTACGTATAACACCATATGGAGTTTTTCTTTGGTCATAGAAAATAGTTTCTATTTCTTTTTTGATCTGTTTATATTCCTGCATTGCTTGCAAAGCTTTTTCTGTTTTACTAGTACGTTCTTTTGCCCATTCTAGCGCTTCCACTCCTTCAGCTTCTTCTAAAAATTTTGTCTCTTTTGGGTTAAATATTTGTTTATTATTATCTTCCATAGCATCAATACAAAAGGTTAATAAAATAATTGTCAAATAGCATATAATTTTTATCATTTAATAATATCTAATAAATTAAAAGCTTTATTTCAAGTTTTCTTTAAATTAGAATGGTTTTTATCATATATATTAAATAAAATCAAAGAAAATGCTAAATTGTGTAAGGCTTTTTTAATTGATTTGCTTTTTCAAGATCTTGTTTAGCAAAAATTAATAAGGTTTTTGTAAAAACAGTTTTATATTTAAAAATATTATAATTGTTAGCTGTAAATAATAAAAATCTATGTCTAGAGTACCTATGAGAGTTATGACTAATGATTTAAGTATTTACATTCATTGGCCGTTTTGTTTGTCAAAATGTCCATATTGTGATTTTAATTCTCATGTAGTAAGTACTATAGATTATAATCAGTGGATTAAGTCTTATGAAAAGGAAATTGAATATTTTAAGTTTATTATTCAAAATAAATATATAAAATCTATTTTTTTTGGTGGTGGTACTCCTTCACTAATGCATCCTTTAATAGTTGAAGTTATAATAAATAAAATAAATAATCTCGGAATTATTGATAATAAAACTGAGATAACTCTAGAAACTAATCCTACATCCTTTGAAGCTGAGAAGCTTAAAGCGTTTAAATCTGCTGGCATTAATCGTATTTCTATTGGAGTACAATCCTTAAAAGAAGACGATTTAAAAACATTAGGTAGAACTCATGATTCTATGCAAGCCATAAAAACAATTGAGGCAGCGAATACAATTGTTCCAAGAGTATCATTTGATTTGATATATGCACGTAACGGTCAGACATTAAAAGATTGGGAAGAAGAGTTAAAGCAAGCTATGTCCTTGGCTACCTCACATATTGCACTGTATCAATTAACTATCGAAAAAGGTACGCCGTTTTATAAATTATTTAAAAACGGTAATTTAATTTTGCCTAGTGTAGATGAAGCAGCTGAGATGTATGAGTGGACAAATCATTATCTAGAATCTAAAAAGTATTTTAGATATGAAATATCCAATTATGCTGTTCTAGGGCATGAATGTTTACATAATTTAACTTATTGGAATTATAATAGTTATTTAGGTATAGGTCCTGGAGCTCATAGTAGAATAATTGAAAATGCAAATTCAGTATTAGCAATTATGATGTTGCATAATCCTGCAAAATGGTTAGATGCTGTTAGAATAAAAAATGTTGGTATTCAAACTCATGCTAAGCTAACAAATCAAGAAATAATAGAAGAAATCTTAATGATGGGTTTACGTCTTAGAAAGGGTATAAATATTCCTACATTAGAGCAGAAATTGAGCGCGAAATTAGAAAATATTTTAGATATGAATAATCTGCAACATTATCAAAACCAAGGTCTAATTAAGTTAGATGAACATATCTATCTTACTGACAAAGGTTTAATGCTGCATAATTACATAGTACCTAGATTGATTAGATAATTAACAATTAATTATTTATTGATATAAAAAGGTTGTTTGAAGCATTATATAGAAATAATCTATTACAAAATCTTAAAGAAGCACTTAGATTATAGAATCATCATGAGTTAATAGAAGTTATTAGTAATAGTATTTATACTAACTGCCAACACTTAATTAGGTTGAGCACCAACCTATGTCATATATAGCTTTATATTGCTTAATATACTAAGTTCTCATGCACCTTTGCTTATTATACTTGATAAATTGGCTCTATTTAAAAATGCTATCATTTTTTCAATGTTTAAGAAACGACTAACTCTATAATAGTAAGCAATATACAATTGGACAAATAACGTCTCAGCAATGGTTCTTAGCTAATGCAATTAAGAGAAGTATTTAGAGAATATTATATTAAAAGTAACTATAACTATTTTATAATTTTATTAACAAGATGCGCGTATTATAGGAGTGTCAATTATGAATTTTCGTATTAGCTATTAAAATAGTATGTTTGAGGAATATGCATGTAAGTTACTAAAGTAAAAAAGTTAGTTAGTAGTAACAAGTTTGTACGATAAACGTATGAGTATATGCAGATGAGTTATGGTTTGAATAATAGCGTAATGTATCGAGCAATAGCTGTCTAAGTCTGCAATAACTAGATGCTAATTTGAACGGTCATAATGTAAACTTTAGCTTTATTAGATGGTAATATTTTCATTTTTTAATGAGTGCTATTATATCCATTTTTATTTTATGAATCTGTTATTGTAAGAAAATTGCATAGCATTTCACAAAATAAATATATCATTTATTATTTTTATGAGTATTCTAGAGTAGAAGACTTCGGTGTGGTTATATGTTTAGTAATTAAGATAAATATACTTTCTTATCTAAAGTATCTTCGCTATTATCTATAATCATAGTAATTGTTGCATCGCCTGTAATATTGATGGTAGTACGTAGCATATCAAGTATTCGGTCAATACCTGCAATAATGGCTACTCCTTCTATAGGTAAATGAACTGAAGACAGAACCATAGGTAGCATTATTAAAGAAGCACCAGGAATACCTGCACCGCCGATAGATCCAAGTGTTGAGGTAAGAATAATTACTAAGTAGTCATGTGGTGCAAGTGTTATTCCCATCATTTGAGCAAAGAATATAGTAGTAAGAGATAAATTTATTGCAAAGCCATCCATATTAATGGATGCCCCTATGGGCAGTACGAATGAAGTACTAGACTCTGAAATGCCAAGTTTTTCACGACAAACTTGCATAGTAGTTGCAAGAGTTGCTTTACTACTTGAAGTAGAAAACGCAAGTATCTGATATTCAAAACTTTTCTTATAAAAAGGTATAGGTGAAACACGGCAAAATATATATATAAGTAAGCCAAAAACTAAATATTGGCATGTCATCGCTACAATTACCGCTACAACCAGTTTTGATAAACTAATCATTACCCCAAAGCCCTGCATTCCTATAATCCAGCCTGTTAAAGCAAAAGCACCATAGGGAGATAATTGAATAACAAACGATATCATTTTTAATATTAATTTTGATATTGCATGAATTAAATCCGTAATTGGCTTATCAATAGATTTCATTTTATTTAATGTTATACCAACAAAAATAGCAAAAAATACAACTTGCAAGATATTACCGTTTGCAAAAGCCATAACCGCATTCTCAGGTATGATATTTACAAAAAAATCAATTATATTAAATGAAGTTCTACCTGTAGTACTTAAAGCAGTAAAATCTATATGTATACCTACTCCAGGCTTTAATGCTAATGCAATAGTAAGCCCAAAAATAGTTGCAAAAAAAGTCGTGCCTAAAAAAGCAGCTACTGCTTTCATTCCTACTCTACCAAGCGCAGAAGTATCATTCATGCTTGTGATACCAGAAACTAAGCTAAAGAAAATTAAAGGTGTAATAATCATTTTGATCAAACGTAAGAAAATATCACCGATAGGTTTAATATAATTAACATATTGTGGTAAATATATACCAAATATAATACCTAAGATTAACCCTAAGGTAACTTTTTGCCATAATTTCATAATTTATTTACTTAATTAAATTTGTTCAACAATAAGTTTATTTACTATTTTGGTCAATCCATTTTAAGTATTGTTGGTAACCATAGTCAATATTTATTTTTATTATTTGCGGTAATGCATAATTATGAATTTCAAGAATTTTATTTTCAATTGCATTATAATTATAAGATTTTGTTTTAATGACAAGCCGATGTTCATTTTCTATAATTGTTTTATTATCCCATCTATAGTAACTTTTGATATTATCAATTTGAATACAGGCCGCCAAGTTTAATTCTAACAAAATAGATGCTATTTTTTCGGCAATTTGTAAATCATTAGTAGTAGTTAAAATTAAACAGTAATCTTTTATACTCGATGAACTTAAAAAATTCGCTATGTTATCTTTGTAAGTCTTTGGATGTCCATGCATTTTTGTATGTACTGCTGCTCTGCTTACAGAGTCATTGATCTCTTGCAAGTTATTTTTTGTATCAGGATGTTTCATTGTATTTAGTGCGATATATACCTAAACCTCAACAAAACAATTCTGCGTTTCATATAGTTTAAGACTCGTTACAAAAAAGTTTTGATCTATGAAAAGTTTAGGAAAAATTTCATTTTTTAAATGTATTGCTATATTTTCTGCAGTCGGATTATTACGCATATAGTATATTTTTTGTCCGGTATAATTCTCTATTTGTTTCCCAATTTCTTTATCGTCTTGATGTAAGATTAAGTTATGATCAAAATTTGCATCAATCCATTTTTTAGCTAAATTCTTAATTAAGCCAAAATCGATTACCATACCAAGTTTATCGGTTTTGTTTGCGGCTATAGTTATCTCAAGCACATAGTGGTGGCCGTGCAGAAATTGACATTTATTTTTATGTCCTATAATTCTATGTCCTGCATCGAAGTCAATACGACGAGTACATTTTATCATTATTTATAACTCCGAGTAAATGAAGCAGTAATATAGAAGACTCAGTAGCTGCATATAATTTAGAAAAGCGCAAAGCGTTTTGATATTTTACACTGCAGCTTAGTTAATTTACGTGATTATTAAAACTGAAAAACAACTTAGGAAATTTTTCAAATTAAACTAGTATACTACAAATTTAATAATAACTTCTCAGGATTCTCAATAAGATTTTTAATTTTTACCAAGAATGATACTCCTTCTTTTCCATCAATGATACGATGATCATAAGATAAAGCTATATACATCATTGGACGTATTTCAATTTTACCGTCTATAACTACAGCTCTTTCCTCGGTTTTATGTAATCCTAAAATACCTGATTGAGGAGGATTAATAATCGGTGTAGATAATAATGAGCCATATACTCCTCCATTAGAAATTGAAAATGTACCACCTGACAAATCAGATATAGAAAGTTTTCCCTCACGAGCTTTTTTTGCTAAATTTCCTATAGCTTGCTCTATATCAGCAAAACTCATTTTATCGGCATCCCTAATAACTGGTACAACAAGTCCTTGCTCTGTTCCTACTGCTACACCTATATCGTAATAGTTCTTATATAATAAATCATCTCCATCTATTTCCGCATTTATCGATGGAATCAGCTTTAAAGCTTCAATTGTTGCTTTAACAAAAAATGACATAAATCCAAGTTTTACAGTATGCTTTTTCTCAAACTCTTCTTTATATTGATTACGCAAAGCAATAACTTTTGACATATCGATTTCGTTAAAAGTAGTCAAAATAGCTGCAGTATTTTGTGAATCTTTTAAACGCTGTGCAATAGTTTTACGCAAGCGTGACATACGCACGCGTTGTGTTCTTTCTTCATTAGTTTTATTTATTGCATGAGTCTCAATAGTAATAGGTGTAGTGTTTATGGTTTCCAGTACATCATATTTCGTAATTCTACCACCTCTACCAGTTCCTTTAATATTATTTGGATCAAGCTTGTTTTCGGTCACTAATTTTTGTACTGAAGGAGCAAGAATATTACTAGCCATGGCAGGTTTATCTACAAGCTGTTCTGAAGTGTGTTGTGAAACTTCTTGCTTTTTATTATTAATCCAAGCAGTATCTGTATCTGCAATTTCATTGATTTCACCTACTTCTTCGCCAACTGTGACATTTGCACCGTCAGTTTTTGATATTTTCCCTATAGTACCATTGCAAGGAGCATTAACTTCTAACGTCACTTTGTCAGTTTCGATTTCCAATAATAACTCATCAGTTTTAACTGCATCACCTAATTTCTTATACCATTTAGCAATAGTTGCTTCCGTTACTGACTCCCCAAGCGACGGTATTATAATTTTAATGCTCATAATTTATTTTACTCCTAAAAAAATCGGTCAATATAATTTCTATTTAATGATATCGTCTCCTAATGCTTCCATTAATAGCTTCTCTTGTTGTTTATTATGTACTTGCAGCGAACCTACTGCTGGAGACGCTGATTCTTCTCTTCCAACATATTTAAACTCGTTATTAATTTCTGCTTCTTTTAGAGCATCATTTAAGTGCTCAGCTATATAATTCCAAGCTCCCATATTCTTTGGTTCTTCTTGACACCAAATAAATGCTTGTGCCTTATTATATTTTTTTAATAGCGATGCTACAAGTGTTTTTTCAAAAGGGTATAATTGTTCAAGCCTGATAATTACTATATTACTATTATGAACACGCTTTGCAAATAGATCGTAATATACCTTACCGCTACATAAAATTACTTTAGTGATATTGTTTTTATCTATTTTAGTGACTTCATCTAAAACAGGTATAAAAGTAGTATTTTCACCTAGTTCATCAAGTTTAGATACTGCATATTTATGACGTAATAATGATTTTGGTGACATTACGATTAATGGTTTGCGTATACTCTCAAGTATTTGACGACGTAGCAGATGGAAAATTGACGCAGGAGTAGTTGGATATGTAATATACATATTTTCTTCAGCTGCGAGTTGTAAAAATCTCTCAAGTCGTGCTGAGCTATGCTCAGGGCCTTGTCCCTCGAATGCATGTGGAAGTAGTACAACAAGTCCACTCATACGCAGCCATTTAGTCGCGCTACTTGAAATAAACTGGTCAAAAATGATCTGAGCTCCATTAGCAAAATCACCAAATTGCGCTTCCCATAAAACTAAATTTTTTGGACTTGCAAGCGAATAACCATATTCAAAACCAAGTACTGCATATTCAGCTAAATTACTATTAGCTACCTCATATTGTGCTTGAGTCTTAGATAAATTATTTAGAGGTATATATGTTGTATCATCAATTTGGTTGTGTAATATTGAATGACGATGTGAGAAAGTACCACGTTCTGAATCTTGCCCAGTTAGCCTTATATTCGTGCCTGAACAAAGCAAGTGTGCAAAAGCGAGCTGTTCTGCTGTAGCCCAATCAATAGGTTGATCAGTTGTTAAAGTATTCTTGCGTACTTCAAATAATCTTACAAGTTTTGGATTAATTGTAAAATCTTTTGGTATTTCGCATAATTTAGTTCCTAAATCTTGTAATATTTTTTTATTCACCCCTGTTATTGCAGCTTTTCCTCGAGTACGAGAAATGCCTTTCCAGCATCCTCCTAAGAAATGTGATTCTTGCTTATAACTTTTTGCTTGTTCATATTCCTTATCTAGCTTTATTTTAAATTTTTCTTTTAACTTCGCATAATAATTGTTATCAATTATACCGCTTTTTACTAACTCATTCGCATAAATATTTCCAGGAGTCGGTTTGCTTTTTATAATGTTATACATTTTGCTTTGAGTATACATCGGCTCATCGCCTTCATTATGTCCATATTTTCGATAACAAATAATTTCCACCACAACATCTTTGCTAAATTTCTGCCTGTATTCTACAGCAATATCCGTTGCTTTTAATACCGCTTCTATATCATCACCATTAACATGTAAAATCGGAGCAGCTATGATTTTTGCAAACTCAGTAGAATATCTGCTAGCTCTAGTATCAGCGGCATTTGCAGTAAAACCTAGTTGATTATTAATGACAAAATGCAATATTCCACCAACATTATAAGCAGTTAAAGGCGACATTGATAAGCTCTCTGCTACTACACCTTGACCACAAAAAGCAGCATCTCCATGCAATAAAATCGCCTTAACTTTGCTGCGTTTAGTATCTACAAGCATATCCTGTTTTGCTCTAACTTTTCCTGCAACTATAGAATTGATTGCTTCTAAATGTGATGGATTATCAGCAAGAGATAAATGTATCTTCTGATTTGCTCTGACTCTATCTGCTGAATAGCCTAAATGATATTTTACATCGCCAGAAATATTTAGTTCATCAGGAAATACGTTGCCATTTATGAAGCCTGCAATAACTGCTTTATAAGGCTTGCCAACTACTTTAGTTAGAGTATTTAACCTCCCTCTATGTGCCATGCCGATGACGATTTCTTCAACGCCTTGATTCATAGATAAATCTATAGCTTTATTCATGGCGACTATAGAAGAATCACCACCCTCAATTGAAAAACGCTTAGCACCAGGAAATTTTGTATGTAAAAACTGTTCAAAGCATTCTACTTCTACAAAATCATTTAGAATAGATCTTTTCTCTTCAGACGCAAATGTAATTTCAGTTTCTAGCTTAGTATATAACCAGTTTTTTTCTTCTACATTTTCTATTTGATCAAACTCTACACCTATAGAGCTTGTATAAACTTTATCGAGCTTAGTAACTAATTCTGATAATTTACAATTCCAAGTACCGATAAATTCATCCGTAATATTGATATTTTCTTCTAATTGACTACTATCAAGACCAAAAGCTTCTATATTAAGTTTTAACTCATCTTTGGTTTTTCGTATCTCAAGACCAAGTGGATCAAGATTTGCTAAATAATGAGCATTTCTGCGGTAAGCACTAATCATTTCTTTAGCCTTAAGATTATGTAATCCTTCATAAGATAAATTATTATTTAACAGTGCTTTTGTTACATTAGGATTAGGTCTAATTACTTTAGCAGTACTTTTATTAAGCAGTGCATTATTATCCTTAATATCGGCAAAAAATTCTTGCCAAGTTTGATCAACAGAATTTGGGTTCGCTAAATATTGTCTATATAATTCTTCAACAAATACAGCATTCCCCGCAAATAAATAACCTGTTTTATTAAAATATTTTTCCATATTGTTGTTTGTATTGTTTGTTTTTTTGTGCAAATGTAATATTGAACTTTTATATCCTTCCTGCCGAGTCAACAATGACATAAAAGATCGATATAACAATATAAATATTTATTCTAAATATCCTCTATACACATTAGTGTTAATATTTCCCGCATCACTAGCACTTTTTAATAAATCGGCTGCATTTTTTAATGAACCGAGATTTCTCAAATTATTATTTAGATAATGATTTAAATTAAAATCATCATTTAATATATCATCTTGTATATTTTAGTGTTGTTTTTTATTTTTTGCATTACCATTGATGCAATAATTGCACCATTTGTATATACTAGAAAGTAATCAAAATTCCTATGTAACTAGTTGATATCTTGAAGACATCCATTATTAAAATTTACTGGTATATTAACTAAGGATTCATACATCTTACTATCCCAAAATTTTGGTAACTCATCAAGATGTAAATCGCCATTGATAAGTATTTCTTTTATCTCAAAACGTAATATTATATGCATCAGATAAGTTAGTTCAGCTGCTTTAACTCTTATAAAGTCAGGTTTAACTCTTGTAGTTTTGCTATATAAATTTTCTGCTGAATATTCTTCTTTTTTAAGAGCGAATTCGTCCTGAAGTAATTTAGCTAAAAATTCTGTAAATTTTTTTGATCTACTTATTGCCATAAATAAAGATTTGCTTTCATGAAAGGCAATACCTTTTGCAAGCCAAACTTGCTGTCCTTTATAAATTTCTAGCAAATTTTGCTCATATAAAGCATATTCTGTTTCGTTTATAATGTACATTAAGCCACTTATGAAACTATATTTATATCTAGTAGTTAAACGTGCATAATGTGCTGTCCATACGCAAAAAGGATGAATAGCTTCGTCTAAGCGAGCTTTTATTAGATCAAACTGCATTATTTGCATAATGTGTTGCATGATCAGTTTTCGCATTTCAGACGCTAGTTCACTGTTTTGTACTAATTCTTTTTTGCTTGTATGTTTTATTAGTTCTGGCAGTGCCGTTTTCAGTACTGAAAAAACTTGTTTAATTTTACTACTTTTTTTGCTTAGGTTAATTAATGAGTCATATAATCCACAATTTAAAACAGCCTCTCGTACTTTAGTAACTTCTTCTGTATAATCCGACACTTTTTGTAAGTGTGTTTTAAATAAATTATAGTCATTATTTTTTATTGCTTTGCTCCAAGTATGTTCAGTTGTAGTAGTAGCAGCTACTAATTTTTTTTTAAGCTGTTTGTTAATACAGTTTGTATCTGTTATTTTTTTCTTAATTTTTCTAATATCTTGCCATTTATTAAGGTTATTTGATTTTTCTTTTGCCTTACTGATGAGTTCCTTGAAAATAGAAGATTCGATCATAGCATGAATAAACGACGTTAAAGTTATTATTTCGTTCGTCCTGCTACTTGAATTTATAGGAAAATTTACTGCAACATCACAGCTTAATATATTATTAAAATGCGGGCTTGTCGCAAACTCGTTTTCTAGTGCTGTGTAGTTGCTGTTCATAATTTTTTTCTACTATGTTATCCCTATGTAGATTAATACTATTTCTATTATATCAATGATTTGACAACGTGCTACAGAAAAAGGATAAGTACAAAAATTCTATTCATCTTTCTTTACTTTTGATCATGTGAAAAAGCTACTGGATGTAATAACTCTTTTGCTACTTTTAAACTTGCAGCGGTGATTGTTTTACCTGAAATCATTCGAGCAAGTTCTGTCTGTCTTTCAGCTAGATTTAAAGCTTTTACTTTGACTTTCGTTTCTTGTTCTAACTGTGTTTTTTCAATTTTTATATGCAAGTCCGCTTTACCTGCTACTTGAGGCTGGTGTGTAATAACTATTACCTGTGTAACTGAGCTAAGTTTTTTTAACCGATCACCTATTTTATCTGCAGCCTCTCCAGCAATACCTACATCTATTTCATCAAATATAATAGATGGTTTTATCATTTTATCAAATAAAGAAGTTTTTAAAGCAAGCATGAACCGTGATAATTCACCACCAGAAGCGATTTTATTAATTGCTTCTATTTTCATGCCTGGGTTAGTAGAAGCTTTAAATACAATATCGTCATTACCACTTGCAGTAGGATCTATTCTAGTTTTGACCTCAATCTTAAAATTTGCGTTCTCCATTTTAAGCTGTTTTAATTCTTGATTCAATGATTCTTCTAAATGTTTTGCAGCGATAAGACGCTTTGCAGATAAATCACTTGCTAGTTTATAATATTGTTCCTGTAATAGCACTTCTTGAGCTTGTAACTTATTACTATTTGCTATTTTATTTTTTAATATTCCAAGTTGTTCTAAAGATTTATCTAAAAAGATACCTAACTCATTTGCAGGCACATTATATTTACGACTAATAGCTTTTATTAAAAATAATCGCTCTTCTGTTTCTTCAAGATTATATTCCTCATAAGTAAAACTACCTAAGATGTTTGATAATTCTTGACGTGCTACTTCTAAATTATTATATGCTTCCTCTAAACTTGTAACGACAGCATTAAAACGATCATTATAGTCTTGTCTTGCTAATAGTTTACATGCTCTATTAATTGATATATTTATTTCAGGGTTATTAATTTCTGCTATAATATCTCTTATTAGCTGTAAATTCTTACCTTTATTTTGCAAATCTTTTCGTATATTTGTTAATGTTTCTTCTTCACCTATTTGAATGTTCAGCTTAGTTAATTCTTCTGTTACAAAACTCAAATAATCAATTTCTTGTTCTATCTCATTTTGCTTCACTGTTATTTCTTCAATTTCTTTTCGAGTATTTTGCCAAATTTGATAACATTTTGCAAGTTGTACACGAAATTCTAAAAGATTTCCATAACTATCTAAAATATCACGTTGAGTACTTGCTTCTAGAAGTGTAATATTATTATTTTGTCCATGAAGTTCAAATAAATAATTAGCTAATTGCTTCATAAGTGTTTTAGTCACTATTTGATTATTAATGAAAAAATTTTTCCGTCCTTCTACTTTTTGCAGACACTTCACAAGCAATAACTCTTCAGGTTCAATAAAATTTTGGATTAGAAATTTTTTTATTTCATCGTTTAAAGAAAATATTATATTAACAACAGTGTAATCTTTGCCATGCTTTATTACATTGTTTGAGGTTTTATAACCTAAACAAAATAAAATAGCATCAAGTAAAATAGATTTACCAGCGCCTGTTTCACCGGTAATAACACACAAACCTTTATTAAACTCAATTTCCAGTTCGTCTATCAGAATGAAGTTTTTAACTGAGAGACTATAGAACATATGCTGCTTAATTTTGATAGTTTTTGACTAATCTGTATGCATAACTATACCATTTACTATCAGGATAGTTGTAACCTAAAACTGAAGCATATTTTTTTGCTTCATCATGCAAGCCAAGCATCATATAGCTTTCGACTAAACGGTAAAGAGCTTCTACAGAGTGATAAGTAGTTTGATAATTATCAATTACCTCTTCAAATCTATTTATCGCTGCTATCGGGTTCTTTTTCTTTAGGTAAAAGCGTCCTATCATCATTTCTTTACCTGCTAAATGATCATTTACTAAGTCAATTTTTAAAGATGCATCGATAGCATATTTAGTATTTGGGAATTTTGTTATTACATCTTCAAAACTATCCTTAGATAAAAAAGTTCTAGATTGATCATGATTAACATCTGAAATTAACATGTAATATGACAGCGCTTTAAGATAATATGCATAAGCAATATCTACGTTTGCGGGATGCAAATTAATGAACATATCAAGTATGTCCACTGCTTCTTCATATTGAGCGGCAAGGAATAAAGCATAAGCCTGCATTAATTCTGCTTGCGGTGTCATTTCATTACCTGGATGTTGATAAAATATTTTTCCAAATTCTTCCGCTGCTTTTTTATATTTTTTCTTGTCCAGTAATATAATACCTTCATTATAAAGAGTAGCGATAGGTACTACTATATCATTACTGTTTTTTTTACTTTTACATCCACTTAAAATTAATCCTATAACTAAAAAGGCGCTCAATAATTTTGTTAATTTCATAAGAACTTAAATTAAGTTAATAACTAAATATACATATAGGCTTACAAAATTTCAAGGATTCAATTTAAAATCTCAAAAAACTTATAATATTCTTTAACAGTGATGATTTAGGCAATAAGATTTTATGTGCACAAGGTAATTCTTATAAAGCATATACTTGTAAGTCAAGATTTGAGTGCTAGATTGATTATAACAAGAAGTAGAATATATCTATTTTGCTTATTTCTCATATCCATTATCATTTTATTTTTTGGTTATTAGCTACTTTATGAGAAAAGCTCTTCTCTGAAGCCATTTGATGCCTTTTACCTGCATTATATTGATCAAATATTTTGACTGTATTAGAAAAGATGATTTTTAACTAAATCTATATCAATCATTCAGATATAATATTTAGAGGAATAGTGGCTTGATTCCTATAGAAAAGTTAAACAAAATTCATGACCACATACTTTTCATTTTATTAAAAAAGCTACTATCATTTTCTTTTTCATTTATAGATTCTTTTTTGAATTCTTCTAGTAATTCACGTTGTCTTTTAGATAAATTTTTAGGTACTTCAACATGAATATGCGTAAGCATATCACCTCGAATAGTAGATCTTATTTTAGACATACCTTTACTGCGTAACCTTAATTGATCCCCGTTTTGAGTACCTGCTGGGATTGTTAATTTTACTTTTCCACCTTCAATTACTGGTACTTCTATTTCCCCTCCAAGAGCAGCATGAACAAAACTAATAGGTAATTTACAATGTAGATTTGCTCCATCTATTTTATAAATATCATGTGGTTTTATTGCGATATCAACATATAAATCACCGTTATTACCTCCTCTAATACCTGCTTCTCCTTCTCCTGAATGTCTTATTCTAGTACCATTTTCAACACCAGCAGGAATATTAATTGATAAATTACGTTGTTTATGATAACGCCCCATGCCATGACACTTTTTACAAGGATTTTTTATAATTTGTCCATTACCTTGACATTTATGACAAGTTTGTTCAAGTGTGAAGAATCCTTGCTGAATTCTAGTAACTCCAACACCACCGCAAGAATCACAAGTTGTTACAGTTTCGCCTTTTTCAGAACCAGTGCCGTGACATGCATCGCATTTTACTTCGCTAGAGAAACTAATATTTTTTTCTATACCGTGAAATGCCTCTTCTAGCTTAATTGTTAAATCGTATTTTAAATCCGATCCTCTAATCTTGCTTGATGTTTGCTTTCTTCTGCCACTTCCCATAAAGTCACTAAAGAAATCTCCAAATATATCATTAATATCATGGTGAAACCCGCTATTATTTCCACCTCCTCGTGCTTGTTGGTTTTGGAAAGCATCATGCCCGAAACGATCATAAGCAGCTCTTTTTTGTTCGTCTTTTAAAACATCATAAGCAGCATTAATTTCTTTAAACTTCTTTTCGGCATCGTGAGCATTAGTAGTATCAGGATGATATTGCTTAGCTAGCTTTAGATAAGCTTTTTTAATGTCAGCTTGGCTAGCTGTTTTACTGACTCCTAATACTTGGTAATAGTCTTGTGACATGAAATTATATTATAATAGTTGTTTTATACGACGATGTCATACCATGACTTGAACACGTCATCCAGTAAAAACGCATGCTTTTATTATTTGGATCTAGTGCTCAAATAACGGCATGAAAATACTATTTCTTATCTACATCTTGAAAATCGGCATCTACTACTTTTTCATCGTTAACAGTATTTGCTTCAGAATGCTGATTTTCGGTTTGTGCTTTATACATTGTCTCACCGATTTTCATGTTAGCTGCTGTTAAATTGTTAGTCTTTTCTTTAATTAAAGAAGCATCTTCCGACTCAAGTGCTGATTTTAAAGAGGCTAGTGCTTCTTCAACCGCTCCTTTCTCTTCAGATGATAATTTATCCCCATACTCTCTTAAAGTCTTTTCAGTAGAATAAACTAAACTATCAGCAGCATTTTTTGTTTCAATAAGTTCTTTACGCTTTTTATCTTCATCGGCATTATGCTCTGCATCTTTCACCATTTGTTCGATTTCTGAATCGCTAAGACCACCGGAAGCTTGAATAGTTACCTTCTGTTCTTTACCGCTTGCTTTATCTTTAGCTGAAACATGAACTATCCCGTTAGCATCAATGTCAAACGTTACTTCTATTTGTGGAACCCCTCTTGGTGCAGGTGGTATACCTTCGAGATTAAATTGCCCAAGTAACTTATTATCTTTTGCCATTTCACGTTCACCTTGGAATACTCTAATAGTTACAGCATGCTGATTATCGTCAGCTGTTGAAAATACTTGACTCTTTTTTGATGGAATAGTGGTATTGCGATCAATTAATCTTGTAAATACACCACCAAGTGTTTCAATACCGAGTGATAAAGGTGTAACGTCTAACAATAATATATCCGTCACTTCTTTATTTAACACACCTCCTTGGATAGCTGCACCAAGTGCTACAACTTCGTCAGGATTGACACCTTTATGTGGTTCACGTCCAAAGAATTTTTTTACAGCTTCTTGTACTTTCGGCATTCTAGTCATACCGCCTACTAATACTACTTCTTGAATATCAGTAGGCTTAAAACCTGCATCCTTTAAAGCTTGACGGCAAGGTTCAATAGTTTTTTCAATTAAATCATCTACTAATTTTTCAAGTTCTGCCCTAGTAAATTTAATATTTAAATGTTTTGGTCCTGTGCTATCAGCAGTAATATAAGGTAAATTAATATCAGTAGCTGACGTTGAAGATAGCTCTTTCTTAGCTTTTTCTGCTGCTTCTTTCAAACGTTGTAATGCTAAAGGATCTTTGCTTAAATCAATACCACTGTCTTTTTTGAATACATCTATTAGATGATTTAATATTCTTGTATCGAAATCTTCACCACCAAGGAATGTATCACCGTTTGTTGATTTTACTTCAAAAACACCGTCAGAAATCTCGAGAATTGAAACATCGAATGTGCCACCTCCAAGATCATATACTGCAATAGTCTTACTTGATGATTTTTCAAAACCATAAGCAAGTGCTGCAGCAGTTGGTTCATTAATTATTCTCAAGACCTCAAGACCTGCTATTTTACCAGCATCCTTTGTTGCTTGTCGTTGTGCGTCATTAAAATAAGCAGGTACAGTAATTACTGCTTGCGTTACTTTTTCACCTAAATAGTTTTCAGCAGTTTCTTTCATTTTTTGTAAAATGAAAGCGCTAATTTGGCTAGGTGAATATTTATTATTATCTGCTTCAACCCATGCATCACCGTTATCGGCTTTAACTATATTGTATGGTACTAAACCTTGATCTTTTCTAACCATTGGATCAGTAAAATTTCTACCTATTAATCGTTTTACCGCATATATAGTGTTTCGAGGGTTAGTGACAGCTTGTCTTTTAGCAGGTTGTCCAACAAGTCTTTCGCTGTTAGCAAAGGCAATTATTGAGGGTGTCGTTCTCTCACCTTCTGCATTGTCTATTACTTTTGGTTCTTTTCCTTCCATTACCGCAACACAAGAGTTTGTAGTCCCAAGATCAATACCTATTACTTTTCCCATAATATTCCTCGTTTTCTTTTTGTTTATTATTAGCGTTGTATTCTATGTCATTCCAGTGTTGATCTGTTTTATCTCTCTTATTCGGTGATTTATTCCACAGATCTAGATATATTAGTATTAAGTTGTTTTTGAATACCGTGGACAAGCTACGGTATGAGGCACTAATTGTACCATAATAACTAAAGAATGCGTTGTCACCGTTGTGGGAATGACATCGTGTTCAACAAGCCATTTAAATTATTGTATTATGACTTTTTATTTGATATAGTGCTGCTTAAGTGATTTTACAAGAGGTAAAAATGAAAAAATTACCGATTTTACTAAAACTTGTATTTATTATTAATTTAGTTTTGATGAATAATATAGTTTTAGCATCTTCTGACACAAATACTGCAATATTTGAAAAAGCTAAAAAAGCAATCGTAACGATTGATACTAGAATTGCAGTATCGGCGTATGATGATACAAGTAGTTGGACTGGAACAGGATTTATTAACGATAAAAATAACGGCTATATAATTACTAATACTCATGTTGTTGGTGGTGCATCTATCGGAACTTATTTTGTTACTTTCTATAACGGTGAGCAGACAGAAGCAAAACTTATCTATTACGATATTTGGCAAGATTATGCTATTTTGAAAGTAGAGAGTAAAGATATACCAGTCTCAGCAATGCAAATAGCTTTTACTAGTGAGCTTCCAAAATTAAATCAAAAGGTTTTTGTAGTTGGTAACACAGAGGCGAAAGGTTTTTCTTTCCATACTGGTTATTTATCCGATCTTTATCATATTGAAGGTTTAATGCCTCAATGTACTTATGTTATTAACCTAAATACTACTGGTGGTGCTAGTGGTTCACCTGTATTAAACGATAAGATTGAAGCTATAGGAGTATTATATGGTGGCGGTAAAACTCATTCTTTAGCATTACACGGTGATTATGTAGCACGTACTTTGGAAAGTTTAAAAAATAATAAACAGCCAAGCAGAAAACATATAGGAATAATTAGTGAGCTATATTCATTAAATAAAGCGGTTAGATATCATAATTTTCCTAAAGACGAAATGTATAAATATATCAATAAATTTCCCGATAGTAGAAATAGAGTCATAAGTGTTAAGGCAGTTTTAGCTGGTTCTCCTGCTCAAAAATCTTTAAAAGCAGGTGATATTATTTGGGCAGTAAATGATCAAGAACTTGGTGGCAATCTAGCATTATTTGATAGAGAAATGGATAATTTTAAAGGAGTCACTATTAAACTTACTATATTCCGTGATGGAAAAAAGTTAGAGAAGGCTGTAGATTTATATGATGTAAACAATAATAAAATTGCTAAGATGATAAATTTTGGTGGTGCAGTATTTTTTGAATCCGATGATTATTTTAGTAATAAATCAGGCATTCCTCTTAAAGCTTTAAGTGTAGCGTCCGTTCAAGCTGGTAGTAGTTTTAGCTCTATACCAACGTTTTTTAATAAAGATTATAAAAATGTTTATAGATTGCAAATTTTTGAGATGAAAGATTTAGCTTTAAATACTCTTGATGATTTGATAAAATTCTTACCTGCTATTACTCAACAGAAATTTATAACAGTTAGATTTAGAAATTATCAACCTTATTATGCTAATTTTGGCTATAATGAACTTATCGCGTCGCATAATGATATGATAGCAGATATAACGCTTGATTCTATAGATACTAAGCCTTATGTATTAAAGTATAATACTATGTCTCATGATTGGGATATGGAAAATATAAAACTTCAGTAACTAATCCATCATGTTAAATTAACAATTATAAGATAATGCATAATCAATAGTTTTTATTACATCATTATTTCTAAGTTTATCAGCTAATACTTAGAAGATATTAATTATTAAGAATCTTAATCTTTAAATTCACAAAAAATATCTATAAATTATTTATGTAATAGTACTGCTTCAGGTGTTTAGGATTTATTTTGATTTTTGTCTCCGCGTTTATATGATTGATATAGAGAGTGATGTTTATACAAACAAAGCTTCCTTAAACATGTTAAAAAATATTAAGAATATGATAAAATTAAACATTTCTATTCAGTAAAAGTGATAAGTATCATGTAATGTAATTAAGTCTAAAGAAACAAGATTAGTGAAATTAGTATTAAAAAAATAACTTTTAGTGTTTTGATAATTTATTTTATAGTAATTTTAAAATGTTAATACAAATAAGCGCTAATTTATACAAAAGATAATGAAAACTAAACAGTCTTATTATGCGGAATAACGCATCAAATTTAGAATATTACACCGATTATTACATAGGTAGCAAACATATACCTGTTTTGTAATTAATATTGAGTATTAGATTAAATATGTAGTGATATAATATTTAATCTTTTTCTATTAATAGAGAAAATTCTATTGAGTATTTATCAGCATCATAACTCATTAATATTTATAGTTTTATGATAGCTTTTCATATAGCTCAAGCTATTTTTTAATATTTTATTATATTTTCAGTTTTAGTGTTAATTAATTTTATTTATGTTATAAAAACTCTTTTGTTATTTTTTTCTATTGGCATACTTAGAAGTTTATCTAATAAATTCAAATTCTTTTGTAGGTGTATTTATAAACTTATTACTATAAATATTAATAAATATAAATAATTATAATTTTCTTTCACAAGATCACAATTAACTGTTATTAATATAAAACATCAACATTAAGCATAATATATGCATTTTTTATTTATAATAATTTCATTCTGTCTAATGAGCAGTTGTAATTTAAAATCAGTATATAGTGAAAAGTACAGTAGGAATAATGATTTAGAAGCTATTAAAGTTGAACCGATTCGAACAATAGAAGGAGCTGAATTTTATCATCATTTAACTCGTATTTTACCTCAGAAAGCAAAGGCAAAATACCTTCTTAAAGCCGAGCTTAGTGCAACAACTATGCCTGCTACTATTGAAAAAAACTCTAATATTTTAAGGGAGGATATTAATCAATTAGTTAGATATAAATTACTTGATATAGAAAGCCAAAACATTTTAATTGAAGAGACGTTTTGCCAAAACACATCATATAATGCTATTTTTACACCATATGCAACAAATGTTGAACGATATGGAACAGGAATAGATTTAGCATACCAAGCAGCAGAAGAAATTCGTAGTAGATTAATTTTATATTTTATACGGCAATAGTTAAGTTATGAAATTTTATTTTTCGCAAATAGGTAAATTATTTGAATTAATAGCAGCAGGAAAGATTAAAGCTCTTTTGCTATATGGTCCTGATAAAGGCTATATAGAAAAGATTTGTACACGTTTGGTAAAAAACTTGAATATGCTACTATCTTCTATAGAATATGAAGATCTTAATATTTTATCTTTCGAGATATTACTTAATTCACATAATTTTTTTGGTCAAAAAGAATTAATTAAAATTAGATCAATTGGCAATTCACTCGATAAGAATTTAAAAACAATTTTAAGTAGTGATTATATAAATTTCCCTGTATTTATAGGGGAAGATATGAATTCTAGTGGGAGTGTTAAAAAGTTTTTTGAAACAGAAGAATATTTAGCGGCAGTTGCTTGTTATCATGACGATGAAGCAAAAATTGAACGAATTATTTTAGCTAAATTAGCAAAAACTAATAAAGTTATAAGTAAAGAAGCTATTACTTACTTAAAAACTCATTTAAAAGGTGATCATGCATTAATTTGTAGTGAAATTAATAAATTGATATATTTTGTTCATGATGTACATGAAATTACTTTAAACCATGTTTTAGAAGTTATAAGTAGTGAAATTACAGCAAATGGTAGTAATTTGGCAATATATTTTTCAAAAAAAGATTATAGTAATTTTCTGCAAGAGCTTGATATTTTAAAAAAACAAAATATTAATGAAGTTTTAATTATTAGAGCCTTAATAAGGCATTATTTAAATTTATATATAGTGTTATCGAAAGTAAAAAATGGTGAATGTTTGGAACTTGCAATTAAATCATTATCACCACCGATTTTCTATCATAATATTAATGATTTTATAAATATAGCACATGCGCTCAGCCTAACTGAATGTCTCAAGACTTTAAAACTGTTACAACAGGCAGAAGTGGATTATAAGTTAAATCCTGCTAGTTTCGATTTATTCCAAAGTATACTCTAAAATTTAAATCAAGAGTAGACATAGTTTAATTTGGAAAAAGTAAGTAGTATATACGGTACTGAAGGTAAGTGAGTACTGTATAAATTATAAGACAACGTAGCTAATTTTCAAGTTCAATGAGTAATTATGCCTAGACCTGATTTTTCTAACCTTGACAAACAAATACACGATATAATTAGAGTTAATCATGCTGGAGAGTATGGTGCAAAAAGAATTTATCAAGGACAGCTAAAATATATCAAATCTCAAAATGATCGTATGTTGATTAAAGAAATGCTTGATAACGAAGCAGTGCATTTAAATTTTTTTGAAAAAAAAATACTTGAAAGAGCAGTAAGACCAACAGTTTTATTATCTTTTTGGCATCATTATGGATTTTTACTTGGTGCTTTATCTTCCTTGATAGGAATAAAAACTGCAATGCTTGTTACCGAGAGTATAGAAGAAGTAATAGCAAAACATTATGAACAGCAAATAAATTATTTAGAAAATAGAAATGTTGAGTCAGAATTATTAAATAATCTTATTAAATTTCGACTTGAAGAAATTGAACATAAAAATATTGCAGTAATATATAGCACTAATGCAATATTTGCAGATATCATTAGTAAAATAGTGAAGATAATTTGTCATATCTCTATACTTTTAAGTAAGAAAATTTAGCAGGATACACTTGATTAGTTTGAAATCTAAAAATCTTTTTTAGAGACTAAAAAGATCATTAAAACATTAATAATTATTAGAAGTGATCTTTCATTTGTATTTTTTAGGATTAATAAATTATTAATTTATAAAGTATAAAGATATTAGTGGTTAAACTCTGTTGCTGTCAGGGCTTCCATGATACTTCATGATTTTACTCACTTCTAATATCATAGGCTCTTGGCATAAATATTACGTGTTAACAGATTAGTTTTAATGGAGCTTAGGAGCTTCAACATTATTGGTAGTCTACATATTAATTGAATAATATTAAAGAATCAAGAGATTTTAATTGTAAATACATGTAATTCTACGTTAAGTGATATGATTTGTCTTAGTTAAACTTAAATTTGTTATTTTATCTTGTAGGTCTATATTTTAAACATTTACATGTAGATACGCTCGGTTGTCCGACTTCAAATTAAGTACTATGTTCTTAGTTGATCTTCGTATATCTTTGCAGTATTTAATGAGAAAATGGTAAAATAAAATTATGAATCCGAATTCAAATTCTATTACTAATATTCCATATTAGTAGATCCAAGCCATTAGCACATTCTTAATCTTTTGCTTTACTTCTTTTTGTTATATGTATTATCTCGTCCATGAATGACTACAAATTTTATCTGCATGAGTTATCTCAGTAATTTATTGTTTATATTTTTGGTAGAGAGATGTAGTGCAGGAAGGAATAATAGAACATCAACATACTAGCCTTGTTAGGAAAGGATTACAAATAGATATATTTATCTTAACTATATTTTTTGCTTCTTTTTTTTAATCAAGTTTATCACCAGTATGTCTTTTAGATGGTGTATGGGTTATAAAACAAGGCATTTATCCTCCATCTACAATTAAAACTTTGATGCGTTTGATATTACTTTTATCAGGTACTGCTTGTTACTGTGGCTCGTTATGCTTTAAAAGAACAAAATCAAAAAGATTGTGTAACTGCAATGACTTTTACCATAGTGCTTGGAATATTTTTTACAATTATGCAAGCAAATTATGCCAGCATATAAATATTATCATGCGGAGTTTAAATTTACAGATGGTATATATGCTTCTAATTTTTATTTAGCAACAGGTTTTTATTATGCTCATGTAGTTATTTGTATCATATTTCTAATACTTTACTATTTTAGAGCAAAAAGAGGAGATTTTACTACAGAAGTTAATGGACATTTAGGATTTGAATTTGCTGCATAGTACTGGCTTTTGTGGATGTTGTTTGGTTATTTTTATTTACGTTTGTTATATATTGGGAAGTTAAATGAGGCTAATATGTGATTATAATGTTACTTAAAATAAGTCTTTTTAAGATATTTTTGCATATTAATTAAAATTGTGATATTTATGAGTTGATTTATATATAAATAAATTATACATTATGTTTTAAATGCTAATTTTTCTTGAGGTAAAATATATGAACTTTCATAATCGTAAATTAGACGAAGAATTAATCGATTATAATATATCATTACGTATATTATTTACTATTCTAAGCGTAGCTATTATTATGGTGGCTTTTGATAGTTTAGCCACTAGTGTGAGCGATCCTGTAGGTGATGCATTATGTAAGTTAATTAAAGTATTTAGAGGCAATACTGCGAAAGGTATAGCTGTTGTAGGTATAATTGTTTTAGGAATTCAAACATTAAGAGGAAAATTGCAGTGGGAAGTAGCTTTAGTAGTAGTTACTGCAATAATTATATTATTTAAAGCACCAGATATTGTGAATATGGTGTCAAGTGATAATAATAGCTCAAATTGTGGTGTTTCTTAATCTACACTACAAATTATTATATCATTAGTCATGATAATAAGTTTTTACTTATAAGTGTTTTAGCTTTTCAATATAATTGTTGAATAACTCTATATTGATACTAAATCCTTATTGAATAGAGTAAAGATTCTAATTCAGGATTTATTATTTTTTGGTGTAAAAATTTTAAACTAATATAGTTTGACTGATGTAATATAGTATTGTTAGATCCCGTGTTCAAGTGCATATGTTATGCAGTGATAAGTCATATGTGCAGCTATTATCACTTAAACAACAGTCCTAGTCTATTACATATAGTAATGTCAATATATTTTGCATTCACAGGGATCTTGTCAATATTTAATTCTAGATATATTGCTTGTTTAGCATGGATTTTTGTTCGTAATTTTGTAATTGATGCATATTCATCTAACGTGTGATTATTAGAATCAATTACTCTAACTTTGATTAGAGGATTTGTAATTAAATAATCAGACTCATTAGATAATTTATAAAATATCTTCATACCGTTCATATGATGATATTCTCCTAGATTAATTGCCTCTATCTTTAGTTGATCATATTTACCTAAGAATTTAAAGCTATCTATTAGTAATATTACTAAACAAAAAATTATAAAACTAGACCATAATATTGGAAATATTTTATATTCTTTCTTACGAGGCAAAATAACAGGTACATTAGTATTATAATGATTTTTAGTAGGTGTTGTAACAGTTTCTGTGTTTATTTTATCTTTAAAATCATTTAATTTACTATTATTATAGTCTAATTTCTGATACCATAAATGCTTGCATTTCGAACATTTTACTCGTCGTCCATTAATACCTATCTGATTGCTTGTAACAATAAATTGTGTGTTGCAATTTGGGCAAGTAATATACATATTAATTATAATTATTTTTGCATAATATTTGACTCAATGATAATATCATTTATTATTTTTAGCAATAAAACAGTTAAAATATATGTCCGATATTATTAAAGAAATTGAAGAAGCTTGGCAAATTAAGGAAAATATTCTTAATGATTCTTTAAAGCTTATAAAATTAAAGAGCATTCTTAATGAGAGTATTAAAAGCTTAAATCAAGGTATAATTCGTGTTTGTGAAAAGCAAGGAAATCAGTGGAAAGTTAATGAATGGGTAAAGAAAGCTATATTACTGTATTTTATCACTACGGAATCGCAGCTTTATAATAACAATTATAATAGTTGGTATGATAAAGTTGCTCCTAAATTTCCCGCAGATACTGATAAGAATATATTCAAAGAAGCAGCTATACGCAAAGTTCCAGGAGCTATTGTGAGAACTGGTACTTATATCGCTAAAAATGTTGTAATTATGCCCTCTTTCATTAATATAGGTGCTTATATAGATGAGGGTACAATGATTGATACATGGGCTACTATTGGCTCATGTGCTCAAATAGGTAAAAATTGTCATATTTCCGGTGGTTCAGGAATAGGGGGGGTGCTTGAGCCATTGCAAGCAAAGCCTGTTATAATTGAAGATAATTGTTTTGTTGGTGCAAGATCCGAAATAGCAGAAGGTATAATAGTAGAGGAAGGATCAGTAATTAGTATGGGTGTGTTTATCGGTAGCTCTACAAAAATAGTATACAGAGATACAGGTAAAATTATTTATGGCAGAATTCCAGCTTATTCTGTTGTAGTGCCAGGAGTATTACCTTCTCCTGAAGCAGGTAAGCCTGGACTTTATTGCGTAGTTATTGTAAAGCAAGTTGATAAAACTACTCGAGCTAAAGTCAGTATAAATGATTTATTAAGGTGACAATTAACAAGTTTTTATATTAATATTTTTTTACATTTCTGCTTTCAAAGTAAAGCTATATTAGATATAGTTTGTACAGTATGGTAGAAGAAAATAATAAGCTACATCAAGTACCAATTAATGATTATTGGTCAATTAATGTCGACAACGATAATCTTTTCTTGGTTATTGTTCACATTTGTTGAATTAGGTTAGTATGCATATTACCTAAGAAAATATCGTATATCATAATCAATAATACCAGCTGAGTTACAATATGATGTTATAGTATCTATTTCTTGTAATGCTTGAAAAGCTAAATTTCTTTTTTGCTTTATCTTATAGAACATATTTTATAAGTTTTTTAGCATGTGATCATAATATTAGTGTTATATTATTTTCTATAAAATAGATCACTTTCTTGATGTATTAATTAAAATTATTACCGATTCTATGTATATTTAAAGTTTTAATTTTAAATTGTATTTTAATTCTCTAACGCTCCTTTATAATCTTGTTCTACGCTTAATATATTGCTTATTTTGAGTAATAACTAGATATAGTTTTGACTTCTGATTTATCATTATACTTATTCTATATTGCTTCTTTATCATTTAAACTGGTTTCGTGTTGTAATCTTACATTCTCTATAGAAGATAGATAGTTATTTTGTATGTATAACGCACATGCTGTAATTAAGGAAATATAGGTATAATTGAATTGAAGCCATATTTAGTAGAGCTACAAAACATAATGATAATTTTTAGGTTTAATGAATATCTGTAAGTTCAAATAACATGGTTATTGTGTATTAATTTGAGTCTAACATTCAAAATATTACACATATAAGGTTATAGTTGCTTATTTAAAATATGATATGATGACTTGTAATAATTAAATCCTGTACAACCATAAACAGAGCTTATATTTGAGCATTTTATAAATATAATCCTAATAGTGATTAGTAAAAAATTTTGAATAATTAAGTGGCATTAAAATTTTCCAAAACTATTTTGCAGATTGATTAATTCTACCTTTATCTGTATTTAATATGTATGGTATTATAGGATTGTTTCGTTAATTTAGTAATCAATTTAGCTTTTTTACCTTGAAATTTTGTGTTCCTTATCTACATTCTAGGTTTTTAAATTTTAGCATATTAAAAAGTATATTAAAATTATATCAGAGAATATTAATAATATCTTTGTTAGTGGTGTTGATTATAATGTTCTTATGATTACGCCCGTTATGTTGTCACACATATAACCGTTTTTTAAATTATGTTTCTTTTGTAAGAAGAATATTTTTAAAGTATTCTTTAATCTTATTAAAAATACTAGTAGACTGTATTTTTTCTTTTTTACTTTAATTTAAAAATAACTTTTAAACTTAAAATACATTTGCTTTTGAACTATATAGAGGCCTAAGTTAGAGGATTTACATAATACTTTTGCTGAAATTTGCTAAAATTTCAAATTTTCGTCAGTAATATATCGCGATCATATTTGTGTTTAATTTTCTGAGTTGTGTTAAAATAAAATAATTTATCAAATGTACATCCTTTACCGTATTCAATAATCTTAGTCTCGTTTATACATAAATTTTATATCACTAATGTAGCTTTTGGTATTTTTTATTCTGGTATTCCTGAATAATGCACTTCGTTAATGTATTTAGAATGTTTGGCTTTTTAAATAATTAAGAGCAGTTTCTGCTGATGTTTATGGTTTAATATTAAGTGCTGTGTCATATATAATCACTAATTTATTCTTTAATATAAATTTTTATACTATCGCTTTTGCCACTATCACTGATAGCGCTAATAGTAAACTCACCGATTTTTGCTTTCCATATTACTGGTTCATTTGGTTTTGCTGTAGCTATTAATTTATTATCTACAAACCAAAAGATCTTATTGGTTTTATTGTTGCTAATCGCACTAAAGGTTATAGTATCACTCTCTTTAATTGAATGTAAGGAATTTTTTACAGGATATATAATTTTAGGTTTTTGATAATACCAATTTATAAACTTATTACAATTGTTTTTAGGTATAGGTTTCGGTAATATATGTATTCCTGCTTTTTGATAAATCAAAAGGATATCTGTTGGCAATAAATTTATAATTTTATATGCTGTTTGTCCTTTGAAAAATTGACAAGTAGGCATACCAGTCTTTAAATCTATTAATATTTTTTTATAAATATCTGATTGTTTTATTGGTGATTTACCTTTAATGAATAAGGTCTCTGTTTTAACAGGACACATATCGTTATCGATATCTCCTGTATCAGCACAAACTTTTACTTTAGTAATATTTAGTTCATGAATTTTCGAAAGTATTAAATCCTCATCTTTATTTGGTCTAGTTATTGCTTCAATAATATTAAAGAATAAAGGTGCTGCAGAAATATTACCAGTAAATGTTCCATAAGTTTGTCCTTTGAAGTCACCAACCCAAACAGCTAGTACATATTTCCCAAATATACCAACGCTAAGTGCATCTCGAAATGAGCTTGAAGTACCTGTTTTCCAATAAATTGGTAAGTTATGACTTATATTATATGTAATAGGACGCGTTGTATCTTTTAAAATATCAAGTGTTAGATAGCTTGCTTCAGGAGATAATAATACATTGTTTATGTTATCCTGTATTTTGTCTATGTGATCAAATTTATTATTTCTAGATCCTATGGATAAGCTACGTGATGACATCAAGTTCTTTCTAAGAGGTTGATAAGTTCCAAAATTAGCAAGCATAGCATAAAGAGTAATTAATTCTTCAAGCGTCATTTCTACTGTGCCGAGTACTATAGATAAGCCGTAATTTTCGGGTTTTCGTAAGCCACTAATTTTTGCTTGTTGTAAAAATTCATAAAAATTTGGGTTTTTTAACTTAGATGCTAGAAATATTACTGGTATGTTACGGCTTTTTATTAATGCTTCTTTAGCACTTAACACACCTGCAAACCTACTATCAAAATTTTCCGGTTTATAATAATCATAGTATGTAGGTGTATCTTTGAGTAAAGTTAATGGATGTATTAGTGATTGATCAAAACTAAGTGCATAGACAAATGGTTTTAATGCTGAGCCTGGAGAACGATAGATTTTAGTTCCGTTAATCTTGCCACAAATATCGTTATTAAAAAAATCACCTGAACCAATACTAGTAAGCACTTCCATAGTAGTAAAATCAATAAGAATTACAGCAGCATTATAAATGCCGTATTTCTTCTGATTATTAATATATAGCTTCACTTGTTTTTCTATAGTTGTTTGTAAGTTCTTATCAATGGTTGTATATATGATAGGATTATCATTATTTGCAAGTATCTCTAAAGTGAAATGCGGTGCAATAAATGGAAGATCTTTATGTCGATTAAATTTAATAGGCAAACTAATTAATTTATCATAGATTATATCTTCTTGATGAGTCGTTATCCACTTGTTAAATAGATATTTACGTGCTTTTAAAATATTAACATAATTTCCGCCCCTTTTAAGAGGATTTTGTGAGATTACTACAAGGCTTAGAATCTCAATTAAATTTAAATCTTTTAGGTCACGATTGAAGTAAATATAACTGCCGGCTGCTATCCCTTCAATATTACTGCCATAAGGTACTAGGTTTAAATAAGCTTCTAAAATATGATCTTTTGAATAATGTAACTCTATATGAATAGCTTTAATGATTTGATGGATTTTGCCAAGAATAGTAGAAGAGTTTATTCCATATCTTAAACGTGCTATTTGCATTGTTATAGTAGAACCACCTATTTTACGATTGTTCTGTACATAAGTAGAATAAAAAGCTTTAGCTAAAGAAAGAGGATTAATACCAAAATGCTTATAAAAATGCTTGTCTTCATATAATAATACGGCTTTGATAAAAGTTGTCGGTATTTCATTAATAGGCGTAAATATTCTATATTTATCATCTTTAGAAAGTGAAATACGCATTAACTTGTTATTTCGATCAAAGACCCTTTGAGAGAAACTTATGTCTTCAAGTAAAGGAGAAGGAGTAATAGCAAAATATAATATTATAATGCCATTGATTGTAATCAAGAGTAATTTGGATTTAAGACACAATTTATGTATTGTTGTTATACCGTGGTTAAGCAACGGTATAACAACATACATTATAAAGAATTTTAAAAATAATGAAAATTTGAATAATATAGTGCGCATATAGAATTATTATCATATAATACACCACATAAATAGATTCATTAATAGTTAATTAGATATTATTACAAATATTCACTAGCCTATAAAACCTAGGTTACTATCTACATGATAAAATTTAATGCTGCCTTGTTTCAGGATAAAATTTAGTAGTAAAAATAATATTAATTTTAATAAATTTTATCAATTAGAACAATAAACCTTTAAATGGTTTTAATACTGTTAAAACACAGTTGTTTTATTATTTCACTTTTTATTAATTCTTAACTTAGTTAATTTTAAAACAATTGTGCAAGAACTGAAAAATATACTAATGAATTTGTATCGGCTATTACCAATAACTAAAGCAAATTTAATTGATAGTAAGACAAATGTTGATTCAACACAAATTTTAACAAATGAAATAACTGTTTAAGTACAATCAGGTTGTAGCAAAGCATTAAACACATTTTCTTATAAGAAATAATTGATAAAAAACTATCATTAGCTAATAAGTAGAATTGATACTTAAGATTTACTAAACAAAGTTTGACAAATCGTATTATTAATTTATATAAAAATGCTTTAGATAAGATTAAAAGTTCTCAAAAGAATTTAAACACTTACATGAAGGAAACTGTAGTACCAGAAGGATTAATTACTGTAGTTTATTGTTGTTACTGCTGTAATTCAGTAAATATAATCTGAAATATGTGCAAAAATTTAAAGTATAATTGTGAGATAGCAAAAACAGTCGCAGCTCATAATAATTTGTGAACAAATTCCGAAATTAATCCAATAAGACTTAAGTGAATCAAGCTTTAGCACGTGCATTAAGAAAATCAGAAATAGATTAAGCTATTATCGATTATGTATTTGTAATGAAAGAAATTTTTTGAAGAATAAATACCTAAGAAGTAGAAAACATTCTAGATTATGAATATATATGTGATAGTAATGAATTTTTGTAAATATTGTTGGAGATAACTTAAATTTGGAATATAAGGTAATCTTCATAGATATTGTGTAGTTCTTTTAATGTAGAATAATAAAGATTGCATTGAGAAAATATAAAATGTTGTGAAATAAGTTGTGGTAATTTCAATTCTAGAAGCAGCTCATTTGAACACTGAATCAGTCGTAATATCAGTGTATTAATTCTAAAGTTCAATATATAGTTATTACTACCGAAAATGTGCAACATGATTGAGGAATATGCCGTGTATTATAATACAATATGTTCTATTGCTTTTCTGTATATCGTGGATGATCTATTAGATAAAATGAAATGTATCCCATGAACCATAATGGGAATGTATGCTCATAATGATTATGGTACTGCAGATCTAATAGTAGTAAATAATACTTATTACTCGTCTCGTAGTACTAAAACTGATATGTCTGAATGACGTACGATTTTAGAAGCATTAGGTCCAAGCATATAATCTTTTAATTGTAGTCTGACTGCAGAGATTATTATTAAATCTGCTTTAATTTCATTAGAGTGCTTAATTATTTCATCATAAACTGCCCCGCTACCTATATAATCATCCGTTTCAATTGTATCAGGAATATATTGTTTGATAATGTCTTTAATTTGAGTTTGATATTTTTCTTTTTTTTCTGTTCTCCAATTTTTAGGTAAATAATCTTCAAACATTTTAGTACCAAATTCAGGCATTACATACATAAAATGTAATTTTGCTTGAAAATTTATTGCAAGCATTAAAGCCTTAGAAAAAATACTTTTTATAGATTTCTTATCATTTAAATCTATAGGTATCAATATATTTTTAAATATCGTGTTTTTAGTCATATTGTTAGTTTTTACTTCTTACTGCATTATGTTTTGGTAGCACAAAATTTTTAGTATCTACAAAATAGTGAATGTCAAGGTTATTTAATAGGTAATTAGAAAGTTTAAAATTTGCTACGTTTCTATGAAAAGCACCAATAAACTTATCTAAAATATCACTATTCACTTCATCTCTAGTTACTAGGATCGCCGATACTTTCACGGTAGTGTGATAATCGGTAATCCATGGATATAAGCTCTTATTAAGTATAGCTTTATTAAAAGCTCTATTTTGTTTTATTAATTCTGTTATTTTATCATTTTCAATTGAAACGAAATTAATTTTACACTTATGAGATATTAAATTTACTAATGGATTAAAATGTCCAATCATCATGATTATAGCATCTATTTCCTTATTACAGAATTTTTCAATAGAATCTTCATAATTAATATTGAGTTCTTCAGATTCATTAGAAAATTTATATAAGGAACGTATTGTATCATAAGTAATATTACTACTAGAAAATTCTGGACCATTAGTTATTTTTTTTCCATCAATATCAGCAAAAACTTTTATTCTATTGTCATCTCTTACAATAACTGTAAAAAACTCATCATGTAGATTAAGTACTTGACGTAAATTTTGCATTTTTTCTTGATTGCGATAATAACCTATTCCCTCATATGCTTCTACTGCAATATTTGCTTGTACTAAAGCTAAATCAATTTTTCCTTGTTGTAATAATTTTAAATTTTCTATACTACCATTTGTTATTACAACCTCACATTTAATATGTTCGTTATTTTTATAATCACTTGTAATCGTCTTGCATAAATCAAGTCCAATAGCATAATATCCTTTTAAAATAGAGCCGGTACCTATTTTAATGATTTTTGTGGCAGCATAAATATTACTGCAAATAAGAAATATACTAATAATAGTTAGTAGTTTTAAATTATTCATAAAACTAATTTGGATTATTTTCGGTATTTTTTTCTGCTTTATATTCACCAAGTGTGAGCTCTAATAAATTTATAGAGCCAATATTTATTCCTTTATCTGAGAACGCAATATCAAACTTAGCATTTTTTATATTGTTGTAAACTGAATTTGTATTATTGTTGTCTGTATTTAATTGCTCGTCAGAAGTTTTATTCATTGCTTTTGCAATAATTGTTTTAATTGTTTTTTTAGAAAAAAGAATATTATTCGGTAATAGTTTATCAACTATAGCATTATAATTTTCTAGCTCAAAAGATAGTATTCCTTTTGGTAATTTATTAGTAAAGAATTGTAAAGTACCGTTTAAATTAACTTTAGAGTCATTATCACAAATAAAAATAAATCTTTCTATATTAAAATTTTCTAAAATAGATGCATCTTTCCCGTTTTTAGCAAATTTAAAAGAAGTAGCCATATCTACATTAGCATTTTTAAAATTCAAAATATCATTTTCTGAATAGTAATGCATATTTAAGAATAAGGATATATTCTCCTGACTTGCTAGATTATGTTTTTGGATAAGAAATGCTAAATCATTAATTTTAAAAATTTCTTGATGACCTTTAAATATTGATAATGCTTTATTATTGAACTTAATTGATTTTAATATTTCTTTTAAACTATCATCTTGTGATACCTTATATAAAGGTTTATTAAATTTGCCTATACCATTAATATCATTATTGCTGTGTACATTATAGGTAAATGTTTTGTCGCCGTAATTATCTACTTTAATAAAAGGACCAAAATTAAGTGCAGCTCTTTTAGTATTAAAAGATATATTTATGACAATATTTTTACATGTAAATTCTTGAGAATTTACATGATCAATTAACTTTACTTTAGGATCTGTTATGTGGATTTTCCAATTAAAAGGATAACCCGAAAACTTAACAGCATTATAATATATTCTCAGATTATCTGATTCAGAATTTTTTATTAAACTTACAACGTTATTTTTTATAGTATATGCAGTTGAAAACCATATTATAGTAAAGGCTAAAAACACAAAAAGCAGTATTTTACGTATCACTTTTTAAATCCATTATAATTTATATTACGAGTAGCAGAAGGAAGTCGCACTTTGATTCCATCCAATTCTTCAGTTAGAATAATTTGACATCCCAATCTAGAAGTATCGGTAAGACCAAAGGCTAAGTCAAGCATATCTTCCTCTGCTTCCGTAGGTTTTTTTAATTTGTTGTAAAATTCTTCTTCTAGCATAACATGACAAGTAGCACAAGCAAGTGATCCTTCGCAAGCTCCTTCAAGATCTAGATTGTTACTATGAGCAATTTCTAAAATAGAAAGCCCTATCGGCGCTTCTACTGTTTTTTCTTCTTCATCATTTATAATAAATGTTACTTTTATTTTTCTTAACATTCTCCTTAATTTTTCCTTATCTAAATTAGTTCTATATAACAACTTGGATTATTTTATTTGATTGCTATTTTCGCAAATCATTAATATTAATTATGTTTTGTATCCATATATTTTTTATTTTGGATTTAAACTCTTTAATAGAATGCTTAATTAATGTTTGATCTCTAGTTTGTACAGCATATTTTATATTATCAAATAAAGCATTAATTATAGATATCTCACTTTCTGATAACAAGGTTGTTAATTCTATTATAGAACGTTCTATGTTAGAGATTAACGCCTCTGTTTCAATTATTTCTTCTTGTAATAATCTAGTAGTATAATCTATACTAGCATTTTTATAAGCGTTTTCTAACATAATCTCAATCTCTGTTTTATCAATACCGTGATTTGGTTTTACTTCTATAGTATGTGATATATTACTGATTTTTTCATAAGCAGAAATAGATAATATACCGTCTGCATCAATAGCAAAAGTAACTTCAGCTCTAATATTTCCTGCTTTCATAGGTGGTAGACCTTTTAACTCAAATCGAGCTAAACTACGGCAATCTGCGGCCATTTCTCGTTCACCTTGTAATATATGGAATTGTATACCAGTTTGATTATCGGCATACGTTGTAAATTCTTTTATTACCGCAATAGGAATCGGCGTATTACGCATAATGATTTTTTCAACTATACCGCCATATAATTCAATGCCGAGTGATAACGGTACTACATCAATCAGTAATGAATTTGTATGTGGTGCTATTAAGTTTTCTGCTTGTAATGCAGCGCCACATACAACTGCTTTATCAGGATCAATATCTGATAAAATATTTATTTTAAATGCTTTATATAATTCATCCTTGATTAAAGGAATACGAGTCGTCCCACCTACTAAAATAACTCCGTCTATATTTGGATTTCCTGACTGTTCTAAACATTCTTGTGTTATATTGATAGTGTGTTTGACTAAAGGAAAAATTAGTTGTTCTAATGTTTGCTTATTAATTGATATAATATCATTATTAAAACTCTCTTTATATGTTAAAGTTTCTTTTGCTTTTTTTGCAAGTTGTAAAGTCTCGCTAGAATTAGGTAAATCAAATTTATTACAAATGTATTGTGTAATTACTACATCTATATCGTCGCCACCAAGCATATTATCTCCGTTTGTGGCAATAACTTGGAAAATGCCTTCTTGTATATTAAGAATAGATACGTCAAAAGTACCACCTCCTAGGTCATATACTAAATAGCGACCTGTTTGATTTCTGTTTAAGCCGTAGGCATATGCAGCTGCCGTCGGTTCAGCAATTAACCTTAATACTTCAAAACCTGCTATTTTAGCTGCAAGCATTATTTCACCTCTTGCTGTATCATTAAAATGTGCAGGTATTGTTATGACTGCTTTAGTGATATTATTTTTTAATTGTTTTTCTGCTTGATTTTTTAGGTAAATAAAAACTTCTGCTGCAATTTCAGCAATACGCATCTTTTTATTAGCAAAATTTAGTTTCAGCTCACTACTATTTATATCTAAATAATCTTTAACTAACGCAAAAAGTGTTTTGGTATTTAGAATTTCTTTTAATGTTTTACCGAATAGTCTTTTTATAGAACGTAGTCCTTTATTATTACCTATTATCAAATCTTCATTTATAAAATCTATAGTAGTTGGTATTAATTCTTTATCACCTTTAGACTTAATAATGTTAACTTTTCTATTAGTAGCAATTGCTATTAATGAATTAGTAGTGCCAAAATCGATACCTACTGCTATTTGCAGTTTCTGCTGACAATCAGTTTGCTTCGGTTCTGTAATTTCTATTATTTGCATGATTTTATTTTTTCTTGCAGCTTGTTCTGCAATGTTCTAATATATTTAAGTTTGCTTGTGTGTATGGTTGCATCTGATAGATTTCGTTTTTCGAACGCTTGTTTTAAAGAATTAATGTTTTGTTGTTGCATTAATTCATATTTGTGCTTTATTTTTTCTAAATCACTAAATAAAATAGTATTTTCAATTCTTTCCATTTCATTCCAGAATATACTTAATTCTAGTGGAGAAAGTAAACTACGTATCTTTTCATCATTCAAATTTATGTTTTGCAAAAGCAGCATGTATTCAGCACGCTTTAAAGCATCTTTCAGAGTAGAGTAAGCTTTATTTAATTCAGTGGCAATAATTAGATTTTGTTCCTTTTCTTGCACAGTTTTTGCTTTATCAGGATGATATTTTATCTGCATGGCAAAATATTGCTTTTCTAATATTTTTAAATCAATATTATACTCTTGTGGTAGTTCTAATAATTGAAAATAATTTTGCACTTTAAAATTCTATATTATTTAGGTTTTTATTAACAAGGTTTTTCCTCATTGCAATGCAAAACTATAAGTTTTGACAAAACAAGATTAGAAATTTATTCTCATTCCATGAGATTGCTATGTAATATAATGCTCCATGCAATGACTACTCAGAATCAATGCGAGAAAGATATTATTATATACATTAAAAATTTTAAAAATACAATTATGGAAGTAAATCTATTACAGTATGAACAAAAATATCATAACTATATTGTAGCAGGTGTAGATGAAGCAGGTAGAGGATCGCTAGTTGGTCCTGTAGTCGCAAGTGCAGTTATAATAGATAAAGTAGATATTATATCTGGTATTAAGGATTCTAAAAAGCTTTCTAAAAATAAGAGAGATATACTATATGAGCAAATAACTAGTAATTATGTTTGGTCAACCGCTATTATTGAGCATACCGAAATTGATGATATTAATATATTAGAAGCAACTAAAAAAGCTTGTACTATTGCTGTGGCAAATCTTAGCCTTAAGCCAGAGAAAATTTTAGTTGATGGTAATATGAAATTTAGTGATGTAAGATTTATTAGTATAATTAATGGTGATAATTTATCATTATCGATTGCTGCAGCTTCTATTATTGCAAAAGTGACTAGAGATCGTTTGATGCTAGAATTAAGTGCTGAATACCCACAATATTTATGGCATAAAAATTACGGATACGGTACTCGTGAACATATCGAAGCTATTAATACACATGGATTATCATCCTATCATAGGAAGAGTTTTAAGTTTTGCTAAGATTTGTCATATTTGTTTTATCACTGTTACACCATAGTTTTCCTAATCGTGTAACAGTAGGAATTTAGCTTAACTCCAGTACTGCCTTTTCTAGAGTTTTGAGTTGGTTACGGAGTTTTGCAGCTTGTTCAAATTCAAGATTACTTGCAGCTTTAAACATTTCTTTTTTTAATTTATCCATGTAAGATTTTAGTTTAGCAGGATTATTCAATAAAGTATTAGTTTGTTTTTTATCGAGTTTATTATCATGGATTTCTTCAAGTGATTCTAAAGTATGAATAGCACTATTGATAGTTTTTGGAATTATACCATATTTTTTATTATATTCCTGTTGAATTTGTCTTCTACGTAATGTTTCACTAACAGCTTTATCTATAGATTTAGTCATTTTATCTGCATAAAGTATAACTTTACCTCTACTATTTCTTGCAGCTCTTCCTATTGTTTGTATTAGTGATACTTCAGATCGTAAAAATCCCTCTTTGTCTGCATCAAGTATCGCAACTAAACCGCACTCAGGAATATCAATCCCCTCTCTTAATAGATTAATACCTACTAAAATATCGATATTACCTTGTCTTAAATCTCTTAATATTTCAATACGTTCTAGAGTATGTATATTGGAATGCAAATAATATGTTTTATATTGCAGATCCTGCAAATAGGATGTTAAATCTTCAGCCATTTTTTTTGTTAATGTAGTGACTAAGATACGTAAACCTTTAGTGATAGTTGTTTGAATTTCGCTAATTAAATCCTCAACTTGGTTAGTAGCTGGTTTGATAATACATTCAGGATCTAGAAGTCCTGTAGGTCTGATAATCAGCTCTACTACAGTGCCACCTGTCTCTTCTAATTCGAATGGTCCCGGAGTTGCAGATACAAACACAGTTTGTGGTCTAAATTTTTCCCATTCTTCAAATTTTAAAGGTCTGTTATCAAGTGCAGAAGGTAAACGAAATCCATGCTCTACCAACACTTCTTTTCGTGCTCGATCGCTGTTATACATCGCTCTAATTTGTGGTATTGATACATGGCTTTCATCAAGAAACAATAAAGCATCTTTAGGTAAATACTCGAATAATGTAGGAGGAGGCTCACCGGCATTACGTCCTGTGAAAAAGCGAGAGTAGTTTTCAATTCCTTTACAGCTACCTGTTTCTGTTAACATTTCAAGATCATATTGAGTACGCTGGTTTAGTCTTTTCGCTTCAATTAGTTTATCTTGTGACTTTAAGACATCTAAGTGTTTTTGCAACTCTACCTCAATGCTTGATATTGCATTATTTATTGTTTTTTGTGGCATAACAAAGTGTGAATTACCAAAAACCATAGCTTTATCAAGCTGAGTAAGTTTCTCACCTGTTAATGGGTCAAATTCATGAATATATTCGAGTTCATTACCGAAAAATGATAAACGCCAAGCTTTATCGCTATAATGTGAGGGAAAAATATCAATGTGGTCGCCTTTAACCCTAAAACAGCCACGCTCAAATCCGATATCATTACGTTTATATTGCAGATTTATTAAATCATTTAGTAACTTATCACGAGGATAGCTTTGACCAAGTTCTAAATGCACAGTCATCTGATAATATAAATCAGGAGCGCCAAGTCCATAAATACACGAAACAGACGCAATTACTATCACATCACGACGTTCTAATAACGATCTTGTAGCAGAATGACGCATTAAATCAATCTGTTCATTAATTGATGAATCTTTTTCGATGAAAGTATCAGTGCGTACTATATAAGCTTCTGGCTGATAATAATCATAATATGAGACAAAATATTCAACTGCATTCTTTGGAAAAATTGATTTCATTTCTAAATAGATTTGTGCAGCTAAAGTTTTATTATGAGCCATAATAAGAGTAGGTCTATTAGTTCTTTCTATAATATTTGCCATAGTAAAAGTTTTACCTGATCCTGTAATACCAAGCAACATTTGTGAGCGTTTTTTACTATTTAACCCTGCTATAATTTCATCTATTGCTTTTGGTTGACCGCCTGCTGGTTTATATGCTGAGATAATAGAAAAATTATTCATGTATTATATTTTTACTTGCTTTAAAAACTCTAGTTTAAGATAATATATAATATAAAAAAATAAAAAATATAACATTATGAATAAATCTATATTACACACAATTATTATTTATACTCTAGCTAGTTGTCCTTATTGCATAAAAGCTAAAGCGTTGCTTGATAAGAAAAATGTTATTTATGAGGAAATTGAAGTAAGTAATTTTACGCAAGAAGAGAAAGAAGCATTTATTAAGAAATCCGGTGGAAAAAATACTGTTCCACAGATCTTTATAGATAATATGCATGTTGGCGGGTGTGATGATTTATTTAATCTTGAACAAGATGGGAGGTTAGATAAATTGTTAGAAACTCAGCCTAAGAATAAGAATTCTTTGACCGTTTCTGGGGCGTAACTGTCATTATCTTGGCTTGAAAACGATATCTAGAATATAAAAACTAATAATATTTTAATTGGATCCTGTGATTAAGCAACGGTGTGGCAATTTTATGCCTAAAAATAACAATCACAAAAATGCGTTTTATATACTTCTTACATATTTATGGTTGAAGGATTTTGATATCAGATTACGTATTGTTACGTCTCTTATTTGTTTAGTTATAGCTAAAGTAATAAATATTTTTGTTCCAATTGTTTATAAATATATAATAGACGGACTAAATCAAAATTTACCTCTCTCAGTTATTATTGGTGTTATTATTGGATATGGTGTGACAAAAATACTTGTCCAAATTTTTAGTGAATTGCGAAATATAATTTTTTCAAAAGTTGGATATCAAGCAACACGCTTAGTAGCTTTAAATGTCTTTAAACACATGCATAGTTTAAGTATGCGTTTCCATATTACTAGAAAAACAGGTGGTTTAAGTAGGTCAATAGAACGTGGTACTAAAGGTATTGAAGCAGTGCTACGGTATTCATTATTTAATATTTTCCCGACAAGCTTAGAAATTATATTGGTCATCGGAATATTATGGTATCTTCATGGTGTATGGTTTGCAGTAACTGTCTTAATAACAATGATAGTTTATGTGTGTTATACTTTATTAATCAGTACTTGGCGTATTGCATTTGCAAGGGAAATGAACAAAAGCGATAACACTGCAAATAATAGAGCGATCGATAGTTTATTGAATTTTGAAACAGTTAAATATTTTAATAATGAAGAATATGAGGCGATGAAGTTTAATGATGCTTTGCAAACTTATGAAAAATCAGCTACTAAAACTACTAACAGTCTATCAATTTTGAATATTGGACAGGATGTCATAATATCATTAGGGCTTATTTCTTTAATGATACTTTCAGTAAATGCTATTAATCAAAATAAAATGATGATCGGCGATTTAATAATGGTTAATGCTTATCTATTTCAGTTATCAATTCCACTTTCAATACTTGGTTTCGCTTATAGAGAAATTAAAAATGCTCTAGTTAATATGGAAGATATGTTTAAGTTACTTGATATACCGGCAGAAATACAAGATTCAGTAGATGCTAAGGAGTTAATTATCTCAAAATGTGAGGTCAGTTTTAATAATGTTAGCTTTGCTTATAATAAGGAACGTACTATTTTGCATAATATCACTTTTACGATTGAGAGCGGTAAAACAATTGCAGTGGTAGGTAGTAGCGGTGCAGGTAAATCAACGATATCACGATTGCTTTTTAGGTTTTACGATATTAATAGTGGTAGTATTATTATAGATAATCAAGATATAAGAAAAGTTAAGCAACGCTCACTTCGTGAATCTATTGGGATTGTTCCACAAGATACGGTATTGTTTAATGATACGATATATTATAACATCGCATATGGTAATAATGCAGCTAGTTACGATGAAGTTATAGCCGCATCAAAAAATGCTCATATTCATGAATTTATTAGTGTGTTACCTGAAGGTTATGCAACACAGGTAGGCGAGAGAGGTTTAAAACTTTCAGGTGGTGAAAAACAACGTATTGCGATTGCAAGAACTATCTTAAAAAATCCATCAATATATGTTTTTGATGAAGCAACAAGTTCACTTGATACTAAAACTGAAAAGCTAATTCAAGCAAGTCTTAAAGAGATTTCAGCTAACCATACTACTCTTATCATCGCTCATAGATTATCGACTATTGTTGATGCAGATGAGATTATAGTTTTAGATAATGGTTATATAGTTGAACGAGGCAATCATAAAACATTGTTAAAATATCAAGGCTATTACGCTGAATTATGGTATAAACAGCAGGAGGAATGTAAACAAGATACAGAATTATAAGTAAATAATATGTGATGCTTAACGTAAAATGGTGTTCTGTTTCATGTATTATAAAATCAATTCTAGGCTATATTAGCAGATGCGTGAATCAATTCCTGTAAAGCTTTCTAATATTTATCTCACTTTAATAATGTATTTACAACTAGTCTAGAGTTATAACATTTTTAGCCTCTCAAATATATTCACTCATTAATTTATAATTTTGTATGCAATTGTGAATTAGGCATAACTAATATTCACATTTAATGATGAAGATATCGTGGTAGTGTACTATATTGTCTTAGTAATTATAATAATTATATTGTAGTAGCTTCACTGTAGAATATATTTCTTTCTTGATTACAAATACATAGTTGCTTCAAGATGAGTACAAAGCAGTATGGTAATAGATGGTAAATCTAGCAACTATATCTTTTTGTAAATGACGAGGCATTTTTATTAGATCTTACTTTTGTTAAAGATGTTTTAACTCAATTAATAAAAAGTAAAAAATTATAAAATATAAGATTATTGGGTGGGTCAAAATTGCTTAGGATAGATAAGAAGTGTTATGTGTGTCAATTTCAATTATAATTATTTTAGTAATAATGTATCTGAATATTTTAGGATATTGATTTAGTGTATACACTAAATTTATTAGTTTAATTTAATATAAGTCTATCGTTTATCGTATCGATCAGCCAATTGACATTTCAACAGAAATTGATTGAAACTGCACTTTATTAGGATTAAGGCAATAATATTTAATGTCTAGTCTTTAAGGTATCAACTTTACAGATACAAGCTATAATAACTATTCTGTATCTATATTTTGAACGATTCAACAACCAGAGGTACAACTTTTGTGATTAAGACTTACAAAACTTAAGTTTAATGGATTGAGAGATATGTTTAACAAAAATTATTCTCTAAACGTATTACAGATTTCTAAGAGAACAAAGATTAAGAAAAGCTATGATCTAAGTTTACGCACAGGTTAGAAGTATTGCATTATACATTATATTGGAAATGAAGTTTGTAATTATACAATTGCCTAAAAACAGTTGGTGTCGTGATTGTATAAACTGTGTAAAGACTTTGTATATTTATCTCATGTCAACACAAACGATAGTGGTAAGAAAGCTAAAATTAGATTCCTGCTTTTACATGTATGAGAGATCAATCACTTAGAAATAATGCATGATTATAAATACACGCAATTCTTGAAAGAAATTTATTATGTCTCTATAATTAAATGTAATTCATTCAATTTAAGGCTAGTATATAGTGACTGATAAATATTCTTCTAATTTAGTACCGGTAAATATCGAAGATGAGATGAAAGCATCTTATCTTGATTATGCTATGAGCGTTATAGTAAGTAGAGCTATACCAGATGTTCGTGATGGTTTAAAGCCTGTGCATCGCAGAATTATCTATTCCATGTATGAAGCCGGTAATCATGCTAGCAAACCTTATAGAAAATCTGCACGAATAGTTGGTGACGTTATGGGTAAATACCATCCTCATGGTGATAGTGCTATTTATGATTCGTTAGTACGTATGACTCAAGATTTTTCTTTGCGTCTGCCGCTTGTAGATGGACAAGGTAATTTCGGCTCAATGGATGGTGATGCAGCGGCTGCGATGAGATATACTGAATCTCGCATGTCTAAAGTTGCACATAAGCTTGTAGAGGATATTGATAAAGGAACTGTCAGTTTTAACATTAATTATGACGGTTCTGAAGAAGAGCCATCCGTACTACCTGCAATGTTTCCCAATTTATTGGTTAATGGTAGTGGAGGTATTGCAGTTGGTATGGCAACTAACATTCCGCCTCATAATCTTGGTGAGATTATTGATGCGTGCTGTTTATATATAGATAATAATGATATAGAAATATTAGATTTACTAGAAGTTGTTAAAGGACCAGATTTCCCTACAGGATCAATGATTTTAGGCATTAGTGGTATTAGATCTGCATATCTTACTGGTAGAGGTAGTATCATTATGCGCGGTAAAGCTGAGATTGAGAACATCGGTAATAGCCGTCAAGCAATTATTATTACTGAAATACCGTATATGGTCAATAAAGCAAGGCTTGTTGAAAAAATTGCTGAAATGGTTAAGGAAAAACGTATAGAAGGTATAAGTGATTTACGCGATGAATCGAATAAAAATGGTGTAAGGATTTTTATTGAGTTAAAGAAAGACGTAGTTGCAGAAGTAGTCTTAAATCAAATATATGCATGTACTCAGCTACAAACTAACTTTGGTGTTATTATGCTCGCTCTTAAAGACGGGTTACCGAAAGTGATGAATTTAAAAGAAGTAATTGCAGCTTTTGTTAGTTTTAGAGAAGTGGTAATTACTAATCGTACTATATATTTGCTAAATAAAGCAAGAGATAGAGCACATATTTTACTAGGGTTGGCTATTGCCATTAGTAATATAGATGAAATAATATATATTATTAAAGCTTCAAATGATACGAATTTAGCTAAACAAGAATTAATGGATAGACAGTGGGAAGTATTAGATATCTTACCTCTTATAAAATTGGTTGATGATAAAGTAATGTTAAATGAGCGAGGTAAATTGAGTTTTACTGAGGTACAAGCTAAAGCAATCTTAGAAATGAAGCTGCAACGTCTAACTGCTATGGAGAAAAACAAGCTTGAACAAGATTTAAAACACCTCGCTACGGAGATTGCCGAATATCTTAATATACTCGACTCTCGTACAAGGTTACTTGAAATTTTAAAAGAAGAGCTAATTAAAGTTAAAGAAGAATTTGCAGTTCCTCGTCTTACTGCGATTGAATTCGGTGAGTTTGATCAAGATATAGAAGATTTAATTCAGCGTGAAGAAATGGTCGTAACAGTAACGCTTGGTGGTTATATCAAACGTGTACCTTTAAGTAGCTATCGTTCACAAAAACGTGGAGGTAAGGGTAGATCTGGTCTTTCAATGCGAGATGAGGATATTACCATGCAAGTTTTTGTCGGTAGTACTCATACGCCAATGTTATTTTTCTCAAATATAGGTAAGGTTTATAGCTTGAAGCTTTATAAATTACCTTTAAGTAATCCGCAAGGTAAGGGTAGACCAATGGTTAATATATTACCATTGCAAGAAAATGAACATATTACAAATATCATGCCGTTACCAGAAAATCAGGATGAGTGGGATCATTTAAATATTATGTTCGCAACTGCAAAAGGTAATATCAGAAGAAGTGACTTATTAGATTTTAAAAAGATTCAGTTAAATGGTAAAATTGCTATTAGGCTTGATGAAGACGATAAATTAATAGACGTAAAACCATGTAAAGAAGATGAGCATATTTTACTTGCTACCAAAGCAGGTAAAGCTTTAAGATTTCCTGTTGAATCTTTGCGTATTATTAAGAGTCGTATTTCTGATGGGGTGCGCGGTATGAAGCTTGCTAAAGAGGATTCTGTAATTTCTATGACTGTACTTAAAGGCATTAACAGTACAAAAGAGGATAGAGATGCTTATTTAACAGTACCATGGGAAAAAAGGCTTAAGATCGCTAAAGGTGAGGAGTTTAACCTTGAAGCATTAGGTGTACATTTGAATGCAGATTCGATTTTAGAAATGGCCAATTCGGAAGAATTCATCTTGACAGTTACAGAGAACGGTTTTGGTAAAAGAAGCTCGGCATATGGTTATAGAATTACTGATCGTGGTGGTAGTGGTATAATAAATATGGATATTAACGATAAAACAGGTTTAGTCGTTGGTGTGATGCCAGTTAAAATGGATGATGAGTTAATGCTGATCACAAATAGTGGTAAGTTAATTCGCTGTAAACTTGAGTCGGTACGTATTACGGGTCGTAACACTAGTGGTGTAATTCTGTTTAAATTAGATGATGATGAAAAAGTAGTATCTGTTTCTTTAATAGCTGAAACTTCTGAAAGCGGAGAAGATAGTGAATTAGTGGAAGATGGATTAGAGAGTGCTGAAAATATGTAGTAGTATGAGTATATGCTGATTTCATTTAACATATGATATTGTGATATTTATAATTAAAATGACTCTTTTGCATCACATGACTTGATAATATAGTACATAAAAATAATAAATCAATACTCAATACTAATATTAGTATTTTAGTCTGAGTGGTTATTACATTAATAAAAATGTCTTATATTATAATCTTATTAAATAAGAACAAATTTATGCGATGATATTGTCCAATTACTTTCATCATGATGTTAATTAATCATTGATCTGTTTGCGTTTAGCAATATCTCATATAAAGCTCTAGCCAATTATTGTGTAACACTAATTTTTTTCATGAAATTGAAATTCAATTACTTTTTAATCTTTTTACTACTAAAACAGGTTTAAGCAAGTAATGTGATATCTCTATATTTTTCTTTTATAATTAAGTATTGCATTATATCTATATTAGATAAATTAAATATTTGTTCCCTGCATTATTTTTTGTATAGCGAAAATTTTTGAATTGGCACTTCATATTAATTAGATAATTGCTTTTAAAAGCACTAAAGCATATAATCTTGTGTAGTAAATGATATTTTTAGTCTAAATTATAATGATGTGGTTATTAATCGCTATTGGTTTGATCGTTACAGTTCTTATTATTAGGTATAGTGTTTATGGATATATGAGGAAAACTTGATAAGCAATTGAGCTTAAAACTAATGACTTTGAGAGTGTGTTTTCAGGTAGTTGCCATATATTTTTATTAAGTTCATTTTTTATACTAAAATAAGTGAAATGATCTATTTTTATAGGCGAATTTTGTTTTTTAGTAATGTCATAGTAACCTCCTAAGCTATTTACTGAATAAAAAATAATGTATAAATTTTATATAACCAAAACTGTTTAATATCACTTCATGTCAATAACTACTTAATTTATTTTTATCATCTCTACAAGTCATTTTTTCAATTTGTCTAGAATTTTCTTATAATAACTTCTTCTACTTCATCTTAAGAACTTTTTAAATTTTAATCAATGTTTCTAGTATTGATAATGCAACTTTTTCCATAATACTGATTATAATGTGTTTTGAGTTATTCACAAATTTTTGCATTTCACCCTAATTATTAATCTTCCTTATTTATACAAGTTATTATATTATACTATACTGATATTTTTATAATCATACAAATAAATTATTGAAAGTAGGTGAGTGTATTATACAACTGAATTTTACTTTCTTTGTATTTAATTTTATGGTATACTTTTTAAGTAAAAGATTAAAATTTAATTGTGTATGTCAATATACTCGATAGTAACCGCACCTGATGAAAGATTAAAGCAAAAATCTAAGCCTGTTTTAGAATGTACCGATCAAACACGAAAATTTATGCATGATATGCTTGAAACTATGTACAATGCAAATGGTGCAGGGCTTGCAGCAGTACAAGTAGGTGTCTTGCAACGTATTTTAGTAATTGATATAAAAGCACATGATCCAGTAGAAAGACCGAAAGATTTTTATCCACTTTTTATAGTGAATCCTGAAATAATTGAACAATCAACAGAGTTAGTTACTGCTAATGAAGGTTGTATCTCATTACCAGAACAACGTATTGAGGTGATGCGACCGGAGTCTGTAAAGATAAGATATTTAGATTATCATGGTAAATCGCAAGAGCTGAAAGCAAATGATTGGCTTGCAAGAGTTATTCAGCATGAGTATGATCATTTGGAAGGTAAGCTTATGGTTGATTATTTAAGTAATTTAAAACGGGATGTAGTACTTCGTAAGCTTAAAAAACTTAAAAATAATATAGTGTGAAAGTAATCTTTATGGGCACGCCAGAATTCGCTGTCCCAACTCTTAAAAAACTTATAATTCATCACGAAGTGAAAGCTGTTTTTACACAGCAACCTAAAGCTAAAGGTAGAGGACTATACTTAGCTAAATCCCCAATACATCAATTAGCATTTGAACATCAAATTCCTGTTTATAGCCCTTCTACTCTTCGTAATGATGAAACAATAAATCTCATTAATAAAGTTGATGCAGATATTATAGTTGTTATTGCGTATGGTTTTATTGTGCCAAAAGCTATATTAGAAGCGAAAAAATACGGCTGTCTTAATATCCATCCATCCGATTTACCTCGTCACAGAGGCGCGGCTCCTCTGCAACGTACTATTATAGAGGGTGACTTAAAAAGTAGTGTATGTATTATGCGTATGGATTCAGGGCTTGATACTGGTGATATATTGCTGAAAGAAGATTTGAATTTAGAAAAAAGAATAACATTGGATGAATTGTCTAATAGATGTGCTCATTTAGGAGCTGAATTACTCATCCAAACACTTGCAAATATTGATAATATAGTGCCAGTAAAACAATCAAGTAACGGTGTTACTTATGCTCATAAATTAACTAAAGCAGAAGGCAAAATTAATTGGTATGAATCCGCTTATTCTATTGACTGTAAAATAAGGGGTATGAATCCATGGCCCGGAGCATATTTTAGTTATAATGATAAAATAATTAAAATCCTTGAAGCAGAATATTTAAATTACAATCATCATTTTATTCCTGGTACTGTTATTAGCAATAAACTAGAAATCGCTTGTGGAAGTGGCATATTACGTGTAACAAAACTTCAGCAAGAGAGTAAAAAAGCTTTGAATATAGAAGCATTTTTACGTGGTACAAATATTTTAAAAGATACAATCTTAAAGTAAGAGTATTATTAGTGCTAAAGCTAAAAAAGAAGTTAAGTTTAATAGTAATTTAGAGTTTACATCAACTCTTGAAAAGAATAAGAATGTTTTTTGTAAAAGAGTCATTAGATATTAGATGATGAGGTAGAAGTTTAAACTAAGTTTTTTTACAGAAATCCAATTTTTGTAAGAAAATTTTACATGCTAAAGTATGAAATTAGCAGCTTGTTGTTAGTAAACATTGAGCAACTTAAAACAAACAAAAGCAATTTTAAAATTATATACTTATACTTATGGCAAATCTGTTAAATCTGCTAATTCAAATATTTTAGATAAATTTAATAAGAATGGTTATTTAATAATTAATAATTCAAATTTATGAAATCTAGTATTTAGAAAAGCTTAAAATCTAAAGCTTGTATACTGGAATCAGTAAAGGAGTAGAGTCTTTTTGAAGATTAAAAATCGTGTACCGTAATCTAACAACATAATTTTGCTTTTACAAGATGTTAAAATGACTTTAAGATACTGCATAAAAATAAAATTAAAATTATTTGAAATTAGTGTTTGACAAGCTTGCAAAATATAGATATAAGATTCATCACACAAAGTTTTAAATTTAACACTTTGTAGCTGTTTTAAAAGTTGATAAAGCTAAAACTAAATACACCGCGATAATAATATGTCGTGAGTAGATACTGAAAATAATTGTAAAATTAATTCTGTATGCATAGTATAATCTCAAGTTAAAAGCATTAGTAAATGTAATAAGAGCATTTGGTGGATGCCTTGGCACTAGAAGGCGATGAAGGACGTAATACGCTGCGATAAGCTTCGGGGAGTTGCGAATAAACTTTGATCCGAAGATTTCCGAATGGGGAAACCCACCTAATTTGTTAGGTATTATATAGTAAATACATAGCTATATGAGGCGAACCCAGCGAACTGAAATATCTAAGTAGCTGGAGGAAAGGACATCAACCGAGACTCCGTTAGTAGTGACGAGCGAACGCGGACCAGGCCAGTGGCTTCAAAAAAATAACTAAAACAATATGGAAAGATTGACCATAGAGGGTGATAGTCCCGTATAGGTAAAAAGTTTGAAGTCCTTGAGTAAGGCGGGACACGTGAAATCCTGTTTGAACATAGGGGGACCACCCTCTAAGCCTAAGTACTCTCTAGTGACCGATAGTGAACAAGTACCGTGAGGGAAAGGTGAAAAGTACCCCGACAAGGGGAGTGAAATAGTATCTGAAACCAAATGCTTACAAGCAGTCGGAGCATGCATATTTATTATGTCTTGTGACGGCGTACCTTTTGTATAATGGGTCAGCGACTTAGTTTATCTAGCAAGCTTAAGCCGTTAGGTGTAGGCGTAGCGAAAGCGAGTCTGAATAGGGCGTTTAGTTAGATGAATTAGACCCGAAACCGGGTGATCTAGCCATGGCCAGGTTGAAAGTGGAGTAAAATCCGCTGAAGGACCGAACCCACTACTGTTGAAAAAGTAGGGGATGAGCTGTGGTTAGGGGTGAAAGGCCAATCAAACTCGGATATAGCTGGTTCTCCGCGAAATCTATTTAGGTAGAGCGTTATAGCGATTACCATCGAAGGTAGAGCACTGAATGAGCTAGGGGGTCCTACAGACTTACCAAACTCAATCAAACTCCGAATGTCGATGAGTACAGCATAGCAGACAGACTATGGGTGCTAAGGTCCATAGTCGAGAGGGAAAAAGCCCAGATCGCCATCTAAGGTCCCTAAATCATGACTAAGTGTTAAAGGATGTGAGAAGACCAAAACAACTAGGATGTTGGCTTAGAAGCAGCCATCATTTAAAGAAAGCGTAATAGCTCACTAGTCTAAATAAGTTTTCTTGCGCCAACAATGTAACGGGGCTCAAGTCATGTACCGAAGATGCGGATTTATGCATTTGGCATAAATGGTAGCGGAGCGTTCCGTAAGCCTGTGAAGGTAAACTGTAAGGTTTGCTGGAGGTATCGGAAGTGAGAATGCTGACATGAGTAGCGATAAAGAATGTGAGAAACATTCTCGCCGAAAGTCCAAGGGTTCTTGCGTAAAGTTAATCTGCGCAAGGTTAGTCGGCCCCTAAGGTGAGGCTGAAAGGCGTAATCGATGGGAATCAGGTTAATATTCCTGAACCTAAAGGATGTGACGAAAATAGTAAATTGTATAGTCTTATTGGATTGATTATGCAGTGAATATTTTCCAGGAAATAGCACCTTTATTATAGACCGTACCCAAAACCGACACAGGTGGACAGGTAGAGTATACCAAGGCGCTTGAGAGAACGATGCTGAAGGAACTAGGCAAATTGCATCTGTAACTTCGGAAGAAAGATGACCTGTGTGTGGGCAACCATGTGCAGGTGGCACAAGTTAGGGGGTAGCGACTGTTTATTAAAAACACAGGGCTCTGCAAAGTCAATAGACGACGTATAGGGTCTGACGCCTGCCCAGTGCTGGAAGATTAAAAGGAGGGGTGCAAGCTCTAAATTGAAGTCCCAGTGAACGGCGGCCGTAACTATGACGGTCCTAAGGTAGCGAAATTCCTTGTCGGGTAAGTTCCGACCCGCACGAATGGCGTAACGATTTCCCCACTGTCTCCAGTATCGACTCAGCGAAATTGAATTCTCCGTGAAGATGCGGAGTTCCCGCGGTCAGACGGAAAGACCCCGTGAACCTTTACTATAGCTTTGCACTGGTGTTAGAAGTCAAATGTGCAGGATAGGTGGGAGACTGCGAAGCAGAGGCGTTAGCCTTTGTGGAGTCACTCTTGAGATACCACCCTTTTGGTTTTTGATATCTAACCGAGATCCTTGAATCAGGGTCCGAGACAATGCATGGTGGGTAGTTTGACTGGGGCGGTCGCCTCCCAAAGAGTAACGGAGGCGCGCGATGGTTAGCTCAGGTTGGTCGGAAATCAACTTTTAGAGTGCAATGGCATAAGCTAGCCTGACTGCGAGTCTGACAAGACGAGCAGAGACGAAAGTCGGTCATAGTGATCCGGTGGTCCCGAGTGGAAGGGCCATCGCTCAACGAATAAAAGGTACTCCGGGGATAACAGGCTGATGATTTCCAAGCGTCCATAGCGACGAAATCGTTTGGCACCTCGATGTCGGCTCATCACATCCTGGGGCTGGAGAAGGTCCCAAGGGTTCGGCTGTTCGCCGATTAAAGTGGTACGTGAGCTGGGTTTAGAACGTCGTGAGACAGTTCGGTCCCTATCTGCCGTGGGTGTAGGAAGTTTGAGAGGATCTGCCTTTAGTACGAGAGGACCGAGGTGGACGTACCCCTGGTGGACCAGTTGTCGTGCCAACGGCACAGCTGGGTAGCTAAGTACGGAAGGGATAACTGCTGAATGCATCTAAGCAGGAAACCTACCTCAAAACTAGACTTCCCCATTAGAGCCGTGGAAGACTACCACGTTGATAGGTCGGGTGTGGAAGCACAGTAATGTGTGTAGCTAACCGATACTAATAGCTCGATTGATTTACTTTGCTGTGAGATTGTATATGCATATAGTGTTAATTATATTAATATTTAAGCATCGATTCGCAAATTATTTAATGCTAAATTAGCTTTATCAATAAATAAAAATGTTATTCTATCGTTTTATGTCACGATTTGACCGTAAGATCAATAAATTGATATTATTTTTGTTTAAGAATAATATAACAGCATTAATCGCGTATTATAATACAAACTTATAAAGTTTGTATTGCTGGCTTGGTGGTCATAGCATGAGTGAAACACACGATCCCATCCCGAACTCGAACGTGAAACCTCATAGCGCTAATGGTACTATGTCATAAGTCATGGGAGAGTAAGTCACTGCCAAGCTTGCAATGCAAATTTTAATTATCTTGTTTTCTCTTATTGTATTCTATAACAATAATTAAATTATATGTTCAAGAATATATATCAACACAGTAACAGTACAGTAATAAGTATTTTAGTCACTTAAAAAGATTTTTAGCAACAATAAGATTTAAAATTGTGCTAAAGCATCTAATTTAATTGATTTCAGATAATGAATGTCTTAAATTATTATTTAATAAATAAGCTTCGCTATTCATTTCATTTAATCTTGATATAGTACGTTTGAATTCGTCTGCTCGTGCTAGACCCTGGTATATTTTATTTGGATTATCTTCTAAGCTCATAAATAAAAGTACTTTGTAGAAATAGGCATTATCAATAAAATTGATAAATCTAACGGCTGTATTTGTATCGTTAGCATCAATGGTATTAATGTTTTCCACTATAATAATGTTAAAATTTTGGCAAATATTAACATAATCTATATAGCTTAATTCTCTTATAAATAATTCATTATAATCTGTTACTAATATTCGTTTATATACTTTTTGGAAGGGTATTGACCTACCTAAAACCTGTATATTTTGAGCAACGAAATTATTATCACTAATTTTTATGATGATTTCTTTAAATTTGTTTTTATTTTCTAAAGTTAAAGGGTAAATTATCCTTGAGCATTTAGCTCCTAATGCTTTATTATCAAATCGATAATCATGCTGATTATCTAAATATTTTATGTAAAATGTATTATTGATGATCTTTATAAAAGGTAAAAAAGATTCTCTTTGTAATCCGTCTTTGTAAAGATTATTTGGAAGAGTGTTAGAGGTTATAAAAATAAAAATATTTTGCTTTATTAATTCATTAAATAATCTACTTATTATCATTGCATCAGTAATATCTTTAATTTCAAACTCATCTATACATAATACCTTAGTTTGTTTAGCATAGTTTTTAGCAATTTTAGGTATGATATCTTTTTGCTTTTCTGTTTGTAATTTATGCATAGATTTATGAATTGCATGTATAAAGTTCTGATAGTGCAGAATGGTTTTAGATATGTTTATTACTTCAAAAAAAGACTTCATTAGCAAAGTTTTACCGCTGCCCACTGGGCCGTATAAATAAATTCCATTTTTTAAATGATGTTTATTAAAGAATTGAAATAAACTGTTTGATTTATTAACTTCTTTTGCTAGTGTTTTTAATTCTTTTAATAAAGCAATTTGTTTTGAATTTAGTATGAATGAATTCAAGCATTTAATCATCCAAAAATATTTTTATCTAGTACTATTATAGTTTTGCTCTAAAATTGGTAGGTATAATTTAATATTTGTACACAAATTTGTTTTGCATTTTCTTATTTATAAAGATGAGATTGATACTACAATTATCTTCAATTTCAAGCAACATTTTTTATCATCAATAATACTAAATTGAGAAGCTTTACTTAACTTTTGTAGTAATAATGTTCATTATTTCATCACTAAGTATTTTAAAACAACAAAATAGTTTTATTATATATTCAAATTTGAGTAGTTTCACCTATATAATCTTTATCTACTTTAGATCACTCTATAACTTCATGCAAATGTTTTATAGCTTATCCTAGTATTTTAAAATATTTTTATTAGTACTTTCCCTTTTTTATAAAGAATTTTTAAAAATTATTGATTGTTTCAGTTCTTAATAATCATTAACTGTATTGAATTGGATACAATATATTTTTAAAAGTGTATCTGCATAAGATTTTATGTCTCAAATTTGATTTAAATGATTTTCATTTTCATTCATACCAAGAATTTGTAATATCAAAAGCTCTTTAATAATTATTACTCCCAGTACGTGTGATCAAAAAAGCAAAATTTCCCTAATATATAATTTGGCTAGATTGGTACCTTTCATACTTTCCTATACAAAAGCGTTGCATCGCCATAGCTAAAGAAACGCATTTTTTCTTTTATAGCATATTTATATAACGCATGCATTTCTTTAAATCCTGCAAAAGCACATATAAGAATAAATAAAGTAGATTTAGGAAAATGAAAATTGGTCAGCAGCATATCGACTATTTGAAAATTAAAACCCGGAGTTATAAAAATATCAGTTTCAAAATTACCTGCTTTTACAATACCGTTATTACAAGAACTCTCAAGTGTTCTAAGTGTTGTGGTACCGACTGCAATAATGTCTCTTCCTTTTTGTTTTGTTTTATTGATGATTTCAGCAGTTTCGGCAGTAATAGAACAATATTCTGTATGCATTTTATGCTTATGAATATTTTCAGTTTTTACAGGTAAAAAAGTGCCAGCTCCAACATGTAAAGTTACAAAAGCAGTATTTATACCTTTTGTCTTTAGTTTATCAAGTATATCCTTTGTAAAATGTAATCCTGCAGTTGGTGCTGCAACTGAACCTTCTATTTGACTATAGATTGTTTGATAGCGATCATTATCGTTTGTACTATCTATCATACTGTCAGTTGAACGGAAATTAACAGTATTACTATTGTGTGATATCGATGTGATCTTTAGTGTGTTGTCATGGTCACAGAACAATGCCATATTGGAACAACATACTGAACTTGTGCGTTTAATATAAAACGGTAGTGGCATCTCACCATATTTATCTAAGAATTTAATCATAGAAATATTATTAAGTATGAACTTGACTTTAATCTCACCCATTGCAAGTTTTTCGGTAATAATTATTTTGTGTGTATCAAAGTAAAATTCATCACCAATATTTAATTTACGTGCAGGTTTAGCAAAAGCACCCCAACAATTATCCGATAATTTTTTATTTAAGTTAATAGTTATATTTTTCCCTAAATGTAACTTTGCTTTAATAACTTTACTATTATTAAATACTAATAAATCACCTTCTTTTAAGTAATCTATTATATTGTAAAATTTAGTTTTAATATGCTTTGTACCGGCAATTAGTAAATCTGAGTTGTCACGCTCGCTAGATGGATATTGTGCAATAAGAGCATTTGGTACATTAAAGTCAAAATCAGATAGTTTCATTGTTTAAATATTACTTTTTAATTTCTAAAAAGTGATTATAATAGAATGTTAAGATATTTAATATAAGATTTTAGTTTATTTATTACTAATAATTCAACTATTATGTTTGATTAATAAATACTATTAATTGAATAACTAATGAAAGCTAGATAATTTGGTTATGTAAAGATATAACAGGACATTATTGGATTTGAAAATACAAGATATGACTTTTTAAGTAGTAATTCTTTTGAATCAGCAAACAATTTAATTAAAGGTACTATATGTATGAACATACTAATAACACTGCGTATATTTCTGCGTATATTTATCTCCAAGGTTACAATGATTTAGTTATATTGTAAAAGTTACATAAGAAATATTAATTTATAATGATTCCTCTTAAAGATTGAGGCCGGTATTATGTAATGTATGCATGAACAATGCAATAATGTTGACAAGATACTGTATAACGGTGAAAAAATAGTAAGGTAATGTTATCATTAACTTACACTATCAATCCTTTTATTTGAGAGTTCCATAACTTTTTATATAGTTTACTATTTTTTAATAATTCTGTGTGGCTACCATCATCAATTATGCTGCCTGCTTCAAAAACTAAAATTCTATCCATATTGAGTAAAGTAGATAATCTATGTGCAATTACTATCACAGTTTTATTTTTCATTAAATAATCCATTGAATCTTGAATCATGCTTTCAGTCTCACTATCTAAACTACTTGTTGCTTCATCAAGAATTAAAATAGGAGCATTTTTTAAGATGGCTCTTGCTATGATAATTCTTTGACGCTGACCGCCAGATAAATTATTTCCACGCTCTCCACACATAGTATCGTAACCATCTGGTAGATTATCGATAACATCGTGGATATGTGCTGCTTTAGCTGCTTCTATAATTTCATCAAGAGTAGCGTCTTTTTTTCCGTATCTGATGTTATCTAAAATGGTGCGATGAAAAAGAACTGGTTCTTGAGGTATTAGGCTAATTGCTTTTCTTAAAGAATCTTGAGTTACGTTTTTAATATTTTGATTATCTATTAAAATCATTCCGTCTTCTATATCATGCAATCTAGTGAGTAAACTAATAAAAGTAGTTTTCCCTGAACCTGAAAAGCCTACTAGCCCGACTTTTTGTTTACTAGGTATTAATACTGATTTATTATAAAATAGATTATTATTATTGTAATACTTAAATGTGACGTTTCTAAATTCAATAATCCCTGCTTCGATATGTAAGGGAGTAGCGTTTTCAATATCCGTTATAATATGTGGTGCCATTAAAGACAAACCCTGATTAAATGCTCCGATCTGCTCGAACATATCACCAATTTCCTGAGTTAAATCCCAAATATCATCTGCTACATTTATACATAATGTTAGCACTAACACACAATCACCTATGCTTATAGATAATTCACTACGAAGTCGTGACAAATAATAAATCATGATAAAAATCATTATTGAACACGACATGCCAAGAGAGTAACGTAATTTAAACATAAAGAATTGCATAGTTTGTTCATCGGCTACGGCATTTTCTACTCTTGTTTCTAAATGTTGACGTTCAAATTTATGTGCTGTAAACATCCTTACAGCATTAATATTGCTAATTGCATCTACAATACTGCCGGCAACAAAGGATTGGCTTCGAGCATAGTTTAATGAGTATTGATTCATTTTATCTGAGAAAAGAATACTAAGGCCTATAAAAACTGTAATCCATAAAATAAATATTGTAGCAAAAGCGTAATGTACTAAATATAAAGCAATTAATGCAAACACAATAATAGCAAGTTTACGTAGAAGTTTTTCACCGAATATAGAAATAATCATCTCAAATGACCTTGCAGTTTCGGTAATACGATTGCTAATATGTCCTGCTAGATTCTCCTGAAAGAATTTATGGCTATGATATTGTGTATAATTGTAAAGTTCATTTAGTATTTTCCCTTTTATTACTGGCATAGTTTTGAGATACAAATAATCATATGCACGATATGCTATATTAATACTCTCCCACCAAAGAGCATAAAATATTGCCCAGTAAATCATTGAAGACAATAAGTTATGAGCATTTTCATCACTAAAAGATTCAATTAGATCAATGATTTTTTGAAGTAATATACTATCCATTGCTGGAATAATGCCAAATAAAATACAAATTACAGTCAATAACGTAATTTTAATTTTATCAAATTTTAAAAAATAAATACCTAAGCTAAATGTAGATTTAGATAAAGCATGGTATTTGATCACGATAAGGTACCTCAATTCTTAAATATTAATTTGTGTTGTTGTTAGTTTATTAAATTTAATTATTTTGCAAAAATATACCTTTAAATATTAAATCTATTGAAAAATAATAAACAAGCCTTGCTTCTTACATTAAATAATGCTACAAAATTCAGAAAATAACTTCAAAATCATAAGAAATGCAAGAAAAAGAATTATCTAATAATTTTTTAGAAGAAAACAAGTCTAAGGAAGATAATTCTCCGTTCTCTGATATAAAATATATTTGTCAAGCAAGCTTATTAATTACAGATTCTATTAGAAAAGGGTATGATGTAACTCAATTTTCCAATGGTGATATTAATGTTAGAGAAATAAGAATAGTAAATGTTCATTATAATTGGAACTCCGAAAAAGGAAAATTTGTTAAAACTAATCAGATAGAATTTAATAATAACAAAGGTGTATAATTAAATCAAATACTGTCTTGATGTTATTGTGTGTCATTTTTTCAGGAAGCAAAAAATATAAAAATTTGCTTTTTATATATTTTTGTTAGGCATATAATTGTTTAATCATATTACAGTTATTTTTATGGATATCACCTATTCAGGATCAGGAACGATAGAATCATATGGAATTTGATCAAGTATTATTATCGAGGATTCAATTTGCTTTTACCATAAGTTTCCATATAATATTTCCTACTTTTACTATAGGACTTGCAAGCTTTTTAGCAGTAATTGAAGGGTTGTGGTTAAAAACAAAAAATCCAGTTTATCAAGAAATATACAAATTTTGGGTAAAGATTTTTGCCGTTACTTTTGGTATGGGAGTAGTTTCTGGTGTTGTAATGTCTTACCAGTTCGGTACTAATTGGTCGAATTTTTCAGATAAGGTTGGAAATGTTATAGGTCCGCTTCTAGGTTTTGAAGTATTTACTGCTTTTTTTCTTGAATCTTCTTTTCTAGGCATAATGTTATTCGGGTTTAATAAAGTCACTAAAAAAGTACATTTTATTTCTACGTTAATTGTTGCAATTGGTACCATAATCTCAGCTTTTTGGATCCTTGCTGCTAATAGTTGGATGCATACACCTGCTGGTTTTGAACTGCGAGGTGAAGGATTCTTTTATCCTTTAAATTGGTTAGCAATTATCTTTAATCCATCTTTTCCTTATCGCTTTTTGCATATGGTTACTGCATCTTATTTAACTACTTCTTTTGTGATCGGTGGTGTAGCTAGCTTTTATTTACTCAATAATCGTTGTAAACAGCATGCTAAAATTATGCTTTTTATGGCTGTGTTAATGGCGTTAATTGTTTCACCTATTCAAATATTTATCGGTGATCTACATGGTTTAAATACTCTTAAATATCAGCCTGTCAAAGTCTCAGCTATCGAAGGTATTTGGAATACAAAAAAAGGAGCATCATTTAATCTTATAGGCTTGCCTGATAAAGAAGAAGAAACAACAAAATATGCTATAGAAATACCTTATGCGAGTAGTTTAATCTTAACGCATAGTTTAGACGGTGAAGTGAAAGGCTTAAAAGAATGGACAAAAGAAGAACGTCCGCCGGTTGCAGTAGTATTTTTTAGCTTTCGTATTATGCTAGGAATTGGTTGCTTAATGGTATTTACAGGTATTGCTGGTTTATATCTTTACTTAAACAAGAGATTATATACTACGCATTGGTTTCAATATTTGTATATATTAATGTCCCCTTTAGGTTTTATTGCAGTACTTGCAGGTTGGTTAGTAACTGAAGTAGGCAGACAACCTTATATAGTATATAATATTTTAAAAACCGCGGATACGGTGTCACCATTACTCGGTAAATATGTATTGATTTCTCTAATTTCTTTTGTAGTAGTGTATTTGATTATTTTTGGAGCTGGTATATATTATATTATACATTTAATAAAGAAAGGTATAGAATCGATAGATAATAACGAAACTTACGTGGAACATTAGTTAAGTAATCGTTTGTGATTTGTATCACACAGAAACTTGCTTGCTGTATATACTAAACATATCACTCAAAAGATATTTTATGCAAATTGCATTATGACAATGTAGATAATTTATAACAATGTAGGCAGTTTATGTTAAATTTTGGACATTATATAGATTTACCACTTGTTTGTGGTGGACTTATAGCTACCGCTATTTGTTTATATGTTTTACTAGATGGTTTTGATTTAGGTGTAGGAATCTTATTTCCGTTTGCACCTACCGATGATTGTCGTCATAAAATGATTAATTCTATAGCACCTTTTTGGGATGGTAATGAAACTTGGTTAGTACTTGGAGGTGGTGGTTTATTTGCAGCTTTTCCTTTAGCCTATTCGATATTAATGTCTGCCTTATATATCCCTATCATATTAATGTTACTTGGGTTAATATTTCGTGGCGTAGCTTTTGAGTTTCGTTTTAAGGCTCATATAGGTCATCGTTATATTTGGGATTATGCTTTTCATTTTGGTTCTATGCTTGCTGTTTTTTGTCAAGGGTTAATGCTTGGTGCATTTGTCCAAGGAATAGTGATAGATGGGCGGCAATTTGCAGGTGGAAGTTTTGATTTTCTTACTTCATTTTCTGTTATGACAGGGATAGCATTAATATTTTGTTATGCACTCTTGGGTGCTACTTGGCTTATTCTAAAAACAGAAAAGAAAACACAAGATTGGGCTTATAAATCTGCTTTATACATTTTATTTTATGTTGCCCTTTTTATTGGGCTTGTTAGTTTATGTACACCTTTCTTAAATAATTACATAAATCATCGTTGGTTTAATATTCCTAATATTTACTATTTATCGATTATACTTATTGTAATTGTTTTAATATTTATCAAGTTAATCAAGGCTATTAAACAGAAAAAAGAAGTAACACCGTTTGTTTATACAATCTTATTATTTTTATTAGGATATTTAGTGCTTGCAATAAGTATATGGCCATATATCGTTCCACATAAAATTACGCTTGAAAACGCAGCAGCAGCACCTGAGTCACAGTCTTTACTATTGATAGGGGCTGTAATCTTTCTACCTATAATACTTGGATATACATTCTATTGTTATTATATATTCCGTGGCAAATCATCTCCTCAACCTCTGTATTAGGTTCTGTGAAAATTTCTAAAAAATTTAAAAAAATAACTGCTTGTCTAAAAGTGTGGCAATGGTTTATTATTCTATGGCTGAGTGGATTATTATCTACGCTACTTTTAACTTATATAGTTAAACTAGTGTTTAGAATGATATTTTAAAGCAGTAAAATTTGCACATAAAAGCAAGCAGCAGGACGACTTCGGAAGTGTGACATGAGATTATGTAACACAAGAGTTTTTAATTTTTTCTTGCAATTGCAATATATAAATATATGAAAAAAATCTCAACATTTATTATTACCAAAAATGAAGAAGCAAGGATAGCAAGAGCTATAAATAGTGTAAAAAATATTACTGATGAAGTGATAGTAGTAGATAATGAAAGTACTGATGATACAGTGCATATAGCTAAAACATTAGGCGCTAAGGTAATAGTAAAGCCTTGGCTTGGTTATGTAGGGCAGAAATCTTTTGCCGAAAGTATGTGTGTAAATGATTGGGTTCTAAATATTGATGCTGATGAAGAGTTGTCTCAAGAGTTACAAGATGAAATAGAGTATATTTTTGCTTCTCATAATCAAGATCGTTATTTAGCTTATCAAATCAAGCTATTAATAATGTATCGTGGTGATCAAAAATCACGCATGTTTGCTCCATTGAATAAATGTATTAGATTATATAATAAAAAATTTGCCAGTTTTGCAAATACGATCAATAGTACTACTCATGATTCCGTGGTATTTAATAAAGATGTTGATTTTATAGGCAAAATTTATCTATTAAATGGCATTGCTTATCATTATTCTGGTACCTCAATTGAGCAGTTAGTAAATAAAGCCAATTTTTATTCTAGTGAGCAAGCAAAAGATTTAGTAAAACAAGGAAAAAAGTTTTCAAATTTCCGTTTGGCAACTGAGATGATATGGTGGTTTTTAAAAGCTTTTTTTATTAGACGCTATTTTGTATTTGGTTTTGATGGTTTTGTAGATTCAATAATTTTTGCTTTTGCAAGATTTTTAAGGCTTGCTAAGTTAAGAGAGTTATCGCTTAAATCACGCAATGTTATTGCGAGCGATAATTATATTAATTATTGCATGGATATTAAGTCGTTATTGCAAAAAAAGAAGAGAAGTCGCTATCCAAAAAAATAATTTGTAAATTCTTATTTACATAATTTTTTACTAGATTGCTTCGTCGAATTACTAGATAATTGCTATCGCAATGTCGGAAAACTGATCTACGCCTTTCATTTTTCTGAAAAATGATTATTTAGAAAATAAAAATAAATTATGAAAGAAAATTTTAATATTAGTAAATTAAAAAACGGTTTGACAATTTTAACATATAATATGCCTTATGTTCATTCGGTTGCAATAAATTTAATTGCTAAAGTTGGAGCACGTTATGAGAATGAAGAAGAGGAAGGCATATCTCACTTCCTTGAACATATGGCTTTTAAAGGCACAAAAACTAGGACAGCACAACAGATAGCAGAAGAGTTTGATTCTATAGGAGGATATTTTAATGCATATACTGGTTATGAGAATACAGTATATTATGTACGAGTTTTGTCTGAAAATTGTCATAAAGCACTTAATATACTTGCTGATATAATTCAAAATTCTATTTTTGCTGATGAAGAAATATCTAAGGAATATCAGATAATCATGCAAGAAATTGCACATCATCATGATAATCCTGATGACCTAATATATGAAACATTTTATAATACAGTTTATAAAGATCAACCGTTAGGTAAGTCAATTTTAGGTACAGCTAAAACTCTTGTTAAGTTCACGCAAGAACATTTTCTTAATTTTATCGGTAAACATTATAATGCTGAAAATCTTTATTTATCAATTGCCGGTAATATTGAACATAATAAAATAGTAATTATAGCAGAAGAATTATTTGCTTCTTTGAAGCAAGGAGTAACAAGTAGCTTTATTCCAGCAAAATACATAGGTGGAAAGGGGTTTATTCATAAGGAGTTAGAGCAAACTAGTTTAGTACTAGGGTTTGAGTGTACATCATATATTAATTTAGAAAAGCTTTATCAAACCTATCTACTTTCTATAATATTTGGTGGTGGTGTGTCATCACGTTTATTCCAAAGTATTCGTGAGAAATTAGGTTTAGCATATGTAGTAGGTAGTTATAATAGTGCTTATTTTGATAGTGGAGTGTTTACAATTTATGCATCTACTGCACATGAAAAATTAGAATTATTATATAGCGAGATTAAAAACGAAATAATAAAAATAACTGAAACAGTAAGTACAGAAGAGCTTATGAGAGCTAAAATACAACTTCGTAGTAATTTACAAATGGCTCAAGAGCAAAATTCCTATAAGTCAGAAGAAATAGGTAAAAATTATTCTGTTTTCGGTAAATATATTCTTCCTGAAGAGATTATAGAAATTATTACGAATATAAAAGCCGATGACATTATTAATACGGCAAATAAAATATTTAGTGGTACTACTGCGTTGGCAATTATCGGTCCGAATGATCTTAATGGATTTTAATTTCATTTCTAGTTTTTTGTTACATCGCTTAATCATAGGATCTTGGTTTTCAGACTGTATCTTGAGATCTAGTGGTCAAGTGCACTACATAGGATGCTTAAATGAATTTTGAGACAAATAAATGAAAAAAAAATTATATGAAGGTTCAAGTAAAATTTTATATTCTGCTGAAGAAGATTTTTTACTTATTATGGCTTTTTCCGATAAAGCTGTATTAGAAACCGGTGAGACTGTTGATATATCAGGTAAAGGAGTACTTAATAATAGTATTTCTTCTTTTTTAATGGGTAAACTTGAAATGATTGGAATTGAAAATCATCTGATCGAAAAAATAAATATGAGGGAGCAATTAATTCAATATGTTGAGGTTTTTCCAATACAAGTAATCATATCATCGGTAGCATGTGGTAGATTTGTAAAAGAGTTTGGAATGGATGAAGGATATGTATTTGATAAACCTATTATTGATTTTAAGGTCCGAAGCCGTGAATTTAACTACCCAATAGTTAATGAGTATCAAATATTCAATTTTGGGTGGTTAACTATGGATGAAATTAGAACAGTACAAGCTCAGACTTTACGTATATATGATTTTTTAAGCGGCTTATTTATTGGTATTGGGATTCGTCTTGTTGAGTGTAAATTAGAATTTGGGCGTGTTTTTAATGGTGAAGAATCTATCATTATGTTAACTGATGAAATTAGTCCTGATAATTGTAGATTATGGCATATTAACAGTAATGAAAAATTAGGGTTTGAATTGATTGAAAACGAGCCTAATAAAGCTTTTGAATCATATCAGTTAATCGCTAATCGTTTAAAAGAAAAATGATGATGTTTTAAAATGGTATATGTTATTGTGGACTTAAAAAACGTATGTGAATGGTTTGATCACGGTATTCAGAATTCCATAAGAACTGGACTCATTATAGTTAAGCAATGTGCTAGCGTCTAAAAGTGTATTTAAGTAATAACAACATTTTAGTTTTTAATCAAAATACGATTTTATCGTAATCTTTATATCTTTGATTTTAGTAGTGTTGGGGTATACTACTTATCAAAAAAATAAAAGTGAAGAGAATATTCGCTCTATTCTTGATTAGTACATGGAATATATAACTTACAATAAATAACTATAGCTTTAGTGTTACTTTAAATATAATAAAACCTATCACCTCTCAGATTTTTATTTTAATGAAATAGTTATGACCAATGTATCATGTTAAGTATTACAAAAATTGAGTCTTACGGCAATAATATAGAAATTAATACTGAGTCAGATATATTTTTTACTCACATTGTCATCATACACCAATCTGGTTTAAGAACTTTATTTAATACAGAACATGATTCTTGGAAGCTTGTTTGATAATAAATCTACTCTTTATAGTTGTTTAGATACAGAAAAATTAGCAGAGATTTATATTAGTAATGCTGTAATTACTAAATACTACAACATCGGATAAGCTTAATTTGTTAATTTTGGATGTATGCAATTTCTTTTGTTTCTTGAAACGTTACAGAAGGAATTTATATGATAAAATTTGAATTTTTTGTGGATAAAATAGCTAATAACTTTGATACTGTTGCTTTTGATTATGGTTTGACACAGTAGATATATTAAATTTACTTATTTCTTACAGTTCTAAATTAAAACTAAAATATAGTAATGAGTTAGTACATATTGGGATACCTAATTTAGAAAGTGTAATAAAATTTCAGATCCGAGTACGGTTAAAGAATTTTGTGAATTATATTGATAATTCTACCTGTGCTTAAAAGATAGAAGATTTGTATAATATTTGTTTTCAATCTAAAAAAACAATCTTTAGTCATAAAAAATACGATTTTCATTTTCAAGTAATAAAAGCTTTTAGTAAAAATTCTGAATTAAAAGGTGGTAATTCTTTAGTAATTGATGTAAAAACTAAAGTTAATGTACTAAACTTTAATTATCAAGTTATGGATCAGATTTTTAGTGATACAAGAGTATTAAAATTTATGAATGCCATAACTCAAATACACTAACAAAGAAAATAACTTGTTGGTAAATAACAGTTAAAAATATTCCAAATATTAATATTTTTAGTTGTATTCTGTGTGACGTGGATAGGTCACGGTAGATAAAACATAAAGAAATTAGAATAAAAATGATTAATATATCTTTTCCTGACGGTAGTGTAAAACAATTTGCACAAAATATTACCGCTTTTGAAATAGCAAATGCAATTTCAATGTCACTTGCTAAGGCAGCAATGGTTGTTGAAATAAACGGTGAATTTAAAGATTTAAGTACTGTAATTGAGCATGATTGTAAGCTTCGTATTTTAACTGCGAAAGATTATGAATGTCTTGAGATAATAAGGCACGATGCAGCACATTTAACAGCAGCAGCAGTAAAAGAACTTTTCCCTGAAACTCAGGTAGCGATTGGTCCTGCAATTGAAAATGGTTATTATTATGATTTTGCTCGTGATAAACCTTTTTCGCGAGATGATTTAGCTACTATAGAAGCTAAAATGCAAGAACTTGTAAAAAAGAATGAGAAAATAACACGAGAATTATGGGATAGGGATAAAGCTATAGAGTTTTTTTTATCTATAGGAGAGCATTATAAAGCCAAAATTATTGCTTCAATCCCGGCAGGTGAACAAATTACTTTATACAGACAAGGTAATTTTATTGATTTGTGTCGAGGGCCTCATGCTCCTTCTACAGGGTTTGTTAAGTATTTTAAACTGATGAAAGTTGCAGGAGCTTATTGGCGAGGCAATAGTCGTAATGAAATGTTACAGCGTATATATGGTACAGCATGGGCTACTAAAGAACAGCTTGATAATTACCTTTTTATGCTTGAAGAAGCAGAAAAACGCGATCATAGGAAGATAGGGAAAGAACTTGACTTATTCCATTTTCAAGAGGAAGCACAAGGTATGGTATTTTGGCATGATAAAGGCTGGAGTATATATAATACCATTGAGCAATATATAAGAAAAAAAAATCGTAAAAATGGATATATTGAAGTTAAAACTCCCGTTTTAGTTGACAAAAGCCTTTGGGAAGCTTCAGGACATTGGGCAAAGTTTCGTTGTGATATGTTCACATTAGAAACAGATGATAAGATATTAGCTTTAAAGCCTATGAACTGTCCTTGTCATGTTCAGATTTTCAAGCAAGGTATTAAGAGTTATCGTGATTTACCTTTGCGTATGTCAGAGTTTGGGTTATGTCATCGTAATGAAGCGTCTGGTGCATTGCACGGTTTAATGAGGGTGCGTAGTTTAGTACAAGATGATGCTCATATATTTTGTGCTGAGGAGCAAATTACAGATGAAACAGTACGTTTCTGTAAGTTACTGACAGAGGTTTATAAGGATTTTGGGTTTACTGATATCAAGGTAAAATTTTCCGATCGTCCTGAAATTCGTGCAGGTAATGATGAAGTGTGGGATAAGGCTGAGCATGCTTTGAAAACAGCGGTAGAAAAAGTAGGGTTTATTTATACGCTAAACCCAGGTGATGGTGCATTTTATGGCCCGAAGCTTGAGTTTGTATTAACAGATGCGATAGGGCGGCAATGGCAATGTGGTACACTGCAGATGGATTTTGTATTACCGGAGCGGTTAGATGCTAATTATATTGCTGCAAGTGGTGAGAAAAAAAGACCTGTAATGTTACATAGGGCAATCCTTGGTTCACTTGAGCGTTTTATTGGTATCTTGATCGAAGAATATGCAGGTAAGTTCCCTATTTGGCTTGCACCAGTACAAGTTGCCATTGCAACCATTACTAATGATTTAAACGATTACGCTTTAGAAGTACAAAAAACCTTAATTGATAACAATATAAGAACGGATATTAATATTTCTCCTGATAAGATTAACTATAAGATTCGAGAGTTTTCTAATCAAAAGATACCGATGATTGCTGTAATTGGTAAGAAAGAACAAGCAAATAAACAAGTAACGATAAGAAAATTTGGTACTACTGGACAGGAAATATTATCGATAGAACAGTTAATAGCTATGATTAAAAAAGAGAATAGTAATTATTTGTAATGTATATAGCATTTTTCATTGTTAAAAATAATTATTTGAGATATTTCAATGCTTTGTTCTCATACCAGCATGGTATTATTGTTCGTAGATCAGTAAAATATATTATGTCATACTGTGTCATATAGTTAAGTAATGCAATGACAGCTTAGCAAATACGAAATAGTTTTTTTATAAACTTATGAAAATCAAAACTAATCCTATATATCATTATTCTGTAAAGCTTTTGTTTGATTCATTTACTTAAAAATAAACAGATTATCTTCGTTCAAAGTTATAAACCTATAATTATAGTGTGTAATTAGTACAAGCGATATTTGATGTATGATTACATATTCATAATTTTTCAAAGCAATATAATATCTTTTGTTAAAATATGTAATCACTATTTTAATTTAGCGTATAATTTTTCAAAAAATAATCTTTCTGGATCTATAACTACGAATGGTTCTATAATATAGGCAATAATTATTAGCACCTATGGATTGAGTATCAATAACTCAACCGTTGTTAATTATACTTACTAGTATTGCAATCATGGTTTGTTTCTTTTATGTTTATTTATTTATGACTTGCATTATATTTGTTAATAAGTTTGCTAAAATTGAGAAGGGAGTCTTCGTATAATTTATTTGATATTAGTTGCTGATTGTATGTCAAATAATCTTGACTATTGCTACAACAAACGATAATATATCATTATTATCTCAATGTGGTTAATCCTTAAACATCAGATATTCACCTCAGTATACTTTTGGAGTATATCTCAGCTGTATATTTTATGTGTCTGAATTAGCATTGATGAGAGTTTATTATGTCTTATAGACAATTTCTTATATCTTACAATGGAGATCTTCAATATTTTTAGAAGATGTGTCTCGTGCTTTGCAATTATGTTAATCATGTAATATTATATATATAAGTAGATTATAGTGAAATTAGAAATTTCTAAAGGCAAATATTACTGTTTTATTCTTATAAATTTAATTACCTTTTTGTTAAAAAATTTTAAAATTGGAATAGTTATCATCGATAACTGAAACATTGATTATACTCACTCTGAGAGAGGATATAATAATTAATGCTTAAGATATTATGTTTTGTCATCGACCAGTATATTATAATATGTATTCTGCAACAGCAAATTCTTTAGCAAATTGAATAGCAAATTCAGATATAAGTATTCATGAATTTATCGCAAATATAACACACATTATTGTGATAAGTTGAATGTATAGACAATGCATAGCAATTTCTTGTGTTTAAAAGGTTCTAGTCTTGGTTTTAGTTAAAGTAACTTCGTATTGATAGTTACAAAAAGAATGAAGTACATATTAAGAGTATAATATAAGATGGTACTTTTCATGAACTGTTATATAAGGAAAATGGTGAATGTAAGATTCGGTACGAACATCAAGTTCATTGTTTTATTTAGATGTATTATTGAATATATATGGTTTTTTTAAAAACACAGCGCATTATAAATTCATAAAACAAATGAAATGTTATTGTTAATTACAAATCTTTTGCACAAGGTAGCTAAGAGCACGTACAAGTTTTTTAATATCGGTTCTACTAAAAACATTTTTTATTTATTAATTTTTCCTATTCTACAGAGTTATAACTATATTCTGCTCATTATTTTTTATTAATGGTTCTATATAGAATTTCTTGATATAGGTTGAATACAATAATCTGCGCAATGCAGTGCATATAGATAAACTTAATTGTTCCTAGTATTAGTCTTGATTATTTATTTTATATAAAATTAGTAAATATTTTTATCACTCTATTCTTCATCAGCCTGTGATCAAATCAAGAAATTGTACATTTTTAATATTTTCTTCTATCTTAATATTTCCTTCACTACATAATCTGCTGTTATAAATAATACGACAAATCGCTCGATCATCTTTACATGTCACTGCATAAAAAATATGGAGTATCCATAGTATCTTTGGAATTATAGTATTGTTTGATATAAAGGCGCCGATAAAACTACAAAGTATATGTTTAATTTTGCATTAATCTTTTAATAAGAATTTTTTTATTAAATGATACAGTAAAACAATATGCATGAAACATTAAATAATTTCTTATTATTTAGCTAAGAATAATGCCTTAGATAATCTAAGTTAATAAAAGTTTCTACCGATAAGATCTATACATTTAGGAATAATATTTTAAACCTAAATAGGGAGATTAGTATATAATTATTTATTTTAAACTTACCTTAGACTAAATACTTTTTTATAAAGAACAGAATCACATCCTTAAAGCTTTTTTGCTTTTAGATTGTTCTTGTTCAACTGATTGGGTATGAGATCTCACGTGAGGTATTACAATATCAACTACATGTCCATATCTCACCCCATTTTCAAATAAAATTTGACCACATTTATTAACTTGTGCAACATCCTCTTTAGAGAATTTATTTAAAATAATTTCTGTGATGTCATAAAGGAATTTCCAAGATAATTCTATCTTTTCCTGTAATGTAAGCTTTTTATTTTCTGGTTTTTGACTATTAAGAGCAACATTCTGTGAATCATCAATATTATTCCCTTTAGCAGGTAATATGTTTTTTTTATGTGCTACTATTTTTGTATACATTAACAATATTAATAATAATGCTAAGCAACATATTGCAATTAAAATATTAGTATTAGACACTGTTTGCTCTTCCATGTTGTTGAGTTAAGTTGTGTGTTTTAGATAGCATTATAATCACTGCTTTACCTATATTAACTAACTTAGTTATATCAGGAGCTAGTTTTATAATTGCAAAGACTTGAGGTGGTAATAAGTTACTTTTGATTGCTAGACTTATAACTGTTGCAAGTTGTTTACCTCCTGGTACTACACCTAATATTTTTTTTATGTCGCTTGTAATTGTTGTAGCTTTTTTTGCTGCTTTACATAATGATTCTATTTTGTCACCAAAAGAAGCTTCTGGATCTAATATTTTTAATAATTCTGTTTTAGCTCCATTTATATTATACGAAATAGTATTATTTATAGAGTTTAATTTGTCAATGTTTATATTTTTTGGAATTGCACTTTCAATATTACTTTTTAATTTTGCTATTTTCTCTTCTACTTCATCTTTAGTTTTTGGTATAGTTTTAGCAGCTTTTACAATATTTTCTAATGATACTCTATTATTAGGGTTTTTATTTGCTATTTCAATAATTTTGCGAGCTGATTCCTTTGATATTTCTAAAATTGTAGCAACTGTCGTGGCTTTTTCAAAGCAATTTTTAAGTTGCTTATTATATGTAACATCTCTAATTATTTCTGTTATTTCATTATGCAATCTTGTTATTTTAGGCAATAATTTTTTATAATCGATAAGATTATTTACTTTTTTAAGTGTTTCGCTTATTTGTATAAATATTCCAAGCACCGGTATTTGACTCGCTATAATCATGACTATAATACTTTCTAATGCGTTGATAATTTTTTGAGAAGCTCTAGGATAGAGTGTATCTAATTCTTTTTGAAATTTTAGCACTTGTGCTAAAACGTTCAAACATTTTTCTATAATAATCACATTAAATAAAAAGATATCTCTTGTTTCCAAATGTGCTTGATATGTTCTCTCTAGTTCTTTAGATAAAATAGTTAGAGATTCTTGTAGTGTTATATTAAAAAGTGTTATTATTTTCTCTGTATCGATATTTTCAGTATGCAATAATTCATCTAAAGAATTTTGTAAAATATAAAATAAATTATTTTCTAAATCTGTTACATTTTTTTTTAAAGATTTTGTAAAGACTCCTAATTTTATTAAGAGTCTTTTTAGTGTTGCCTGTTGTGCTATATTGAATCTATGAAAACTGGAAAAATTAATTATATACATAAAATTTATTTTTTATTACGAGATATTTTATTACGAGATAAATTAAGCTTAAAGATTTATAACTATAAAATAAAATGTAAAATAGTTATCATTGCCCTTGAAATTAATTTTTGTTATATTACGTGCTAACATTGCTACAACAATGCACAATATTTTGTTGTGATATTAGGTATCTTATTGAAAGATTAAATTAATCGCACTAACATCGTATCAATTATTCAAAAAATTTATGAGTAAATTAACTACATTTATTACTACATTATTGCTCACTGGTTCTGTTATCGCTGTTGATTTGGAACAAGCTTTAACTGAAGGATATAAGAATAATGAGGAGCTAAAAGCTGCTAGAATTAAGTTTTTGAACGCAATTGAACAGTTGCCTCAAGCTTTCTCAGGGTTTATGCCTAATGTCGGTTTGCAGATTAATAGACAAAATAGTAAAACTAGATATAATAAAAAATATGCTAATAGGCTTGGTATTACTTCACGTGATACAGATAGCACCCAAGGGATATTAACAATTGAACAATCATTATTTAGTGGTGGGGCTAGTATTGCTGCTCTTAAAGCTGCTCAATCAGGATTTAGAGCGTCACGGTCCGAATACTATGCATGCGAGCAAAAAATATTATTAAATTTAATAACTGCGTATCTTGATTGTTTTGAGAGTAAGGAAAAATATGATATCTCTGAAAGTAGGGTACGTACTAATATACAGCAAGTTAAGACTGTTGAAGAGAAATTAAGACTAGGTGAAGCAACGGCAATAGATATAGCTGCTGCAAGGGCAGGGCTTGCAGCAGCAGAAACAAATAAACTAGCTGCTTATGCAGATTTTCAAGGGAAAAAAGCAAATTTTATTAAAGTGTTTGGAATAGAGGCAAATGATATAACTATGCCTGATTTACCTGATAGGTTACCTACTTCGTTAGATGAGTTCACAAGAAAAGCTGCTAAATTAAATCCTGATATTAATTCAGCAAGACATAACGTATCTGTTGCAAAAGCTTTAGAAATGGTGCAGAAAGGAAAATTATTACCGCAAGTAAGTGTAAAGCTGCTATCAGGTAGGACGAATTATAATCCGCAAGAGCCAGTTATTCAAAATATAAACAATAGGATCTATACTACTACTCTTGCAGTAAATATACCTATTTATCCTGAAGGAGGAGCGCAATATTCAAGAATAAGATCAGCTAAAAATCAAACAAGGAATAGTGTAGTCCAGCTTGATAGTGCAATAAAGCAGATAAAAGCGGGCGTTGTTAGCGTGTGGGAAGGATTTGAAACAGCAAAATCTCGTATCGTTGCTGCTAATCAAGGAGTGGAAGCTGCACAAATATCATATAACGGTATAGTGCAAGAGGAAATAGTTGGTTCTAAAACTATACTTGATGTTTTAGATGCTGAACAAAAATTGTATGAAGCAAAAATAACGCGTGTTGATGCTTATAAGAATTCAGTACTTGCTTCATATCAAATGAAATTATTAGCTGGTGAGTTAACTGCTAAAAGTTTAAAACTTAAAGTAAAATATTTTAGTCCTGAAGAAGAGTTTAACAGTCTTAAAAAGAAAATGTTTATAGGTTTCTAAAGTGAGTAAAGAAAATAAAAAGAACCAAGACATGTCTATAGAAGAAATATTAAAATCGATTAAAGGAATAATTAATGAACATAAAAATCCTGTTTATGAAAATTATAGTGCAGATGAAGATATATTAGAGTTAACGGACATAGTTAATCAAGATGAAGAAGAAAAGTTAATATCCACTAAATCTGCTTCAGAGGTAGAGGAAATTTTTAAAAATTTTACTGATACTATTAAAGATAAAAAGCTAAATAATAATTTTTCATCTAAAAATGCACTTGAAGAATTAGTCATTGAGATGTTAAAACCTGAACTTAAAGTGTGGCTTGATAAAAATCTACCTATACTTGTCAAAGAGTTAGTAGAAATTGAAATAAAGAAATTGGTGCAGTATAGTAAGAGAGATGGTAGTAATTACTAACATCATTGCACCCATATATCTTAAACAATGATTGCGAGCAGCCTTAAATGGTGTAACAACTAAGATTGTTTTATGAAATTACTTTGTAATTTTTCTTGTAATTAGGTTTAAGGATTATTATTTAGGCATGATATGTTAAATAAATTATGTGAGATATTATTTTTGATCAATCTATTATTGGTGACAGGGCAAGGTTATGCTTCGCCTCCGCCATTACCACAATCATTACCTATTGTTGCTATAGATACTCCAGATAAGGAAGATAAGGATGTTAGTACTAATTTCAATATTTCTTTTTTTGAGAAATTGAAGCAATTTTTTAGTAAACAAAAAAAGACAAATATATCATCTCAACAGGAAAAGGGACAAACTAAAGCAATACATAAAGAATCACAACAGATCGATCCCAGAGAGCTTAATGAAAATGAACAATCCGAGCCATTTATCGATGTTGGGAGTGTAATATTGCCTAGTGTTGCAAATATTCATAGTAAGTTTGAGTATGAAAATAGTACAAATTTAGCTTCAAATTATAATACACAAGATATGCAAGTTACACAACAAGAGCTTAATTCAACAGAAGCGTCTGAATCTTTTATAGATATTGGTAATACAAAGTTCATTAGTGCAACAAATAATGAAATGTATAAGGAAGCAGTTTTACCTAATGATTATAAAAAGACGAATTTAGATTTTAATATTATCACTCTTAACGTACTGAAGCCTGTCATCCCTACATCTCAAGACATGATGGATGTAGTACCTTTGCAGCAACCAGTGCAAATATATAAACCTACTAATTTGACATCTATTCCTAAGCTATTTAATCACGATACTAATCTTAATAACGTAGAAAAAAACTTAGAATCGACTATGTCTAATATGACTACTATTTCTCCAAATATGCTAAGTGTTCCTACAACACAAGATACTATACCAACTACTCTAAATATAACAGTTCCTACTACTCCTACTACAGAAACGCATGTTAATGTACCATCATCTACAATGATGCATTCAAATAATCATTCTACACAGCCTATAACGACGATTAGCATAAATACACCTGTTGATACTTCGTCTACAGTAGTGACCGCAACAGAGTCTTCTATGGCAATAAATAACTCGCAAGAAAGATTTGTTTCTACTTCAGAGGCTACAAAAAAACAAGATTGGTATACTCCGATTATACCAGTTCTTGTAGTTGATCCCAATAAATCTCGACCTAATTCTTTAGCTTTAGAGAAAAAAATTGATAATGATCAAATTATCAATAATCAAGCGAAATCGTATCCTGTCAGTTCTTCAAATGTTACACTTCAAAAACAAAATGATAAGGTAAACAATGAGACCTCAGAATTAGCAAAAGAATTCGTAAAAAATGAAACGCAAATGTTATTTTTACCTGATGATGATATAGTGCTGGGTAAACTAACAGAGCACGCGACTTTAGAGCAGATGGATATGTATGGATATATCAAGTTGTTTCAAAAAAAAGAAGGGTGGATTGCAAGTATGGGAAAAAGAAAACTTGTAGAGAGTTTTATTAAATATGATATTGATATCAATAAAAATAAAGATATTTATTCTAATCTATCTTATTATAGTGCAGTAGATAATGCATTTAGAGCAGTTGCAAGAAACAACCTTTTTGAGTTACGTGCATTACTTGATGTTTATCCGATATTGCAAGAGAAAAATAGTACCGGTGAGACATTACTCACTGCTGCTATTTATAACGATAATTATTATTTAGCTAAATTTTTGGTTATACGAGGTATTAAAACTTCTGTTCTAAAAAAGGATGAGTGTAAATATCCATTAGATATTGCATCCTCTCAAGGAAATACTAACATAGTTTGCATGTTAATGAAAGCTAAGGGGTATAATTAACGATAAATTTTCATCCTAGTTAACTTGATTCTTAGCAATAAGTCTTACACAATTGTTTTTGGATCATGTTGTAATGATACATGGTCAGAATACAATAATACTAATAATTACTTTAAAGCTTAATTGCTTTTCTATGTCAAATAGTTTAGTTTAGGAGCGTTAATTAATTAACTCTAAATATATGAGTGATTTATTCAGCTTTAATAATAAAGAAAAGAAAAATAAGATAATCTATACTAATTATAGTGCAAAAGATATTGAAGTATTAGATGGTCTTGAGCCTGTGCGTAAAAGACCTGGTATGTATATTGGAGGTACTGATTCAAATGCTATGCATCATTTAGTATCTGAGGTCCTTGATAATGCTATGGATGAAGCAGTAGCCGGCTTTGCAAGTATTATCATGATAAAAATGCATCAAGATCATAGTATTACTATATTTGATAATGGTCGTGGTATCCCTATTGATAATCATCCTAAATTTCCTAATAAATCTGCTTTAGAAGTAATTTTAACTACTCTTCATTCAGGTAGTAAATTCTCAAATAATGTTTATCATACTGCAGGTGGACTACACGGTGTAGGAATATCGGTAGTAAATGCTTTATCTAAACATTTAAAAATAGAGGTTTATCAACAAGGTAAATTATATAGCCAAAGTTATTCTAAAGGAGAAAAATTAACTGATTTAATATCTACAGAAGTATCTAAAAGGCTAAGAGGTACATCAATAAATTTTACTCCCGATCCAGAAATTTTTAGTGAAACATTACATTTTAATCCTAAAAAGATTTATGAGATTGCAAGGTCAAAAGCTTATTTATATCGTGGTGTTTCTATAGAATGGGAATGTGAAGTAGAAGTGCCATCAGATATACCTAAAAAAGCATTAATAAATTTTCCGAACGGTTTAAAAGATTATTTAAGTTCAAAAATATCTTTAGATAATTTAGTTATTCCAGAAATTTTTTCAGGTAATATAGAGTCTACGATGGACGCTATAAAACTTGAATGGGCTATTTGTTGGCAAAATAATGATACATCAGCATTTATGAAATCATATTGTAACACTGTACCTACTCCTCAAGGAGGCACACATGAGCAAGGACTTAAGTCAGCTATTTTACGTGGGCTTAAAGCATACAGTGAAATGATAGGTAATAAAAAATCTGCTAATCTCACTATTGAGGATATTTTTGAAACAGCGAGTGTTGTTCTTTCAGTTTTTATAGTTGAGCCATCTTTTCAAGGTCAAACTAAGGAAAAATTAGTATCAAACGGTGTAAGTAAACTTGTTGAGAATATAATAAAAGATCATTTTGATCACTTCCTTAGTAGTGATAAAGTTTTAGCAACTCATTTACTCGAGCATGTAATTGCTATTTCTGAGTTTAGAAGAAACAAGAAAAACGAAAGAAATATTTCGCGTAAAAATGCCACTCAAAAATTACGTTTACCTGGTAAGCTTGCTGATTGTACGCGTACTTCAGCTGAAGGGACGGAACTATTTATTGTAGAAGGTGATTCAGCAGGAGGTTCTGCAAAACAAGCACGTAATAGAGAAACACAAGCAGTATTACCTTTATGGGGTAAAGTGCTAAATGTTGCGAGTTCTACACTTGAAAAAATCATTAATAATCAAGCAATACAAGATTTAGAAATAGCTCTTGCCTGTGGTAGTTTAAAGAATTATAAAAAAGAAAATTTGCGTTATGAAAAAATAATTATTATGACTGATGCAGATGTTGACGGTGCTCATATAGCTTCGTTATTAATGACTTTCTTTTTTTTACGAATGCCGCAATTAGTAAAAGAAGGGCATTTATATTTAGCTAAGCCTCCACTTTATCGTTTAACGCAGTCTAATAAAATTTATTATGCATGTGATGAAGAGGAAAAAATTAAGTTAACGTATAAATTATCGAAAACTAGTAAAGCTAAAATTGAAGTAGGTAGGTTTAAAGGTCTCGGTGAAATGATGCCGGCACAATTAAAGGAAACTACTATGCATCCAGAAAAAAGATCACTTTTAAAGGTTACTTTAGAAGATGTCCAGAATGTTGATAAAATAGTAGATGATTTGATGGGTAAAAAGCCAGAAAAAAGATTTCAATTTATTTATGAACAGGCTTTAGTTAAAATGGATCAAATTATTAACAAGTTGGATATTTAAAGAAAAATGTTACACCGTTGCTTGACCACTTCATTTCATGGTATAACCTGTACTATAAGATTCTGTGGAGTAGCTAGGATGTGATAAAACACATATATTTGGAGTATTATGTTATTACGTTTTATTATAGCACTATTTTTTAGTATAAATTGTGTAGTAGAAGGAAAAGAAACTGAAAATAAAATATCAAATCAAGAAGCTTATAAGCAATTTCAAGATGTATTTGAACGTATCGAAAAGGATTACGTGCAGGTACCTGATAGGCAAAAAATGATAGATGAAGCAATTAACGGTATGTTAAACTCACTTGATCCTCATTCAAACTATTACACCGATGAAGATTTAGAAGATATTTTTACTTTTACAAAAGGTGAATTTGGTGGTATCGGTGTGGAAATAATGTATGATAGTGGTGCAATTAAGATAATATCGTCTATTGACGATTTGCCAGCTTTTAAAGCAGGGCTTAAAGGTGGTGATTATATAGTAGGAGTGAATGACGAATTAGTCTCTACACTTGGTCCTAATAAAGCTATAAAAGAAATGCGTGGTACACCTGGTACTAAGGTGAGATTGTTGATAATCAAGGAAGAAGAAGCAAAACCACAAGAGCTAGAACTTACTCGTGAAATAGTAAAAATCAAACCGATAAAAGCACATCTAGAAAAAAATAATATCGCATATATACGTATCACGACTTTTAATGAGTCAACAATTTCTGAATTGAAGGCAGCAGTAAAGAAGTTAAAAACTGAAAGCAAAGATAATCTTAAAGGTATAATTCTCGATTTACGTAATAATGCTGGTGGTATACTTGATCAAGCTATTGCCGTTAGTGATTATTTTATTGATTCTGGTGTCATTGTTACAACAAAAGGTAGAACTACGTCAAGTAATAGCGAAACTAAAGCGAATGAGTTTTCGTTAAAAGCACCAAGAGTACCGATGATTGTTTTGATAAATGGTAATTCTGCATCTGCGTCAGAAATAGTTGCTGGAGCTTTGCAAGATCATAAAAGAGCAATAATACTTGGTACTAAATCTTTTGGTAAAGGCTCAGTTCAGGCTTTAACACAAATTAATTCTAGGGCTGCTGTAAAACTAACTATATCTAAATATTATACCCCAAGCGGTCGTTCTATTCAAGCAGAAGGAATAGAGCCTGATATTTTAATTGAGCCGGCAAAAGTTGAGTATCCAGAAGTTAAAAAAATAGATAAGCGTTTTTCAGAAAGTTCTTTAAAAAATTACTTAAAGAATGATAATGAAAAAAATAAAGATAGTAAAAAAGAAACAAAAGCCAAAAATAATAAGCAAGAAGAGAGTGAATTATCGGAATTATATAAAAAAGATTATCAATTTGCTCGTGCTTATGATGTAATTACAGGGTTAATTATTAATATGAATCTTGAGACACAAGAGAACGCTAAACAATGAGATAAGTGGAATGAGATAAGTGGAGATAATAATATTATTCTCGGCTTTAATACATTGATAGATTGTAGTCATAAGCGCTTAGAAAACTGATATATGTAATCTCTCGAATCATACTTTATGATTGCAACAATTCTTTTATTCGTTTGAAATAACGATTTAATATGTACACAATCCAATGCGCAGTTATGATATCAGTTAAGCTAAAAATTAATACTAGGGCTCGTAATGAACCATAATAAGTATATAGTAAGATTGTCATTCATTATATTGTTTCTTAATATTATTATAAATATGCTGTTTTATCGTTATTTTATGATAAAAGAAATGATAATGAAACAAGTAGCTTTGGAACATACTAAAATTGTAGAACTGTACACTGATAATATTTGGAATATTCATAAAAACGTCATCAGTAAATTACATCAATTCGATTATTTAAAATTATTACAAGATCAAGATTTTATTAATTTTGTAAAGATTACTGCTCAATGGTTTACCAATCTTAATATTAATATTTCTCTCTACGATCTCAAAGGTAATAAATTTATTACTAGTAATATGTTACATATGTATAGTGTTGACAATTATAAAAATGATAGTTTAATTGAGATAGTAATAGCAAAAATCGATAAAATTTTTTTAAAATCTTTTACTTCAGAAGCTCCACTGCGCGATGCTTTTAGAGGTATTACAAGTCATATATTACTACCAAAGGTAGTAATAGAAAATGAAAGTGATTTAACAATAGAACACGCTTCTTTTATTACTAGTTATATCCCTGTTATAGATCATAATTTAGATTTTTCTGTAGATGCAGTATTTGAGATTAATACTAATATTACTAGTCAGTGGAAAAATATAACATCTCTTGAACAAAAGGTTTTTATAACATTTATAATTATTTTTATAATATTTTGTACTATAATTATTAGTAATACTAACTATGCTAGACAAATTATCGAGGAGCAGCTTGCAACAAATCGCAATTTAAAAGCTCAAATAGTAAAAGTAGAAAAAACTAGCTCATCCAACACAAAGTTTTTTGCTAATATTAGTCATGAATTACGTACGCCACTTAATGCTATAATAGGTTTTTCAGAGATTCTGATGTCTGAACGAGATACAGAAAAAAGTAAAAATTATATTAAAGATATACATGATGCTGGTAAACATTTGCTTAGTATGATTAATGATATTTTAGATCTTTCTAAAGCTTCTGCTGATAAATTAAAAGTAGATAATATAGATCTTGATTTAAATAAATTAATTAGTTCTTCGCTAATACTGATTAAACCTCGTGCAGATCAAGCGGAAGTAGAGCTAATTAGTAGATTGCCGAAAGAGCATATTGTTATAAATGCTGATCCAAAAAGACTAAAACAAGTGTTATTAAATCTTTTATCAAATGCTGTGAAATTTACAAATACCGGCGGTAGTGTTACTATTGCACTTGAAAAAGACGAGTTAGCAAAATTAGTATATATAAAAGTTATAGATACCGGCATTGGTATTGAGGAAAAAGATATTCCAAAAACTTTATCAGAGTTTGGTCAAATTGATAGTGAACTTAGTCGAAAATATGAGGGTACTGGTCTTGGGTTGCCGCTTACTAAAAAGCTAGTTGAACTTATGAATGGTAAATTTGATTTGCAAAGTCAGATAAATAAAGGTACCACAGTCACAATAACTTTTGTATATGACGGTAGTATTAATTGTTCATGATAGAATTCTTGTATATAATTAAGTATACATTTTAATGTATTATTGAGTATGTAAATTTTACATATCGTAGTTTAGCAGTATGTAACAATATGTCTGTGTAGTTCATGACGATTTATTCCAGATTATGGAAATATAAAAAATTGTGTGGAATATTAAAAAATTTTCACTATTATAAAAAAGTTATAAATTTTTACAAAATATGAAGTTTATCATTTTATTACTAACTTTTTTATTTTCTTTAGGAAAAAGTGAAATCCTTCAAGGAAGGCCTTTAAAATATGCAGTAAATAATGATTTTGAAAATAGACTAGATGAACAAGAACAAGCAATAAGAAAGCTAATCAGTGAAGTTGAGATTTTACAACATAAAATTGATCTGCTAAAGCAGAACTTAAATATGCCGAATCAAGAAGAAAATATTGAAGTTTTAGAAACGCATAATTTAAACAAACAAGATATTTTTGATATAGCTTTACTTAAAGATATTCATGACAATACACCTAAAAAAAACTTTGACGTGAATAAGGATATCGCTCCATATAAACAAGCTTATGATTTAGCGCTTGCTGCTTATAAAGATAATAAACTGACTGAAGCAAAAGATAAATTTAAAAATTTTATCCAAAAATATCCTAATAGTCCGCTAATTAGTAATGCGTATTTTTGGTATGCGGAATGTTTTTTTAAACAAAAAGACTATAATGGAGCAGCAATTAACTATTTAAAATGTTATCAAGAGTCACCGAAAGGTGCAAAATCTTCTGATGGGTTATTGAAGTTAGCACTGTCCTTAGGTGAGCTAAAAAAAATGCAGGAAGCATGTAATGTGCTTGTTACGCTTGATAAGGAATTTCCAATTCATAGAACTTCTGTATCTAAAAAAATGGCAGAAGATGCCAAGATCAAATTTGGCTGTAAAAATAAATAAAAATAATAAAATATGACAGATATTTTAGATGAAGTACTGAGTGATCAAAATGAAGAAAAAAGGTTAATTTTTTTCAAAAAGCTTGTACTGATTATAATAATCATTTCTATAGTAGCTATTACTATAATGGTTATTATTAATAATAATAAAGATAACAGAATTAAAAATAATAAAAAAAATGGCGATATCCTTGTTAAGACTATTGGTTTGGACACAACAAAAGCTAATAACGAATTAGCTTTTAATACTTTAGAGAATTTAGTTACTAGTAGTAATACTAAAATAAAAGAAATAGCTGCATTAGAACAAGTAGCGCTAAAGATATCAGAAAAAAAATATTTAGAAGCAAAAGAGCTTCTTAATAAAATTATTGAAAATAAAGAATATTCCGAAATTTCTACTTCTTATGCACGAATTTCATGGTGCTGTATTGTTCTTGATGATCAAAATCTTGATATTCAAGATAAGGAAAAATTGCAAAAATATTTAGACTATTTTGATGATGAGAAAAAACCGTTTTGGGCTACAGCAACTATTATAAAATCTATTTTGGATATTAAGCATAATATGAAAACGCAAGCAGAGAAAAATCTAAAAAATTTATTAGCTTCGAATAATGTATCGGATTTGTTAAAAGATCAAGCTAAAGCATTGCTTGTAAATTTAAGTAAATAATGATTTGCACTTCAGGACAGACAAATATGGAAAAAAAAATAGTACTTCTATTATTACCGTTTATTTTAATTTCGTGTAACGGGCTTGGATCGAAAAGGGTAAAAAATATTGTTGAGTTGACTCCTAAATTAGAAATTCAGACTAATGAACCTATATATTTAGATTCTAATGCAAAGGTATATCAATTTAATGTAAATATGCTGAAGAATAAACAATATAGTTTCGCTAAAAGTAAAATAATTACTGAGCCAGTTTTTATAGGCGATATGATTTATGTATTGGATATTAGATCTAATATTTCTGCATTTTCTATAGAGAAAAATAAGGTTATTTGGTCTTATAATTTAAGTAAACATAAAAAAGATAATTATATAGGTGGAGGAATTTTATACCATAATGGTAAATTGTACATAACATACGGTGCAAGGTTATTAATAGTACTAGATGCAAAATCAGGTTATGAAATTATTAGAAAAGAACTTCCAGATATTATTAGAATTAAGCCTATTGCGCTAAATAATAATACTATTTTAGTGCAAACTATCAGTAATCAAACTATTGCTTTAGATTCAGCAACTTTAAAAACGTTATGGGATCATGAAAGCATTGCAGAAATTTTATCGGCTAGTTATTCTATGATTCCGATAGTACAGCATGACAATGTAATAGTAACTTATAACACAGGTCAAGTAATTGCATTAAATATCAAAAACGGTGAAGTAAGATGGAGTTTTGAATTTACAAATCTTAATGATCATACAGCTATACCGAATTTTGATGCAGCAAGTATTTTATGTGCCCCTGTTCATGATAATATGAACCTGTATATAGCAACCGGTCTTGGTAAGCTTATTAAGCTTAATTTACTAACAGGTAGTGTGTTGTGGCAGATAAATGCTGATGATATTCAATCAATGGCTTTAATTGGTAATAACTTATTTATAATAAATAATGCTAGACAAATAGCAGCATTGAATCCTGAAACAGGGCAAGTACAGTTTGTAGCTGATTTAAACTATGAGAAAGATGATAAGAGACTAAAACCTACTACTTTTTTAGTGCCTTTTGTAGGAGTTGATAATAATAATCAGCAAAGTTTAAATGTCATTTCTGTTAATGGTATTTTATATAGTTTCAACATTGATAATAATGTATTAAAAATGAATCCCAATATTATCCAAATTATGAAAAATATTCGTTATTATGGACTAAGATCAAATAATACTTTATATTTTTCTACCGATAGAAAAGTAATATTCGGCAGTAAAATAAATATGCATCGGTAGATGCAGTTTAATTTAAAAAAGCGTTAGCTTAGAATATGAGTGGTGAGTATGGATGAATACATACACATACGCCTAGAGTATTTGTAGTATGAGATAGTAAATTTCAAATAAACGAGATATTTAACTTGACAAATAGCTGGTATTAATGCTATTTAAGTGTTTTTTAATTCTTTAATTTTTAATTAAATAGAGACTGTTGTGAAAACTTATTCAGCAAAACCATCGGAAATTGAAAAGAAATGGTGGGTCATTGATGCAAAAAATATTGTACTAGGGCGCCTTGCTAGCAGAGTTGCTATTATGCTACGAGGCAAACATAAACCTAGCTTTACACCTCATTTAGATTGTGGTGATAATATAATTATAATAAATGCAGAACATATAAAATTAACAGGTAAAAAACTGAATCATAAAGATGGGAAAGTATATTATCGACATACAGGATTTCCAGGTGGAATAAAAGATACTACAGCAGGTAAAATCTTAAGTGGTAAATATCCTGAGAGAGTTATTAAAATGGCTGTAAAAAGAATGATTACAAGAAATGTTTTAGGTGCGAAGCAAATGAGTAATTTATATGTTTATGCAAATTGTGAACATCCACATATGGCACAGCAGCCCACTGTTTATGATTTTGCTAGCAAAAATCCAAAAAATAAAAAGTAATAGAGTATGACCGAGTTGAAAATTAAAACAGAAAAAGTAGTCAAGCAGTTAACTAAAGAATCTTTAAAACCAGTGTTAAAAGTTCCTAAAGCAAAAATAGATAATGCAAGTCAGTTTTATGCAACAGGTAAAAGGAAAAATGCTATAGCACGAGTATGGCTTAAAGTAGGCAAAGGAAAAATAGTTGTTAATAATAAAATACTAAATCAGTATTTTCCTTCTGAAACTTATATAAAAACTATATTACAACCATTTCTTTTAACAAAAACTATTGATCAGTATGATGTAATTTGTACTGTTAGAGGTGGAGGTATTTCAGGACAAAAAGGTGCTATTTTACATGGAATTTCTAAAGCTTTGGATAAATCTGCTCCATGTTTTCATGCTATTTTGCGTAAAGGTGGTCTTTTAACACGTGATTCCAGGGTAGTAGAGCGTAAGAAATACGGACAACGTAAAGCACGTAAGAAAACACAATTCTCTAAACGTTAAAATTACTATTTTAAAACAAAATATCAACATTCTATGGCGGGGTAGCTCAGCTGGTTAGAGCAACGGAATCATAATCCGTGTGTCGTGGGTTCAAATCCCTCTCCCGCTACCATGCATTCGTCTTTTTGTCAATTCTATAATTAGTACACTTGAATAGTTTTAAAAGAATATATCCATATTATAGGGTTTTTAGCGGTTATTCGCTAAATCACGATGATATGCTATTGTTTATTTTCAGTATTTAGTCATAGTAAAACAATTAAAATACTAGCATTTTAGGTATTTGAGGATAAGTTACAATATCTCTTTAATTTCACAATATTAAATCTATTAGACATAGAAATGCAGTGTATTCAAATCTATATAAGGATTCAAGTGCTGCATTACATTTAGAAAGATGTTATGCAAGAAGTCTTTAATAAACTCATAATACTATAGACTTGTTAATATCAATTTCACAAAAAAGTGAAGAATAGTCTCAAAATTATTAGGAGAAATTTTAGGGACTAGTTGTTATATCATATTTAGATGAACATTATAATAGTGAATAAATTGATAATAATAAATAAGTGAGAAAATGTGAGCTGCTTGACTGTAGTTGCTTGAAGTATTATCTGAAATCATTTTAGATAAAATGAAGCTATAGAATTTGCAACTATAAAGTAGGATAGTGTAATCATTCATTCTTTGTTGTAGTAAGTGCTGTGGGGATGCAATTAATAATCTCAAAGAAAGCAACTTTAATATTAGATATTAAGTATAATAATAGCACAAATCACACAATGATCATATTGCTTCAATGAACTAAATTATAACAATTATATTGATAATAAGATATATGATATACACATAATGTTATGCTAAATTAGCATATTAAATTTTATCAAAAATTTAATCTTAGCAATAACAAAGCATTGTGATTGTATAAATCAGGTATATTCTTGATATTTAAAAATGTTTTATAATCTGATAATACTTTGATACATATTGTTAATAAATCTAGATTGGTGTTATATTTAAAGATTAAAATCATGATTTTTAATGCAGTAAGAGCTCACATTGATAAAGTTATTGTGTAACAAAAACAAATCCTATTATTGTATTATAAACTTGTTTCATCAAAAGAGATTCTATTGATATATCTATAATATGCATTTACTGCCTATATAATAGGTAAAAATAATTACAACATAATAAAGTATGTTAGTACATATCATTCATCTAGTTGTGATATTAGTTTATTGTTTAGCGGAATACCTCAACTGTTTATTTAATGCTATCAATGAATTAATTGAATAAAACATTGTTGCTGCAAGTATTATAATTTTAACAATAATTATCTTAGGCATAAGAGATATCACGAATATTAATAATATGTAGCACTAAACATATATCTAGCTAGGTCAAATAGATAATTAAAAGGCGATTAAATATAGTAAATTAAACCTAATTCAATTTTATTGCATATATCAGTTTTTACTGAATTAATGATTCAAATTCTTTTACAACTGCTTGATAAAGTTTGCGTTTGAAAGGAATTATAATAGATAATAGCTCGTCAAGTGATGTCCAACGCCATTGATCAAATTCTGGATTAGATGTATGTATATTAATATCTTTATTATTTCCTGTAAACCTAATTAAAAACCAGCGTTGTTTTTGTCCACGAAAATTACCGTTCCATAATTTAGGTATTAAAAAGCTTGGTACATCATAACTATACCAGCATTTGCTTTCCGCAATAATATAGCCTTTATTGCTTCCTATTTCTTCTAACATTTCACGCATTGCTGCAATACTCGGTGTTTCACCTGGAACTATCCCACCTTGAGGCATTTGCCATGCAGATATTTTTGTATCTATTCTTTTCCCGACAAATATTTGGTTATCAGCATTTAATATCATCATGCCTACACCTGGTCTATATGGTAAATCAAGATATTTATTAGAAGAATTCTTCATTATTTTTACTTTTAAAAATCAAAGAAAATTTATAATTGTACTACTTTATTTTTTCCAGTTGTTTTAGCTTTATACATTGCTTTGTCAGCACGTTTAATGATCGATTCTATCGATTCTTCTTTTTTATATTCCGTTACTCCTATTGAAATAGTTTTTTTTAACGGTTCAATTTGACCTTCAATATAAAAATCCATATATTCTATTTTTACTCTAATTCTTTCCGCAGTTTCAATTGCTTTAGAAATATCTATATCTGTTAAAAGTATAGTAAATTCTTCACCACCGAACCTTGCTATTAAGTCTGTTACTCTGAGAGTATTTTTCAAAATACGTGATACAATTGTTAAAACCTTATCTCCTGCTTGATGACCGTAAGTATCGTTTACATGTTTAAAATTGTCTATATCACACATCAGTAAATATAATTTAATATTTTCTTTATTAGCTTTCTCAATCATTTGTTTGAGATGTATATCAAAATAACGACGATTAAATAAACCTGTTAGACCATCTTTAGCTGCTAAATTAACACTTTGTTCAAGATCATTACGTAAATTATCTTGATATTGTTTACGCCTTAATTGTGTTCTAATCCTAGCCAGTAATTCATTTTCTTCTATAGGATAAATGAAATAATCATTAATGCCGAGTTCAATACCTTTTACAACTAAAGGCATTCCATCTTCATCAATTTGTAAAATTATTACCACGCCACTTATTTCTGCTTTACCTCTTAAAATAACACTGATTCTTAAAGGATCTTCATTTTCAAGTGTACTGCTGATAATGACTAAATCTGGTGTATATTCATTTATAATATCTAATTCATCTGAATTACTTATTACCTTTACGTACTTGGTAAGTTTAACTAGAATTTGTTTTATATTTTTAGCTTGTACTACATCATCATTAATGAGTAATATTTTTTTATCTGTCAAATTGTCATGAATTTCGATATTTGTTACGCCTAATAATGCATTAGTACTATTACGAAGTTTTAACTCATCAATTAAGCTTTTCATTCTAGATAGTGATTTCAGTCTTACAAATAAAGCAGTATCATTAATAGGCTTTATTAAAAATTCATCAGCTCCTGCTTCAAGACCTTTTACTCGATCATCAATATCAGAAAGTGCAGTGATCATTACAACAGGTATATGAGTAGTGCCTGGATCTGTTTTGATTATTTTACATACCTCAAATCCATCCATTTCCGGCATCATAACATCAAGGAGTATAGTATCGATTTTCTCCTTTTTAAGAATTGATAATGCTTCTTTTCCGCTATTTGCAGTAAGAACTGTATAGTACTCTTTTAAAAGTTTTGCTGTTAGTAACTTAATGTTGGTTTCTATATCGTCTACTACTAATATTGTGGTCATAAGATTAAATTCTTGTATTTAAAGGAAATAATTTGTATATTTATATTAATTAAAAGTCTTAAAATTTATAATATATGAAAATTTCAGCAAATTCAATTAGAACAGGTAATATACTAGTTTATAATAATGATTTATGGGTTGTAAGCAAAACGCCTGAACATACACAGCCTGGGAAAGGCGGTGCTTATGTGCAAGTTGAGATGAAAAATTTAAAAACAGGTACAAAGCGTAATGGTCGATTTAGCTCTTCTGATTATTTAGAAAAAGCTGAACTTGAACAAAAAGATTGTCAATTTTTATATTTTGAAGGTAATAATTTAGTATTAATGGATACTAAGCATTTTGATCAAATAAATGTTCCTAAGGAAATTTTAGAAGCAAAACTACCTTTTTTAACTGAAAATATGATTGTTAAAGTAGAATTTTATAATGACAAGCCTTTAACTATTGTGCTTCCTCCAACTGTTATATTAGCAATTAGTGAAACTGATCCAGTAATAAAAGGAGCAACAGTTACCTCTTCTTATAAACCTGCAATTTTAGAAAACGGTATTAAAGTTAAGGTGCCGCAATATTTAGCAATAGGAGAAAAAATTGTTGTTAAAACTGATGATATGACATATGTAGAGCGTGCTAAATAAATTTTCATTATGCAACCTATAACTAATTTATTAATGAATGCGATGCGTAAAGCAGTTAAGTTTTTAAATAGAGATTTTTTAGAACTAGAGATGCTACAGAAAAATTCTGTAAGAAATGAAGAATTTTGTCAACGATCTTATTTAAAATTAAAAACTTTATTATGTAAAGAATTACAAAGACATACACAATATTTATTCTTTCCAGAAGATATATTTGATTTAAATGATAATTATGAGAGTATCATTTTAATTAATCCTATAGATAGCACAAATAATTTTTGCAGGAGTATACCTTTTTTTGCTATATCCGTAACTTATTTAAAAAGGAATCAAGATGCTTTGACTACTGCTTCTACTGTAATATATTTTCCTGTTCTTAATGAAATTTATTATGCTGAAAAGGGTAAAGGAGCTTGGATAGAAAAAAATAATTTTAACTCTAATTATCATGGATTAAGACTGAGAGTGTCTGATAATGCAGATTTAAAGAATTGTTTAGCAATTGTTGAAGGTTTAAGTTATGATAATTTTGAAGAAATAAAGCGAGATAATATTAGATCTTTTGGGTCTCCTTGCTATGGAGCTGCTCTTGTATCTTTAGGTAAAGTGGATTTAATATGCTTATCATTATTAAATTTTACATTATATTATGCATTTGAGCTTCTTATTAAGGAAGCAGGTGGGATAATTATAGATTCTAGCGATAAATTTATATGTGCAAATCGTTATCTTGCTAAGAAACTTTAAAAATATTAAAGGTTATCTGTATCAGTTATTTTAATTGATAATTAGAAAGATGTTTTTTAGCGAAATAATATTTTATAACTATATCTGTAGTAAAAAAGCATTCCATAAGTTTTAAAAGATCTGATATCGTGACAGCTTGGATAGAAATTATTTAAGATTCGAATTTTTATTGTTAGAATATTATTATATAATTAATACTTACATAAAGTTATGGCATCTTATAAAGAGTTTGAATTTGATTGCGATTTTGGTGGACAAAGAGCAAAATTTAAGTTTTATATAGGCACACCACAAGAAGGGCATCATCCGCTGCAATTTCAAGCAAAATGGTTATCTGATGAAAGAGGCGGTACTATTCCTGATGAAGTGATGAAAGCAATATCGCAGCTAAATGATCTTGCAAAAAAGAACTCTGTCCCACTGCCAGATTTATGCGTGTATGCTCTTGGTTCTGCTCAAGAAGCAAAAGCTAGCACTCACGAAGAGGATGCAGACGATCTTGAGAACCAAGATGATAATGCAGAGCCGGTATAGTTTAAAATAATAAGGAGATTTATAGAGATTAAAATGAAACAATATAATGATTTATTTAAAATTATTCATCGTGAAGGATATATATTTATCGCTAGCTTTGCATTAGTAAGTTTTTTATTAGCATCGTTTAATGAAAAACTTGGTTGTATTGGATTTATTGCTACTATTTGGTGTATTTATTTTTTCCGTAATCCTGATCGTTTTGTACCTATAAGTGATGATTTAGTAATCAGTCCTGCAGATGGAATAATTCAAGAAATTAAGGAAGCATCACCACCTCCGGAATTAGGGCTTGGTGATTTAGAAATGATTAGAGTTAGTATTTTTCTAAATATTTTTAATATCCATGTTAATAGAATACCAGCAAATGGGAAAATTTTAGCACTTCATTATAATCCAGGCAAGTTTTTTAATGCTTCACTTGATAAAGCGAGTCTTTATAATGAACGCCAGTCAGTATTAATGGAAACTGATCAAGGACAGAAAATTGTTTTTGTTCAAATAGCTGGACTTATAGCAAGGCGTATAGTTTGTGATTTAGAAGAGGATAATGAAGTAAAAATGGGTGAGCGATACGGTATCATTCGTTTCGGTAGCAGAGTAGATGTTTATCTACCGTTAAAAACAGCTTTATTAGTGAGTAAAGGACAGACTGCTATCGGCGGTGAAACTATCATTGCTGATTTTGGACGTAAAAAGACAGAAGAATTTAAGTTTGAGCGGAAGTAACTACTAGTTATTGTACAGTAGAATTACACACTAATTATTATGCAGGAATTTCAAAATTCGTCTATAAGTTTCCCAACGTTCCTTGCATTAGCTTAACTCATGATGTTCTTTATTAAGTATTTTTGAGTATTAAAATTGTTAAAAATTCGTAGATCTATAATCACTAAGCCTGTACCTCTAATAAAACTAATTCCAAACTTTATTACGTTGCTTGGTTTAGTAATTGGTATGAGTTCTATAAAATTTGCTTTGGATAGTAGATGGGAGCTTGCAGTATATTGTATTATAGTCGCAGCAATTATTGACGGTATCGATGGTAGAATAGCCAGGATACTAAATGCAGCTAGTCCATTTGGTGCAGAGCTTGATTCATTATGTGATTTTGCTAATTTCGGTATAGCTCCTGCTTATTTAATATATTTATGGTCTTTTCAACAATATGAGTATAAGGTGTTTTCATCAGCGGTAATGCTGTTATTTATAGTGTGTATGGCACTACGTTTAGCTCGCTTTAACGTTGGGATTTATCAATTGAAACACGATAAAAAAACTGAAGATTTTTTTACTGGTGTACCTGCTCCATGTGGTGCTTTACTTGCTTTAACGCCTGTAATGATAGATTTTGAAATTGGTACGTTATTAAATATCAATACACGTACTCATACTATAACAATTAATATATATTTAGCTATTGTAGCTTTTCTACTTGCTAGTAGGCTTCCTACAATCTCAACAAAAAATTTAAGTATTAAACCTGAATATTTATCTCTTGCAATGATTTTAGTCGCTATTGTGATTATAAATCTTATTATATATCCATGGTATTCATTGCCATTAATTGCAATGATATATGTTCTTTCTATACCAATTTGTTATTTTTTAAAACATAGAGTAGATTGATAAAGTGCATTATGTTCAGTGTATTACAACAAGTTATCTACAAATATAAATATCATTCATTTATTAAGTATGTAATTATTATAGTCTTAATAGTATTTACTTATTTTGGATATAGAATTTATGTTTGGGCCAATACGCAATCTACTGATAATGCTTATATAGATGCAGATATTTCGAATGTTAGTACCGAAGTTAGCGGTGTTTTAACAAAGTTGTTCGTTACCAATAATACTAGAGTTAATAAAGGTGATCTTATAGGTGAAATTGATGATCGAGATTATAAGGCAAGGCTTGCAGCACTTGATGCATCGATTCAAGCTTGCATAAAAAATATAGAAATTATAGAAAAAAAAATTTCAATAGGACAGATGCGTCTAGAACAAGTGACTGAAAAATTAAAGCTGACTAAAATAAGCTTTGATATTATTTCAATAGATTTGACTAGAGTACAGGCATTAAGTAATGCTAAATTTGTTAGCTCTAAAACGTTAGATGATTCTAAAAACGGATATCAAAAAGTTAAAACGGAGTATAAGCAAGCACAATTAGATTTAGATATATCTAAGCACAATTTACAACTTCTTGAACTTGAAAAAGCAGCAGCACAGGAAAAACTTAAAGAACTAATAGAAAATAAAAAAGTAACCTTAAGAAGTTTACAAAATACTAAAATTATTGCTATGGTACCAGGCATATTTAGTAATAGTAATTTAGCAATCGGGAATTATATAGTAAAGGGCAAGGTATTATTTTCTATAGTGCAAGATAATACTATGTATATTAAGGCTAATTTTAAAGAAACCCAAATTAAGAATTTTAAGTCCGGAATGAAAGTCAAAATTGTATTTGATGCTTTGCCTGCCAAGGTAATTTACGGGAAGATTCGTAATATTGCACCTGCTACCGGAGCTAAATTTAGTTTAATTCCACCAGATAATGCGACTGGTAATTTTACTAAAATTGTACAACGTGTACCTGTTTTAATAGATTTTGCACCCACAAATGATACTCTAGTCCCAGGCATGTCGGCAAGAGTATCAATCCGAACTGATCAAAGCACATAATGTTTTTAATAGCAATAATTATTCTATTAAAGTAAATATTGATCATATTATTTACTTATTACTTAAAGAGTTATACATTATAATAATTTATATGAGCAAAGTATGTTTGATGTAAGGTTTTTAGATAAATCTGGTCGTTGGTATAAAATCGATTATTTAAAAAGAGTATAAATGATTCTCATTCATTATTACAGGAACTTATACAGTAAGTAAAAGCGTTATTACTAGTTTTTTCTCTTATAAAGAGTAAAATATTTGACAAATTAGTGTTTTAAGAAATCTTAATAAAATGCTAGAAACTGAAGCAAATAAGTAATATTCAATTGATTTCCTTATCTAATGAAAGAGTATAAAGATAACTTTGTTATACTACAGATTTAGTGTATAGCAAAGCAGTGAGTACTACTGAAAATATAAAAAGTACAAAAGTGCAATATGCGCAATTGTAATAGAATCTTACATCCTCCGCATATGAATCCTATATATGAAATTAAAGATGCTAAAGAAAGCACTTGAAATAAATGTTGTGATAAAACAGCAGTTTTTAAATTAATAAAAATAATATTAAGTGAGCAATAAAAAATCTGAAAGTAAAAATTCTAAAGATAGTTAATTAATTATTTGCCACTTAACTCTGTTAATTCTTTTTTTAGTTTTATTACTAAAGTTTGTAATTTTTCAAATTCTGCGCGAGTAATGTAATGACCTTTAAGTATTTTATCTTCAATGATGCTATAGCTTTTATTTGCTATACTATTTAGAGCTTTTTGTGCTACGCTACTGGCTCCAACTGCTACTTTTAAAATATTATTTGTTTTCATAATACCTCTATCGATAACGCATGCAAGCCATTATTAAATTCATCCGCGAGTAAGTTATTAATAGTGCGATGATATGAAATCAAGCTCTGCTCTTGTAATGTTTCTGCAGAAATTCTTATTTTTATATGACTATGAATTCCATCATAATGACTAGCATGCTTATAACTTTCATCTATTATTTCTTGAAAATATGGTTTTAACACACTTAATTTTTCTTGCATCCTTTTTATGCGGCTCATATTTTTATTTCATTTAAAGTAAAAATGTCTTAATATTCTTAAATATATAATTTTATGATAAAAATTGCAATGTCAGAATTAATAACGGATTATAAAAATTTACAATATGAGATAGATAAATTGCAAAAAGGTGTATGTTTCGCTTGTAGATTAATTAATTATGATGAAATAGAATTTATAGAGCAAGATAAGCATTTTATTATTCAGGATTTAGATCAAATCATTAAAAATGTAAGCAAAGAACTTAATATTTTCGCTACATTTAAGATAATAAATGAAGATAGAATATTATTTATACTCAATACTACTGATTCTGACCTAATTAAAAATTTTGCTAGAAAATTATATTTATTGTCGCAGCTTTATATTAATGAAGAGAGGCCAGCAATTTATATGAATTGTTATATAGCAAGTATTAAATTTACAACAGTAATGAATAATGCGGAATCAATTGCAAAAGCATTAAATATGTTACTTTCACAAAATAATAATTATTATTATCGTGAATATAGTAGTACAGCACATGATTTGGAAAATATCAGAAAATCTAATCTTCAGCTGAACTTATTACGAAAAGCCTTAGTAAAAAAGACTATGCGCTTTGCTTATCAGCCTATAATAAATCGTAATACTATGAAAATTCATTATTATGAATGTCTTCTTCGTATACCTGACGAAAACGGTGTTTATATTTCTGTAGGACAGATAATACCTATTGCTGAAAATAAAGGATTAATTTTTATAATTGATCAAATCGTTTTAGAAATGACTATTAATGAACTGGCACGTAATCCTAACTTAATGTTAGCAGTTAATATTTCAAATATAGGAACTAGTGATGAAGCTTTATGTGAAATAGCAGAAAACTTATTGAAAGTTCATAATGTGCGAGATCGTTTAATTATTGAAATTACAGAAACTTCTTTCAATGAAAATTATGATAAAATCACTTTATTTATTAATAAACTACGTAAGTATGGATGTAAATTTGCATTAGATGATTTTGGTTCTGGTTTCACTTCTTTTAAACAACTTCAAAGCTTACCAATTGATATTATTAAAATTGATGGTAAATATGTGCGTAGTATTACAAGTGATGTACAAAGTAGGTATTTTGTAGAAAGATTAATTAGAATTTCAGAAGATTTAGGTATTGCAACTGTCGCTGAATTTGTAGAAAATGGAGAAATAGCTCAATTTTTAATTGATCTAAAAGTGAGTGGGCTGCAAGGAAATTTCTATTCTGAAGCAAAATTTGATAGGGTAGATGAAGTGTAAAAATGTTATAATTATACCAAAATCAATTTTGAAAATATTCAAGAATCCATAAGCTAAGGAATAGTACGTATAACTTAATATAGTGAGCAACACTTTAATTATAGGATGATATACATAGGTAATGATCTTTATGCTAAATTCAACTTTAAATGATTAAACTTCAATGCTATTACTTGAATTAAAAAAAACTAATCAAACTTTAGGAACTATACATTTTATAGGTATCGGTGGTGTTGGAATGAGCGGTATTGCTGAGATATTACATAATCTAGGTTATAAAGTACAAGGTTCCGATTTAGTAGAAAATTATAATACTAAAAGACTTGAGTCATATGGTATTAAAATATTTTTAGGACATGCTAAGCAGAACATTAAAAATGTTTCGTATGTTGTTATCTCATCAGCTATTCACCAAAATAATCCTGAAATAAAAGAGGCATTAGAACGTAAAATTCCGATTATTAGGCGTGCTGAAATGCTTGCTGAACTTATGAGATTAAAATGTTCAGTAGCAGTTTCTGGATCGCACGGTAAAACAACTACTACTTCTTTAATTGCTTGTTTATTTGAAGCAGCTGGCTTATATCCTACGGTTATTAATGGCGGAATTATAAATAATAAATCTACTAATGCATATCTTGGTTCAAGTAATTATTTAATTGCTGAAGCTGATGAATCTGATGCAACGTTTATTCACATTCCGTCAACTATTGCAATAATAACTAATATTGACCCTGAACATTTAGATTATTATCAAGATTTTGAAATATTAATTGGTGCTTTTAGAAGTTTTATTACAAATCTACCTTTTTATGGTTTTGCTGTTTGTTGTATCGATCATAAAATAGTGCGTAAGTTAGTAGATGATATTACTGAAAGGAAAATTATTACTTATGGAATTGATGCAGAAGATGCTCATATTATAGCGTTTAATATTAATACTGATATTGCTTCCTCTACTTTTGACGTAAAAATTAGTCTACCAAATGTATTAGGCACAACTATTATTGAAAAAATTACTATTCCAACGCCTGGAAGACATAATATTTTAAATAGTCTTGCCGCAATTGCAGTCGGAATAGAATTAGATTTCGGTATTAAAGCTATTAAAAATGGCTTTAATAATTTTAAAGGAGTAAAAAGGAGATTTACTAAAGTAGCTGAATATAATCAAGCTGTGATTATTGATGACTACGCTCATCACCCTGAGGAAATAAAGGCAACGCTTGCAACGGCTAAAAATATAGCAAATCAACAAAACGGTAAAGTTATTGCTATTTTCCAACCTCACAGATATTCAAGAATAAAGTATTTATTTGATGATTTCATGCTTTGCTTTGCGGATGCGGATATACTCTATATTACCAATATATATGCTGCAGGTGAAAAGCCTATAGAAGGAATTACAGGACAAAGTTTAGTTGATAAGATGACGCAGAATAAGTATCACGATAAGGCAAATTTTCTAGCAGAGCTAGATGATGTTGTTAGTGTTATTATAGATCATGCAGCTTCCGGTGATATGATAATTATGATGGGAGCAGGTAATATTTCAAGTTTTGCTAATGAATTAGATAGGAGATTGTTATCACAAGAGATTTTAGCGAGCTCTCAAAATACAGACTTCGATACAAGCTCTTATGATAAAGTTATTCGATGAAAGTAAAAATATGTCAATTTTACCGATAATCAAAGGTGAGTATAAAAAAGATTATAATTTAAAACATTTGACATGGTTTAAAGTAGGTGGTAATGCTGAAATTTTCTTTAAACCTTTCGATTCTGCAGATTTAAAAAGTTTCTTAATACAAAATAATAAAAAATTACCTATCACTACTTTTGGATCGGGCTCAAATATTATTATAAGAGACGGTGGAATAGAAGGGGTAGTTATAAAGCTTGGTAAGAATTTTAACAATATTGAGTTTTTAGATAATCATTTGATAGTAGGGAGCAGTTGCCTTAATTATAATTTAGCAAAATTTTGTCAAGCAAATGCTATTTCCGGTTTTGAGTTTTTAGTGGGTATTCCAGGGACTATCGGTGGCGGAGTAGTGATGAATGCTGGTGCTTATGGCTCTGCATTTCAAGATATTATAGTGCAGATTGAAGCACTTGATTTTTTAGGAAACTTTTTAACATTTACGAATAAAGAGATCGGTTTTAAATACCGTGGTAACAATTTACCAAAAGATTTAATCCTTCTCAAAGCTATTTTTAAAGCAAATAAAGGTGATAGTCAGAATATCTTATTAAAGATGAATAAAATAAATACTACAAGATCATCAACACAGCCTATTAAAGAGCGTACAGGTGGAAGTACTTTTAAAAATCCTGTAGGGTGTAAATCTTGGGAACTTATTGACAAAGCAGGACTTAGAGGCTATAGAATAGGCGGTGCTTCAATGTCAGAACTTCATTGTAATTTTATGATTAATAATGGCAATGCTACTGCTAAAGATTTAGAAGATTTAGGTAATTTTGTACGGCAAAAAGTATTTGAAGATAGTGGAGTGGAGTTGAATTGGGAAATAAAAAGAATTGGAAAATATGTTTAAAAACCGTTATTACGAAGATGTGCTTAGCAGATGATTGAGAAAAAATCTTTTCAAGTATACTGATATTTATTGCAACTTATATTTTAGTAATACTAATAAAAAAGTAAAAATATGAACAAATATCAAACACATTTGCTAGAACACTCTGTAGTAAAAATATTAAGTGGTACCGGTAAAAAGCATATAGCATTAGTAGCTGGTGGTATGTCTGCCGAGCGTGAGGTATCTTTAATATCAAGTGTTGGAGTTAGTAAAGCTTTAATTGAATTAGGATATAAAGTTACATTTATTGATATGGGGGCAGATATTGCGGTTAAATTACAAGAAATAAACCCTGATATTGTTTTTAACTGTTTACATGGTACATATGGTGAAGATGGTTGTTTACCAGGATTACTTAATATAATGCGTATTCCTTATACTCATAGTGGTGTATTATCTTCAGCGTTAGCATTCGATAAAATACACTCTAGAAGCTGTTTCTTAAAAAATAATATTAACATGGCAGACAGCATTGTTGTTAGTAAAAGCGATCATATAAACACTGATCCTATGAAGCGACCATATGTAATAAAACCTCTTAAGCAAGGATCAAGTATTGGTGTTGAAGTAATATTTGAGGAAGATGATTTTCACTTTATAGATTATGATTTTCCTTATGGTGAAGATATAATAATAGAGCAGTATATACAAGGGCAAGAATTGCAAGTAGCATTATTAAATGGTAAAGCTTTAGGTGTTTTAGAAATTAAATTACTAAAAAATCGTTTTTATGATTATGAAACTAAATATAATAAAGGATTTGCTAAGCATGTGTGTCCTGCCCAGCTGCCTGCTAATTTATATAAAAAATTACTGATAGAATCAGAAAAAATTTATAAAACAATAAATTGTAAAGGTCCTGTTAGAGCAGAGTTCATTTTAGAAGAGCAGACAAACAAATTATATGTTTTGGAGATCAATACACACCCTGGGATGACGCCTTTATCAATAGTGCCAGAAATTGCAGCTTATGCAGGGATAAGTTTTACTAACTTAATTGAAGAAATTATAAAGATGGCAAGTTTTGAATCATGAGACAAAAAACAAGCTCAAATAAAAAAAAACAAAAAAATACTAATAATATTTCATTACGCAGAAAATTGGGCTTAATGTACAAAAAAGCAATATTAGGGCTTAAGATTGTTTTAATGATCTTTGTATGTCTATTTGTTTTTACCAAATATTTTACTAGCATAAAAACATACCTAATAACAAATATATATCAAATTACAACAAAACTTGGATTTAGACTTGAGAATGTGATTATTGAAGGGCAGCAAAATGTTGATGAGCTTACAATATTAAAGGTTTTAAATGCGAATAAGCGCAGTTCTATTTTTGCTCTTAAATTAGATGAAATTAGCAATAATTTAAAGAAAAGTAAATGGATTAAGGAAGTATATGTAAGTAGAAGATTACCAAATACAGTATATATAAAATTATTTGAACGAGAACCTATTGCTATTTGGCAAATTAATAATCAACTTTTCCTAGTTGATGAAGAAGGTTACAAAATTAGTAAAGATATCCAACCTTTTTCTCACTTATTACATGTTGTAGGTGAAGGTGCGAACATCTATGCAAGTCAATTAGTATTAGAGCTGAAGAAATATCCTGCATTACTAAATAAAACTTTAGTTGCTATAAGAGTTGGAGATAGAAGATGGGATTTAAATCTTAAAGGGAATATAAGTATAAAATTACCTGAAAAAGAATTTGAAGCAGCATTAAAGTATATCGATGCACTCAATAAGAATAATAGGCTTTTTAATCAAAATTATAAGGCTTTGGATTTAAGAGATAGAAATAAATATTATATACAGAAATATTGAGAATAATCATTGCCAAGCAAGCTTGTTTGCATTTTACAGTTTCCTGTAGTTATGACTAGAATTAAGTAGTAATTCAATGAAGCAATCAAGTTAAAAATTCTGATTTACATAATTTTTTAAAATCTTTTTCTGAATTGCAACGTTGGTTGCACTCTTTGCAATGAAATTTTTATAATAAGAAGCATAAAAATGAAAGAGAAAATATCAAATTTTGTAACACTTGATTTCGGTAGTAGTAAGATTGCCGTAATTGCTGCCTATATTAGTAAAAAGGGTGAAATTAAAGTAGCTGGCCAAAATTTACATCATTCTAAAGGGATTAAGTCAGGAGTGATATTAGATTTAAAAAATGCTGAAACTAGTATTCTTACAGCAATTTATGCACTTGAAAAAGATTGCGGTAAAAACATAAAAAAAGTTATATTATCGTTGTCGGGAGCTGAGACTAAATCTTATTATATTAATTATACCATTAAAATTAACGGGCAAACCGTAACACAGCAGGATATTAAAAAGTTACTACAAAAAGCATTAGTTGAATTTAAATTTAAAAATCAGGAAATTATTCATTATTTTCCTCTTGAATTTACACTTGATAATAATTCAGTCGAGAATCCTATCGGTATGTACGGTAGAGCACTTAGTTGTGAATTACATATTATTGCTGCTAGTTCAAATTTATTATCAAATATTGTACAATGTTTTGCTAAATGTCATGTTGAAGTTACAAACATTACTCTAGCAATTTATGCTTCTGCTATTAGCTGTCTTACAAATGATGAAAAAAATTTAGGTGCGCTTATTATAGATATGGGAGATAAAACAACTTCTTGTGGCATTTTTTTTGCCGATAAATTAATATATACATGGTATTTAAATATAGGTAGTTTCCATATTAGTTTGGATATTGCTAAAGTATTCGGAATCGATTTTGTTACCGCGGAGAAGTTAAAAATTTTATACGGTAATGCAATTATACCTTTATTTGAGAAAGATAGTATTATAAATATTGATGATTTTCAGGTTGATACTCCTAATAATTTAAATATTTCATTAACGATTTATAGATTAGCTGAGGTAATAAGTGCAAGAGCTGAAGAAATATTATCAATGGTAAAAGCAGAATATGATAAAGCAACAAAAGGTCAGTTGGAAGTTTTTAGAGTTGTAATTACTGGAGGTGGATCTCAGCTTAGAGGGCTTAAAGAGCTTTCAAATAAAATTTTTGAAAAACAGATTAGAATTGGTAAACCAGAGATTATTGCTGGTTTTACAGAAGACTATAATCCTGCTATGTATTCTGCAGCTATAGGAATGTTAAAAATTCATGCATTAAAGCAGCAAAAAGCTTTATCTCATATTAGACTTGATGAAAATATTAATTTCTTTAAAAAAGCTTTTGATTGGTTTAAAGAAAATGTCTAGATCTTATCTGCACCATCATTGTAAGAAACTGTAGAATACGTGGTCATCTAAGAAAAACAAAAAATGCTATAAAGTGAGTATTTTAAATGATAGTAAAGTACTTAGTACTTTCTTCATATAATTATAATTTTTTATACAAATTAGCATTTATGTTGTTATAAGAATTATTATTAAGTCTATGCTTAGAACAAATTAGTATATTCCCCTTTACTCTGGTGATAAAAAGTTGTTCTCCTGCTTTTGCATCGATTTCATTCGGAGCAAGATAAGCATTCATAATAGTGCCAGACCATTTGACTTGTCCTATAGTATTAGCAGAAACAGTAGGGCTATAAACCTCTACTGTTTTTCCTATCATATCCGAGTAATTTTGTGTTCTATTAGTTTTATTATAAATATATTTTTTAAGAGGAAAATATAAGATACAAAACCATAAAAGTGAAAATACACCAAAGAATGTTATTTGATTTATTAAAGTAACTAGAGGATTGTTATATACAACAAGACTGTTTGATAATGCTCCAAGTCCTAAGAATAAGAAACCTATATTTTGAACTATATAGCATTCAACAAGTATACAAATTATACCAATTATTAACCATATCTCGTTGAGAGAATTATTTATCATGAACATAGTTTTTTAAAAATAATATTACATCAGCTATGTCTTGTGGTTTTGATATACCTGCAAAGGACATTTTAGTTCCTGGGGCATAGCTACTTGGTTTGTGTAAGAAAGCAAATAAATTTTCATCATCCCATACGCCTCCAAGCTTTGATATAGCAAAGGAGTATTTATAGTCTGTTATGCTTGCTTTGGATCTTCCTACTATATTCCAAAGATGTGGTCCTAGTTTATTTGGACCATCTTTGTCAAGAGAATGACACATTAAACATTTTTTTACTATTTCACGACCATGATTTGCGTTAGCAGTTTTCATCACTTCCGGTATATTTACCGGTTCTTGCACGATTACTGTAGCATTTGTGTTTACTGATGATTCCTGAATTGCAATGCTATAACCGCGATTTAACACTTGTAAGTTCGGTTTATATAATATATTTGCAACAAATCTAACAATCATAGCAATTAAACTAGCAAATAAGATGGCTGCAACAATTTTATTTAATTCTTTTCCAGTCATTTATTTTGTTTGTTGATTAGAATTTATAATATAACTCAAGTTGTAAATTAATTAAAATAATAAATACAATAAAAGTAAAATTTATAAAAATATGAGAAAAAATAAATTTTTGATTTTTAAAATCATGTGTTAGTGAAATATTGAACAAAGCTAAATCTTATTAATTTAGTTTTAGACAAAGTCAAGTTCACTAAATAATAGTATCACTGATGTAGTTTCAGTACTTTTTATTCCTAATATTGCTGATCATGATAGCTGTAGAGCTGTTGTTTTAGGAGTGAGCGTGAAAATTCATGATTCAAATTATACTTTTCAAGTTCGTAGTTTGTGTCAAATTCATAAAATTATATAATACAAAGTTAGTTAATCTTGATAATAAGAAGCAATCTTATAATATATGAATTATAATGCTTCTGAGTATTTGAAAATAATTTAGGTCAAAATTTGAACTCTTATATTAGTAGTGATAATGTGCTTTATATATTAATAGTTATGGATTACGTTGTAATGATGACTTCATCATTAATGATTGATTGTCTTATTGACAACAAAAAAATAGTAATAAAAGATAAAAGTAATATTAATAAAAGAAACTCCTATATAAAATATTTAGAGCAATTAGACTGTGATAAGAGAAACATTAGCTTTTACAAAAATAATAAAGGATAAGGATTATTGGAGTATGTATAAGAGTGGTTCCGGCATACGAGATAATACAAATTTTGAAATACACAGTTTCAAAGAATTTTTTTAGAAAAAATAGTTAATATAGCCAAGTAAGTTATCTTCAAGATACATTTATTTTATAAAAATTATAGTCAAATTAAAAGCTATAGATAAAAGTTAATACTGTTGAAATAAAAATGTAAAGATTTAAAAAGGATGCAAAAAAGAAAATGAAATTTATCAATATGAGATAATTATGATAACTCGTTACTGGTTACAAATTTATAAGATGTAGTATCGCTAAATATTTTATGCAATAATTCGTTATTAAAAGCATGGCTGGTTTTATACCCTTTAATTGCACTTACAATGCTAATGCCGCTTGTATATAAATCGCCGAATAAATCTAATAGTTTATGACGCACAAACTCATCTGCATAACGTAAGCCACTTGGGTTTAATACTTTATCATGCTCGTCTATTCCTATAGCATTCTCAAATGAGGCACCTTGTGCGAGTCCTTTGCTTTTCAGATACTCAACATCTTTTATAAAACCAAAAGTTCTAGCATCAGCAATATTTTTAGTAAATGATTCTTGAACTCCAAAATTTAGATTTTGCTTCCCTATAGCTTTACTACTAAAATCAATAGTTAAATCTACAGTAATGTGTTCGGAAGGGGTACAATATAATTCACAGTCTTTATTAACTACTTTAATCTCTTTTAAAATTTTTAGATATTTTTTAGGAGCATTTTGTAATTTTTTACCTGCACATTCAATCATAAACACAAAAGGTTTACTACTACCGTCCATAATTGGCACTTCAGGACCATCAATTTTAATGACTGCATTATCAATGCTGCATCCCCAAAGTGCCGCCATTAAATGTTCAATTGTTGAAACTTGAATTTTATGATTATTACTTATAGTCGTCGATAACAAAGTATCGGATACATTATAATAGCTAGCTTCAATATAATTATTTTCAGAAGAAATATCAGTTCTAATGAATATAATTCCAGTATTCTCTTTAGCGGGTTCTATGGTTAACTGTGTGCGTTTTCCTGTGTGCACCCCAATACCGTAACAACTAACTGGTTTTAATAATGTACTTTGTTGCATATGAGGTTGTTTATTTTAATGTTAATATTTAATTTCAAATTATACAAATAATATTTTGTTACAAAATATTACATAATAGCCATGTGGCGGAGCAATAGGTTGTGTTGTATGGTTTAAGAAGTCTAACTTATGTTATACTGTGTCTATTTTAGTAGGCAAGTAACAGGATGGAATTAGAACCTATATAATTTATACTTAATAAAATACCAAAAATGATAAGTTACAAAACTACCAATTATAGAAAAAACTGAGAATAAAACATCACTTCCATTAATAGTGCCGTAAGGTATATGTGATGATAAAGCTCCAGCATATATGCCGATGCTGCACATTGAAAAATATGACAATAAAGCTGTCCTGAGTTCGTAATCTCGGAATTTAGCAATTAGTATTAAAATATTACAAATAAAAATGGCTCCTAAACAATTACCAATTAGTATTATATATAATATATTAAGGTTTTTATTAGTCCCATGAATTGGTAGTAAAATAAAGCAGATAAGTAAAATGGTATTTAGTGCTAAATTAGCAAAATATTTATTTATTTTGTTTAATATGTAACATATAGGAATTATAGAAAAACATATTGCTAAAAAAATATATTTTAGTATGAGTTTTAAATTAATTAATGCTAATTGTTTTTTTAATGCAAAAGCTTCATAATACCATAATATATTTAAGGTGATATAAGAAACTATAAAGCCTGTTAATAATTGTAATTCAATATTTTTTATTAAAGATGAAAATTTAAAATTTAAATGTAATTTATTAGATGTGTGATTATCATGCCGAAATTCGGTTAGTATATTGATACAGTATAATAATGCACAAATTACCATAGTATTATTTGTGAGTTTTATAAATGGATTTAATAAATCTATCATTAAGTTTCCACACGCCCATAACAATATTATACAAGCTAGAAAAAGATATTTTTTGTCTTTGCTAATCTCGATAATGTCTAATGTTATAGAAGTGAAATATGAAAAGATTCCAAAATTAATTAAAATAAAATTAATTTTAATTAAAGTATAATTATTTAATATAATGAGGTTTATTGTACATATAATTAATAAAGATAAGCTAATTAAAATAATTATCTTATTACTTAATTTATTAATTAACTGCGTTAAGGAAAAGCCTGCTATTATTGAACCTATAAATTTAGTTTGATTTATATTATTTATTTGTTCTCCACCTAAATTTTTAATCAGTAAAAAAATTTTAAAATTATAAAAATTTATAGCATTGATACAGGAAAAAATAAATATTCCAAAAAGTGAAAAAAAAATAGTTTTATAATCGTTTTTTAAAGTCATAAATTAAGTGTTTGCTAAACATAGGTACATGGTATATAACTCATAATTATAATAATTAAGATTATTATCTTAAAAATTAAATAAAGAGATTCGTAATACAATTTAGGTATATAATAATTAGTTATTAGATTATCAGCTTTTAATCCAGTATGGTAGTCTTTTTATATGTAAATTATTATTTAATTTAAAAATAATGAATTAAATAATATAAAAATATTTTAATGTAAGAAAGTAATAATATATTTTTTAGTATTTTAAAGAGGTGTTATTTAAAGTTTATCTAAAATTTCATTTTTTAATTATGGATAAATTTTTATGGATAAAATGATTTTGTTAAGAAATTAATACAAGATAAGCAATGATTTGTCTTAAGATACAAGCATTATATTAATTATATGTTCTTCAAGTTAGTGAGCAAGATAAATGCATAAAAAGATTATAATTGATGCTAATTTCCCAAGTGAAACAAGAGTGGTTTTATTAGGACAAAGTAACAATATAGAAGATATTGAGTTTCAAACAACCGTAAGACAACAAAATAAAGGTAACATTTATTTAGCAAAAGTGACAAGAATAGAACCGTCGCTACAAGCTGTGTTTATAGAGTATGGAATGGATAAAAGTGGGTTTTTACCGTTTAGTGAAATCCATCCTAACTATTATAATTTGTCTATTACTGAGAGTACTTTCCCAGTTAATGCTTTTCCTGAAATAGCTCTTGCCAATATCACGATTGAGGATGATCAAGAGAAGCCACCTGTTATATATGATTCTTTGATTGATAGTGAAGAAATTGATCTCAAAACAATAGAAGATTTAGTAGATAGTAAATTTCAGTCAGAGTTTAATTTAGAGTCAGCTGATGATATTGAAATTATTCAAAGTTGTACCACTGAGTTAAATATTCCACAATATAAACCATATAAAGTGCAAGATGTAATAAGAAAAAACCAAGTATTATTAGTGCAAGTTACTAAGGAAGAGCGAGGAAATAAGTGTGCTGCATTTACTACTTATATATCTTTGGCTGGTAAATATTGTGTTTTAATGCCTAATAAAAGTTCACAAAACGGTATATCGCGTAAAATATCAAACGGCGAAGAAAGAAAAAGACTGAAAGATATTTTAAATAAAATAGTAAGTATTCAAAAAAATACTTATAGCGTAATTGTTAGAACTGCAGGTAGAGGCAGTAGTACCTTAGACTTGAAGAAAGACTATAATTACTTAGCAAGATTATGGAATAAAATTCGTAAAAGTACTATTAAATTTTCAGCACCGTGTTTTATTCATGAAGAAGATAGTATAATACGTAAAACTATACGTGATATGTGTGATCACAATGTTAAAGAAGTAGTGATTCAAGGACAGGAAGCATATGAAGATGCTTCAAAATTTATGCAAGATTTATTACCTTCAGAACTTACAAAGCTGAAAGAGCATAAAAATAAAACACCTATATTTACTCAATTTCAAGTAGAAGAGCAATTAGTGAAATTATATCAGCCTATCGTTACACTACCTTCAGGTGGGTATATAGTTATTAATCCTACAGAAGCGTTGATTTCAATTGATGTCAATTCTGGTAAATCAACTTCTGAAAAAAATATTGAAGAAACTGCGCTAAAAACTAATTTAGAAGCAGCAAAAGAAGTAGCAAAGCAAGTAAAACTTAGAGATTTATCAGGTTTAATAGTCGTTGATTTTATAGACATGAGCGAAGCTAAGAATCGTAAAATCATTGAACGATCTTTTAAAGAATTTTTAAGTCGTGATCGTGCTCGTATACAAACCGGTAATATTAGTCAGTTTGGACTACTTGAATTTTCAAGGCAGCGATTACGTTCCTCTTTCTTAGAAACTAATTCGGAAGTTTGTTTCCATTGCAATGGTAAAGGAGTTATTAGAGCGAGTGATGCTAATGCTATGTTAATTTTACGTACTATAGAGAATGAAATTTTTGAAGAAAGAATTGATATAATAAATGTTTTTACCAATATCGTTTCAGTGATTTATTTACTTAATAATAAACGTGCTGAGATAAAATTTATTGAAGAAAAATACAATATAAAGCTTAATTTTTATTCCGATCCTAATGCTACATCAGATAGTTATTCAATTGAAAAAGTTAAATTATTTAAGAAACAGAACAATAGTGTTAATACTGTTAAGCCGGTAATTCAGAATCATAGTGCTGATTATACTGAAGAAGAACCAAAAAAAGAACAATTACGAAAAAATAAACATAAATGGAAAACAGCTAATAATAACATTGTTAATGCAGTAAAAGATCAGAGTGTAGAGCAAACTGTAAACATTGTGGAAGAGATGAAGGTTATAGAAAATAATGGTATATCCTTAGAAGAAACACAAGTCACTCCAAAAAATGCGAAACGTAAGTACCGTAATAAAAATTTAAATAAAAAACGTCTTGCGGATAGCATCGTGGATGGAGAAAATGGTGCTGAGTCTTGATTTGAATATTATATCATATAATGCTTTGGACACGATATTTAGAGAATAACTAATTTTTATAACTGTGTCACGTCCATAAATCACGGTATTACAGTAAAGCATTACTACTTTCATAGTAATATGAACAATTGTTTACTAGCAATGCAATTACCTTAAAATTTAAAAAAATTGTGTTTGTTGCGTACGTATAATGTTAGTTCTACAACACTGATTCATTTTTTAGTGTCAAAAAAGAATTAGAATTCTAATAGTATAGAAATTATTGCAGTCATTTTTGTGTTCTTAGCTCACACGTGCATCTTATTAAATTCTTTTTAAAAATTCTTTAGCAGTAATTTAATCTATATAAGTTTTATTGAATAATGTATTTTAGGTGAAGTTTTAGTTTGTGTACCTAATACTGATTAAGTTATCTTGTTATTTTTTATCGTAAAATTATGACAAGCTATATCTAAAATATATAAGTTTTTTTGCTTACGAAGATAAAATAGTTATGAACATGCGAATATAACATAAATACTTAAGTAAATATAAGAATTAAGGACACTTTAGTTGTGATTATGAAATTATGTTAAGTATTTTAAATTATTTAGTTTCCATTAATATCATGAAAAACATAAGAAAAATGTATCAAAACTTAATTACAAGATTGTTATTTATAAGCTGTATCATTGTTATATCTATGATTATTATAGTGGCGGTACAACTAGGCTTACTGGTTCTGGTTTATCTATAAGTCGCATGGTCTTCTGTAGCAGGTATTTTTCCTCCTTTTAGTTTTAAAAATTGGTAAGTGGCATTTGATAAATATCAAGCTTTTCCTGGATATCACTTAGTTAATTGCGGAATGATTTTATCACAGTTTAAGTTGATTGTTGGAGTTTCATCGATTACTCGGTAAAATTACAGTTTTAATATATATTGTACTTTTAATATATTTTTATTTTCAAGGTGTTATAAAAAGGTGTATAATGCTACCTTATATTATTGCTTTGTTGTTATTTTGTATACAAGGTTTTATGGGATGGTATATGCTTGAACGCGGTTTATTGAATAGTCACTTTGTTAGTCATTTTTGGCTTGCCTTTCATTGAATTATTGCTGTGATTATTTAGCATATACTTTTATTTATCAATTAATAAAAAATTATTATGGTATTTTGTTAATATCATCAAAGACAGATTTTAAATTAGCACTAATATTTTTTTGTATTGCTATTTATTAATATATATATACAAATTTTTTAGGTACTTTAGTTGCATGGCAAGTATATAGTATATAATAATTTTTCGCTAATGAGTGATAATTTTATTTCGATTGAGATACAAGATAATTTCTTTAATCTTGCTAATGTGTATTAGCCAGTTTTTATACAATTCATACATCGTTTAGGTGGTTTTATTGTATTTGTAGTTGGTGCAATTTTTTATTTAAAGTAAAACATCTTCAATTAACAAAGATAGTATATTTTCGCATAATTGTATTATTGATATAGATAGCTACTGGAGTAATGATTATTTTATACTCTATACCTATAATCATTGCTTTTATACATCAGTTTATTGCTATAATCCTTTTATCTATAATAATTTGGTGCTATTTTTGTTTGTATTGTTCACATAGTTCGAGAAATGAATTGTGTATTATTTATTGTTTGAGCGTGTGTTCAAAGTGGCGTAATCAATACATACAATAAAATAATAACAAAATAATAAAAAGTTCTAAATGATAATTGATGTCAATACTCCTATTCCTTTCAGGCTAGATAAATATCTCAAGCGTTTATATCCATCATTGACTCAAGGAGTAATAGAGAAAGCATTGCGTCAAAAACAAGTCACTGTTAATTTTCAAAAAGCAGAAGCGAATTTAAGAGTAAAAGAAGGGGATACAATTTTTATTAACGATTACTTTAATTTACCTGTTACACAACATGAAACATTAGTTTTTGCTGATGCTGAAATTAAGTTGGCGAAGAAAATTTTGACTGATTATTTGATATATGAAGATGATCATTTAATCGCTATAAATAAGCCTGCAAGTCTCGCTACTCAAGGAGGAAGTAAAATCAATTTATCTATTGACTCTGCATTAAAATATTTGAATTATCAAGGTGCTGATTTTAAGTTAGTACATAGATTAGATAAAGAAACAAGTGGTTTACTCTTAATAGCAAAAAATTATTTAAGTAGTGTAAAACTTCATGATGCTTTTAAAGAAAAATTGGTTATCAAAAAATATTTTGCTATAACCTATGGGAGGCCAGTTAAAAATGTAGGCATAGTTAAAAGTAATATAGGAAAAAGTAAAGGAAGAATGTTTAAAATTACTGATATTGATAGTGACAATGGTAAACTTGCCATTACTTATTATAAATTACTTAAATCACTTAATAATAATTTATTTTTGATTGAATTTATGCCAGTTACAGGTAGAATGCATCAATTAAGGTTGCATGCTCAATTGCTAGGTTGTCCAATACTTGGAGATGATAAATATGGTAATAAAGAAGTAATGCCATATAGTAAATATATGTTCTTGCATGCTAATAATATATATTTATCGGAATCGATTGTTGGTAAAGAGATTAAGTTAGAGGCAAAATTACCATTTTATTTTACTAGACGTCTTACATAACTTGTCTCTTAAAATTAAGTTGTATGTCGCTCCGGTATTCGTATCATCAGGTACTAGTGTACTTTTTCTGTATATCATGAAAATTTTTCTTTATTATCGAACTTTTGTAAATTGTATTCTGATAAGTTTGTGGAGTCTTGAATTTATGATGTCTAGATGTTTTTTATTGCTATTTTTTTTAATTACTAATTGTTTTTATTGTTTTGCAGATATACAGCAAAGAATGCATGAAGTAGAAAAAGAATATCTAAATAATAGATTTTTAAATACCGTTTTTATGTTTGCTGATGATTATAAACCTTTATTAACTGGTGCTAAAGGCATTTTTGCTTTAAATGGTGAACAATTAAAAGCAAATGAAATGATGCCTATTGCTTCTGCTACAAAGCCTTTTACAGCCGCAGGAATCTTAAAATTACAAGAACAGGAATTATTGAATATTAACGATAAAATCTGTAAATACCTTGATCCAGAAATGTGGGGTGGCAAGGTGCCAGATTGGGCATATAAAATATCGATTCATAATTTGTTAACACATAGTAGTGGCATTGCAGAATATTTTAGTTTTGTTAAACTTGATTTAAATATGTCTAAGCAAGAGGTGCACAAGAAAATATTACAATTTGTATCTTCTAAGCCTTTAGAAATATCTATAGGAAAAAAATTTAAATATAGTAATACTAATTTTGTCATACTCGGTATGATTATCGAAAAGGTTGCTAAAAAAGATTTAGCTAACTTTTTTTATGACGAATTTTTTAAACCTCTAAACATGAAATCTACTAGTTTTGCTTCATATAGTGAAGCTGCTAGAATTCAGAAAAATGTTGTTAGTTCTAATTATCCGGTAAGGTATTTTGTAACCCCTAATAATAGCAATAAGCCTATATTTACTCCTGTAACTGCAGATTTTTTAGCAGTACCTTGTGCAGATGGAGGGATAATATCAACACCAAACGATCTAGTGAAATGGTATAGGGCATTAAATGAAGGAAAAATTCTTTCTAAGAAGTCGTATAAACTTATGACTACTAAGTATTTTGTAGCACAAGGTATAGAAAGCCGTAAGTCTTATACGGGTTACGGTATTTTTCTGACTGATCTTGATTCTAAACATTTAATGATTCATCATACTGGAAAAGCACTTGGAATACAAAGTGCAGCAGGGTATATTTTGCCTAATAACCTTTATTATGCTATATTAAGTAATACTATGATTAAAATTCCTGAAGAAGAAAAAGAGAAAATTGATATGAAAAATCCTTTTAATCAACTTGGAATAATTTATTTCAGAGATGCAATAATAGGTGCAGCTATAAAAAAGGATTAAAACATTCAATGAAAATAGTTACTTGGAATATTAATTCATTGCGTCTACGTATTGAGTTATTAAGGAAATTAGCATATGAATATCAGCCAGATATTATTTTACTTCAAGAAACAAAAGTAGCTAATTCATTATTTCCACTTGAAGTTATTAAAAATATAGGATATGAACATGTAATATATTCAGGGCAGAAATCATATAATGGTGTTGCTATTATTTCAAAATTGCCTTTGAATAATGTTTTTTCACTGGAATTATATAATGACGATAAAAGGCATATAGCAGCTATAGTTCATGGTTTAGAGATACATAATTTTTACGTTCCAGCAGGTGGTGACATACCTGATATAGAAGTAAACTTAAAATTTAAACATAAGCTCGAATATGTAAGGTTAATGAAGGAATGGTTTACTACTAACCGTACTAAAAATGACAAAATTATTATTGTTGGGGATTTAAATATTGCTCCACATGAACATGATGTATGGTCTAGTAAGCAGATGCGAAATGTTATTAGTCATACCGATATTGAACGCTCATTATTGGTAGAGCTACAAAACTCGTTAGGTTTTATTGACAGTAATAGATATTTCATATCACTTGACAAAAAATGTTATACTTGGTGGAGTTATAGAAATGTAGATTGGAAAAAATCTAACAGAGGTAGAAGACTAGACCATATTTGGGTTAGTGATAATTTAAAAGATGCATTATTTTCTATGAATGTACTATCAGAAGCACGAGATTGGTTGCGGCCTTCGGATCATGTTCCGTATTTTGTAACTTTGCATTTTTAGTGTTATGTTATTTCAGTATAAGCAGGAATCCAGAAACAAATGTCATGCAGTAATTTTACAATGTGATGACAATATTCTTAAGGAGTAATTAGTGAATATAAAACCGAAAAAATATAAGCCGATAAAGGAAGAGTATATAAAAAGCTTTAAAGATATGCTCTTACTACGTCGTTTTGAAGAAAAATGTGGGCAGTTATATGGAATGGGCGAAATTGGAGGTTTTTGTCATTTATATATAGGGCAAGAAGCAGTAATTTCTGCAGTAGAGTTGATTAAGAAAAAAGGTGATAGTACTATTACTAGTTATCGTGATCATGCTCATATTATTTTAGCTGGGACTGAGCCTAAATATGTACTCGCTGAACTTATGGGGCGTGCTACAGGTTGCTCAAAAGGTAAGGGTGGTTCGATGCATTTATTTGATATACCGAACAAATTTTACGGTGGACATGGTATAGTTGGAGCTCAAGTACCTATAGGTACAGGGCTTGCTTTCGCAGAGAAATATAATGGTACCAATAATATCTGTTTTACTTTTTTAGGTGATGGAGCTGTTAATCAAGGTCAGGTGTATGAAGCTTTTAATATGGCTTCTTTATGGGGGTTACCTGTAGTTTATATTATTGAAAATAACGAATATTCGATGGGTACTTCTGTATCACGTTCTACCTTTATGCGTGATTTATATAAGAAAGGGGAATCATTTGGTATTAGAGGCTTTCAGTTAGATGGTATGGATTTTGAAGAAATGTATAATGGGACTAAACAAGTAGCTGAATATGTGAGAGAAAACAGTTTTCCGGTGATATTAGAGGTAAAAACTTATCGTTATCGTGGGCATTCTATGTCAGACCCAGCAAAATATCGCAGTAAAGAAGAAGTAGCGAAATATAAAGAGCGTGATACGTTAGTCAGAATAAGGCAAATAATACTTGATAATAAATATGCAACTGAAGAAGACTTAAAAGCAATAGAACGGTCTGTACAAGAAGTAATAAAAGTGGCAGTAGAATTTTCAGAAAATTCACCGTTACCCTCTGAAGATGAATTATATACAGATATATATGTTTAAAATTTGCACAGCTTATTTATTATACTGTATCACTCCATCTCTTGTACAGACTGTATCCAGTAAAATAAATATGAACTACTATTATTAGTATTTTTAGCTAGATTATATTGTTAATTTATGTGATTACATGATAAGTAAATGAAAATATTTAATTTAAATAAAAAGGGATAATGCAAATAACTGTACGTGAAGCATTGCGTGATGCAATGCAAGAAGAGATGTTAAGAGATGACAAAGTTTTTGTCATAGGCGAGGAAGTTGCAGAATATCAAGGAGCTTATAAGGTTACTCAAGGGTTACTAGAGCAATTTGGTTCTAAGAGGGTAATTGATACACCAATAACGGAATATGGATTTGCAGGGCTTGCAGTCGGAGCAGCGTTTGCAGGACTGCGTCCTATTGTGGAGTTTATGACCTTTAACTTTGCTATGCAAGCATTTGATCATATAGTTAATTCAGCTGCAAAAACTCATTATATGTCAGGCGGGCAAGTAAAATGTCCTATAGTGTTTAGAGGGCCAAATGGAGCAGCAAGTAGAGTTGCAGCTCAGCATAGCCAAAATTATACAGCTTGTTATTCTCATATTCCAGGGTTAAAAGTAGTGGCACCTTATAGTGCTGAAGATCATAAAGGGCTAATGCTGACAGCTATTAGGGATGATAATCCGGTTATTTTTTTAGAAAATGAGATTTTATATGGTCATAGTTTTGATGTACCAGACATAATTGAGCCTATACCTTTTAGTAAGGCAAAAATTTTAAAAGAAGGTAGTAATGTAACTATAGTAACTTTTTCAATTCAAGTAAAGCTTGCACTAGATGTGGTAAATATTTTACAGAATGATAATATTGATTGTGAGTTAATTGATCTGCGTACTATTAAGCCTCTTGATACTAATATGATCATAGAATCAGTAAAAAAAACTAATCGTTTAGTTATAGTAGAAGAAGGGTGGTTTTTTGCTGGTGTTGGAGCAAGTATTGCGTCTATTGTTATGAAAGAAGCATTCGATTATTTAGATGCACCAATAGAGATTGTCAGTGGTAAAGATGTACCATTACCTTATGCCGTTAATTTAGAAAAATTAGCTATGCCAAGTGCCAATGATTTAATAGAGGCCGTAAAGAAAGTGTGTTATTATACTATTTAGGTTTTTGGTTCAACCATGTATACTATAACTGAGTATAGTGCACAAAATAGTAAATTGTCATACTGTTGTGGCTTGTATTTGTACACATAAGTTAATTAGTTTTCTAAAACTATTTTTTATCAAAACAGCCATTAAGTTTCTGTTTTATTTTTTAATTAAATATATCTTGTAGTTTATATTCATTTATATTTCTTCATATAATTTTAATTTGTCTACAACTTTATACTGATCTTAAAATTTTTCTAACTATTTTAGTAGTTTATTTTTTGATACTTACATAATTTAGTAATATTGGAAACCTGTATTTTTACTAATTCTAAGATAATTTTTTGAATTAAATAATTTTATTTTCGTTTTAGATTATTACATGCATTATACATTTACTTGATAGATGTAATTAATATTTTATATACAATACCGTTAAGCTATAGGTTGCGAAAGACCAATTTACTTAATAAAACTAAAATAGGAATAACAATAAATCATTGTGCAGCTCTTTTACGATCGTTTGGGTTAAGGAGAACTTTACGTAAACGAATAGATTTTGGCGTTACTTCAACTAGTTCGTCATCCTGTATATAGCTTATGGCCTGCTCAAGTGTTAAAAGCATAGGTGGAGTAAGTCTTATTGCTTCGTCTTTACCAACTGCTCTAACATTGCTTAGTTGTTTTGCTTTTAGTGGGTTTACATCTAAATCATTATCGCGATTATGTTCACCAATAATCATACCTCTATATACTTTATCGCCGGGGTTTATAAACATTTTCCCCCTTTCTTCTAGATTCCATAGAGCATATGCAACTGCTGCTCCATCACAGTTAGAGATAAGTACGCCTTTACGTCTTCCCTCGATAGGACCTTTATAATCAGTATATCCGTAGAAAATACGATTTATAATCCCTGTTCCTCGTGTTTCTGTTAAAAATTGATTGTAATAGCCAATTAATCCTCTAGATGGGCCAATGAATGTAATACGGCTTTTGCCGCCACCTGATGGTCTCATATTAGTCATTTCAGCTTTTCTAAGTGCTAAAGATTTTACAACTACTCCAATATAATCGTCATCAACATCAACTTGGATTTCTTCAATAGGTTCTTGCTTATTACCTGTCTTATCAGTATGGTATAATACTTCTGGTCTACTGATAGACAACTCAAACCCTTCACGACGCATAGTTTCGATTAATATACCAAGCTGTAACTCACCTCGTCCTGCGACTTGAAAAGCATTTTTATTAGCGGTTTCTGTTACTTTAAGAGCGACGTTACTCTCAAGCTCACGCATTAATCTAGCTCCGATTAAGCTTGATGTAATTTTAGTACCTTCACTTCCTGCAAGTGGTGAGTCATTAATACTAAAAGTCATGGATAAAGTTGGTGGATCTATAGGTAGAGAAGGTATAGCCTCGGTTACTTCAGGTGCACAGATAGTATCAGCAACGTTAGCATTTTCAACGCCTGCTAGGGCAATAATATCGCCTGCTGTAGCATGGTCTATAGCAATTCGCTCTAAACCTCTAAAGGCTAATATTTTAGTAATACGACCAGTTTCAAGTACTTTATTCTCATGATTTAATACTTTTACGTTTTGGTTGATTTTAACAGTTCCGCTTTGTATACGCCCTGTTAAAACCCTACCGAAGAAAGGATTATATTCTCGTGTTGTCACAAGCATAGAAAACGGTGCTTTATTATCAGCTGAAGGCGTAGGTACGTGTGTTACTATTAGGTTAAAAAGTGGAGATAAATTATCTAAAGGATTTATTTTATTATCAAAGTTTAAAGATGCTGTACCTGCTCTACCTGATGCATAGACTATAGGGAAGTCAAGTTGATCATTATTTGCTTCAAGTGCCACAAATAGTTCAAACACTTCATCTATAACTTCCTTAATTCTTTGGTCATCTCTATCGATTTTATTAATAACTACAATAGGTTTTAAGCCAAGATTTAAAGCTTTAGATAGTACGAATTTTGTTTGTGGCATTGGTCCTTCTGATGCGTCAACAAGTAACACAACACCATCAACCATGCTAAGTATGCGTTCTACTTCACCACCAAAATCAGCGTGTCCTGGTGTATCTACTATATTGATACGAATCTCATTCCACATAAGAGCTGTACATTTAGCAAGTATTGTAATTCCACGTTCGCGTTCAAGCTCGTTAGAATCCATGGCACGCTCGGCAACTGTCTGATTAGCTCTAAATGTTCCGCTTTGTTTCAGCATATTATCTACAAGTGTAGTTTTTCCGTGATCAACGTGTGCAATAATTGCTATATTACGAATAGATGTCATCTTTAGAAATTTTTACAAGTTTATAATAATTTGCAATATTATACACTAAAATATCAAAATTGGAATATTAAGTTCTTAAAAAATTAATTGATTAAACTGTACGAAGTAAAATTACTAAGAATTTTACAACTTAGTAAAAATAGAGACTAACGAACGCTAATCATAGTACTATTTGTGTTTAATTTTATCATACTTACTTTAGTTATAAGGAAGATGTGTATAATATAATGATAATAAAAACTAAATAGTATCTCTTTTAAAGAATTTGTCATAAAAGATGTAGCACATAACTTAATGATTATTGTAATGATGTAAAATTAGAAATACTTACTAGCATCCAAAAGGATTAATATAAAAGATGTTTAACTTTTGATAATGTCCGAGCAATATTAAATTTACTTAAAATATAATAAATAAAAAAAAATAAAAAGAGTATGGTTATTACAATAGTTTTGGTTCAGAACAAATAATAACGCTTTTTATTTTATATTTTGTTAAATTTTTTTGCATACAATTTATATCAAGAAGATTGATTCTATTTATAGATGTACTGAAGGTACTAATATCTCATGTGCGGTAATGGTAAAGGTTCAGTTTTTAATTATAGACAAATTACTTAATGTTATTTATCTTAGATTATTAAGAGATGTCATTATAAGGATCGAAGTGATTTGGCAGTACACAAAAATAATAAAAAATGTGCTTTTTAAGATTGTTTAGTACATTTACTATTGTACTTTTTTTTGCAATAATGAAGGTAAAAGACGTTGTTTAATCTCTATAAGGACCAAAGATGATGTATCGAATACTCTGTTTATGTATATGCATAATAAGTTTCTCAATGATAACTGAGGCACAAAATGTAGCAATTAAAGGAGATAATTTCAAAGTTCGAGTAGCTGTTGCGGATGTCCAATCTATATTGGAGGGTTCGATAGCTATAAAAGATTTACGTAATAAAATTGAAAAACTGAATCATAAAATTCAGGAAGATATTGCTGCAAAAGAAGCAGAATTTAAACCTCTAGAAGAGAAACTGCTAAATGAGCGTTCTAATTTAAGTAATGATGAATTTGAGAATAGAGTAAACGAATTTAATGCAAAAGTTAGTTACGTTAGAAAAGAAATTCAGATTAGGAAAACAAAGCTTGAACAAGCACACGCTGAGGCTATGAGTAGAGTTCATGAAACAACTATTACAATAATTAGTGAACTCGCTGAGAAATATAACCTGAATTTGGTAATTCCAAGTGCTCAAGTCTTATATGCTAAAAATAACTTGAATATTACTTCTGAAGTGACTTTCATGTTGAATGAAAGGTTAAAAGAAGTCTCAATCAATTATTGATAGTTTGCCGTTTGTCATCAAGTTTATTGTCTAAGTAAGCTATGCAAAAAAGAAAGGATTGAATTTAAAATTGATCCACGTAGGAATAAAACACGAGAGTATTTTAATATGGCAGAATTTACACCGATTACAATAGCATATGGGGACGGTATAGGCCCTGAAATCATGGATGCAGTACTTTATATATTACGTCAAGCTGAAGCTAGGATTAGTTTAGAAACAATTGAAGTAGGTGAAAAACTTTATAAGAAGCATTATACTTCAGGCATAAGTGAGGAAAGTTGGAATGTAATACAACGTACAGGGATTATACTTAAAGCACCGATTACTACTCCGCAAAGTGGAGGATATAAAAGTTTAAACGTTACGATTCGTAAAACATTACAGCTTTTTGCTAATATTCGTCCTGCTGTTTCATTTCATCCTTTTACTAGAACTCTACATCCAAATTTAAACCTAACTATTATACGTGAGAATGAAGAAGATTTATATTCAGGTATAGAGTACCGTCAAACGCATAATATGTATGAGTCACTGAAGTTGATAAGTCATACAGGATGTAAAAAAATTATTAGATATGCTTTTGAATATGCAGTAAAAAATAACCGTAAAAAAGTTACGTGTTTAAGTAAAGATAATATTATGAAATTTTCTGATGGAATTTTTCATAGAGTATTTAATGAAATCGCTAAAGAATATCCACAAATTGATAATGAGCATTATATTATCGATATCGGCACGGCAAAGCTTGCTACAACGCCGGAAATATTTGACATAATCGTAACTTCTAATTTATATGGTGATATTATTTCTGATGTAGCTGCTGAAATTTCTGGTTCAGTTGGTCTTGCAGGTTCTGCAAATATCGGTCAGCATTATGCCATGTTTGAAGCAGTACACGGCAGTGCTCCAGATATTGCTGGTAAAGGTATTGCTAATCCTTCAGGACTTTTAAATGCCGCTATAATGATGCTAGTTCATATAGGACAAGGTGATATTGCTAGTTTAATCGAAAACGCTTGGAAGAAAACCATAGAGGATGGAGTACATACATTCGATATATATAGTGAGCATAGTTCTAGTAAAAAAGTATGTACAAAAGAATTTGCTGAAGAAGTAATTAAAAGATTAGGGCAGTTGCCGATGACATTACCTAAAGCATCTTATCCTTTAATTGTTAAGAAGCAAGAGAGTAAGATAGAGTATAAAATTGATACTACAGAAGTTAAGAAGTTGGTCGGTACAGATATTTTTATTAATATTCATGTATTTTCTGCTCATGATATAGCAGATAAAATTAATAAGCTTGATATTGGTAATTTTGAGCTCAAAACCATTTCGTCAAAAGGATTAAAATTGTGGCCTCATGATTTAAGGTTTGAAATTATTTCTGATCATTGGTGTTGTCGCTTTATGAATAAAGACGGTACAGAAATAAAGCATTTAGATATCATAATATTGCTTCAAGCTTTAAGCAAAGCAAATATTGATTTTATTAAAGTAGAAAATTTATTTGAGTTTGATGGAGTTGCATGTTATAGCCTTGCACAAGGTGAATAGATAGTATTATCACAGCGTAAGTCGCACAACAATTCAAGTTTCTCTTGTAGTTTGCGACCACTAGATTACATTAATAACATTATAAAAAATAAAAAAATGATATTATATTATATAGGGATATTAGTCATCATTATTGGAGTATTTGCGATATTTTCAGGGATAATAGGTTTTTTTAGATTTCCTGATTTTTATACTAAATTACATGCGGCAAGTGTTATTGAGAGTTTTGGTGTGCCTATTTGCTTAATAGGTTTTGCATTAATTGAGTCAGATATTGTCAACTCTATTAAATTAATTTTAGCTGCATTACTTATTTTGCTACTAAATCCGGTAGCAACTCATGCACTAGGCAAAGCATCTTTGCTTATGAAAAACAGAACTTATCATACAGTTCTTTTGAAGAAAATTAGAAAGTAATTGACTAAGCAATCTTAAGATGTTTGATAAGATTCTTATGTCAAAACTAGAAATTATCTTTCTTTTCGCAATGACGTTAAGTTAAATTTAAACAATAATATGGCAGTAAAAACAGCTTTAAATTTTGATCTAGGTAATTATCTACTTAACTTAATTGTTTTTTTATTAGTTTTAGTATCTATAAAAATAATTTTTGCTAAAGATTTATTAAATGCAATAATTTCTTCTTCTGTGTTTAGTATATTAATCTGTGTATCTGAACTTATTATGGATGCTCCTGATGTTGCAATGACCGAAGCGGCACTTGGTGCTTGTTTATCAACATGTGTATATTTAAATTTATTACGTAAATTACCTGCCAATTTAAAAAATATCAAAATAACAAATATTATTCCATCAAGTGTAATATGTATATTGTTTGTAGTAACTCTGACTTATTTAGGATTAGAGTTACCGAGTTACGGTGATAATAATACTCCTATTCATATGTATTCTAGTAAGTATTATGTAGAAAATACCTCTAGAGATATAGGTATACCGTCTTTTGTAGCTGCAATTTTAGCTAGCTACCGTGGCTATGATACTTTATGTGAAACTAGTGTAATTTTAATCGCAGGAATTGCTGTGTTATTAGTATTTTCAAAAAAGTCTAATGATAGCATACCACTATTTGATCATTATAGCTCATATTCCAATACGCAATACAAGATTCAGTTCTCACGCCATGGTATGATACATCTCAAATTATATCCAATAATCAAATACGTTACTAACTTTATCATACCTTATATAATTTTATATAGTATATATATTCAGATTAATGGTGAGTTTTCACCTGGTGGTGGGTTTCAAGCAGGTGTTATATTTGCTTCTGGTCTTGTCGCTTATAATATGATTTATGGGGAGCAATTTTTTCAAGAAAATATATTGATTACTGTTGCCGTTTTAGGTGTAGCAATATATGCAATTGTAGGAATAATATCTCTATTTTTAAATGATAATTATTTGGATTATTATTCTCTCACACATTTTATTGATGATAAATTAGTAGCTCAACATATCGCTATATTTATTGTGGAAATTGGTATAGGTTTAACTGTTGCAGCGATTATGTCTTTAATATATAATGTGTTTAATTATGAATAATTTATTTGTACTAATTAAACATGAATTTATATTGCAGCATCGCATTAATAATATCATTAAATATATAGTTATATTTTTTCTATTTTACATAATTAGTACTGTTTTAATTAACAGTGAAAGGGATATTAGCAAATTTGGTTTAATTTTTTCGGTAATTTGTTTATTAATTTCATTAATCAGTTTTTCTACTGTGATATTTAAATCTGATGTAGAAGATGGAAGCTTAGAGTTGTTATTATCAATTGTTAGTTGTGAAAAAATTATTTTTGCTAAATTTATTGCTATATTTAGCTGTACTACAGTAGGTCTTCTTTTTGTTTTACCAATTATTTATATTTTTTTTGATCAAATTTTGTTTGATATAGCACTTTTCTTTATTAGTGTGTGGATGATATTCATTTTATCAAGTAGTTTAGTAGTATTATCAGGTAGTATGCAATGTTATTTTAAGAAGAATACTAATTTTGTTGGTACATTTATTATGCCGTTATTAATTCCGAATATTATAATGACTGGTTTAATATTACAAGATCATAATTTACAATTAATTTTTATTATAATAGGAATTAATTTGATATTTTTACCTGTTTCGTTTTGCTTAAGTGCATATTTAATTAAAAATATTTACAATATTACATGATTTCGCTTTATTTTTATTAATGTAGTGATATAAAATAAGATGAGTATTATTTTTTTTGAGACAATATATGTGGCGTGCTTTACGAAGGTTGATTGCAGCAAATCCTATGGGGTTCTTTTTGTGGTCTATTATCACTAAATGGTATTTAATTATAGCGGTTGCGTCATTAATTACTTTATATTATACAGTATTAGGCTTAAAAAAAATCGGATTTATAGATTATTTTGGTCGTGAAACGGAGGATATATTATCACAAAGTAAAGCAGTTGCTCAAAATTGTATTCCTAAACTGAAACTTGTGAATGGTAAATTACCACTGCGTGAATTTTGGAATTGCTTAAGTGATCCTGGAGAATATCAGCATGAAGAAGTCACAGGTGCAAAAGTGTTAGAAGATGAAATAAATAAGTTCATGCAAAAACAAGCAGATAGTATTTCAGATACTGTGCCTCCTATAATTAATCCTTATGAAAAACTAGAAAATCAAAATAATCTTAATAATGCACTAAACGATAATAATCGCTAATTCATGTTATTTTTATATGTCAGATACTGAAGATAATAGAAATAAACAAACAACACGTCGTGATTTTATAGTTCTAACGGCTAGTAGTGTTGCAGCTGTTGGGGCGGCATGTGCTTTTTGGCCTATTATTGATTCTCTTAATCCTTCCACAGATGTGTTAGCCTTATCCTCAATTGAGGTTGATTTATCAAGTATTGCAATAGGGCAAACAGTTACTGTTAAATGGCAAGGTAAGCCGATTTTTATCACTAATCGTACCCCTGATGGAATAGCTTCTGCACGAGCTGTTAAGATGTCAGAGCTTATTGATCCGGAAAAAGATGAAGTACGTGTAAAAGCAGGCCATGATAATTGGCTTGTAACAATCGGCATCTGTACTCATTTAGGTTGTGTTCCGCTTTCTAATCAAGGTGAATATAATGGATGGTTTTGTCCGTGTCATGGTTCACAATATGATTCTTCAGGCAGAGTGAGAAAAGGTCCCGCTTCTTTAAATTTAGTTGTACCTCCTTACATTTTTATTAGCGATACAAAAATTAGAATCGGGTGATTATTTATGAATAAAGAGATGACCCATAAAAAGTCTAATGGTATTATTGAGTGGATAGATTATCGCTTGCCTATTTTCTCTTTCTTTAAACATTTTAGTTATTATCAAACTCCAAAAAATCTTAATTATTTATGGACTTTAGGTTCTATTGCCGGTATTGCATTAGTGATCCAGATCATCACTGGTGTAATACTTGCTATGCACTATACACCACATGTTGATCATGCTTTTGAGAGTGTTGAGCGAATTATGCGTAATGTAAATTACGGTTGGTTGCTGCGTTATACTCATACTGTAGGTGCATCAATGTTTTTTGCTACCATATACTTACACATTGCACGTGGATTATATTACGGTTCTTATAAAACCCCTAGAGAACTGCTTTGGCATATCGGAATTATAATTTTTTTAATCATGATGGCTACTGCTTTTATGGGATATGTATTGCCATGGGGGCAAATGAGCTATTGGAGTGCAACGGTAATTACTAATTTATTTTCAGCTATTCCGCTAATAGGTGAGCCAATAGTTATATGGTTGTGTGGCGGTTTTTCTGTTGATAATCCGACATTAAATAGATTCTTTTCATTGCATTATTTATTTCCGTTTATTATTGTTGCTTTAGTTATCCTGCATTTATTAGCATTACATCAGCATGGTTCAAATAATCCAAAAGGAATAGATGTGAAAAGCACTAAAGATACTATTCCATTTCATCCTTATTATACCGTAAAGGATTTTGTTGGTTTTGGAGTTTATTTCATAATATTCGCTTATTTTATTTTTTACGAACCTAATTATTTAGGGCATCCAGATAATTATATTCCAGCAAATCCGTTAGTTACTCCTGCGCATATCGTACCTGAATGGTATTTTCGACCGTTTTATGCAATTCTTAGAGCTGTACCATCTAAACTTGCTGGAGTATTCTTAATGTTTGGAAGTATTTTTGTATTATTTTTATTACCTTGGCTTGATACTTCAAAGATTAGAAGTGGTAATTATAGACCAATATACCGAATTGCTTTTTGGATATTTATGGCAGATTGTTTGTTTCTTGGTTATTTAGGCAGTAAACCACCAGCCGAGCCTTATATTATAATTAGCCGTTTTTCTGCTTGTTACTACTTCTGTCATTTCTTAGTAGTTCTACCGCTAATAGGTAAATATGAAAAACCTTTGCCTTTACCAAATGAATTATAATACTATTATACGAGTTGTTAATCTAAGGCGAGTTATGCAGTAATTAGACTAAGTAATCTCAGGTAAGATTACTGAGCTTAGTATTTTGAACTTAGTATATACTAATAAGTAACCAGTAAGAAAAATAGTATACTTTATACTACTAATTTAATAAATAGTATATATCAATACAAGAATTATATAATTTGTTTAATAAAAGTTTAATTATTAAATTTAAGCATTTTATGCAATTCATCAAATTATACATTAAGTAATCAATAGAGAAAGACAAATTAAAGTCAACTTAAGAGAATATTAAACTAAAATAAAATAAATTGGGCTTGTATAGTGAAATTATCTTGTAATTCAAATATCCTTGTGTAGGAAGATGTCATCTAAAGATGATAATTATATTATTGCTTAGTCAAAAAGTTTAATTTTCCATACAATAATACAATGATGATTCAAAAATTTTATGAACACAAAACTACTGATCTTTATTATCCTATTCGTAACTTCTAGCTTGAGTATTGCAAATACAGAGGCATTACATCTCAAAAAGATGAAATGGTCATTTGACGGGATATTTGGAACAGTTAATCGTGAAGCTGCACAAAGAGGTTTCCAGGTTTATAAAGAAGTGTGTAGTGTTTGCCATAGTTTAAATAATCTATATTACCGTAACCTTAAAGATATTGGTTTTTCAGATGATGAAATAAAAGAGATTGCAAAAGGTTATACTGTAAAAGATGGTCCAAATGATGACGGTGAAATGTTTGAGCGTCCAGCTCTTCCATATGATCGTTTTGTCCAACCTTATCCTAATGAGCAAGCTGCAAGGAAAGCTAATAATGGAGCCAATCCTCCTGATTTATCATTAATCATAAAAGCTCGTTATGATGGAGCTAATTATATATATTCGCTCCTTACCAGCTACACTGACCCACCTGCATATTTTAAGATGATGCATGGAGCTCATTATAATCCGTATTTTCCAGGTGCACAAATCGTAATGCCGCCACCGCTTACAGACGGGCAAGTAACTTATATGGATGGTACTAACGCAAGTGTAGAGCAGATGAGCCGAGACGTTACAGTATTCTTGCAATGGGCAGCTGAGCCGGAAATGGAACACCGTAAATCTATAGGTCTTAAAGTAATGATGTTTTTGATAGTATTTACTATATTATTCTATATTGCCAAAAATCGCATTTGGTCTAATTTAAAGTAGTCAAAAAATAGTTATGGCCAAAGTACGCAGTAATGTTGCAATCTAGAAAAGCATTAAAAAACTCTTTAAAAGAATTATTTTTATTAACATTTTTTCTTAAAAAAATAACTATTACAATAGCATGACAATCTTAGTATCATAACTATTATACTATCTATAGATAGCTATTTATTATTACTTACTTAAATCAATAACATGATATATTAGTGCGATTAGTTTTAAAATCCTAGAAATATTTTAGATTGTCATATTGCTTACGATAAACTAGCACAATAGAAATAGCAATAGTATAACCTTTTCCAAGGTTTAAAAATATTTGCAAAGTCGTGTATTATTCGTACTATAATTTATACATAATTATGTAGTATAGGATAGTAAACTATTTTGTTGGATTATTAGTTTTTATTTTTTTTGCTTTTAGCAAATTATATCAATATTAAGACTTGAATTTTAATATAGATAATTTTATATATTAAAATATAACTAATAAATATGGAGATAGTACTATGTTAAAATATATTCCAGCTATATTTGCTATTATTTTATCTAGTAATATTGCAATAGCTAGTAAGAATTATGATTACATTAATGCGACGCCGCTGCGTCAGGTAGCAGATTTGATAGATAGTCACATTACAAATATTGATCATTTATTTAATAATAGATTAATGTTTTATGAATCTAGTAGCATAAAAAGTAAATTTATTACCAAAGATAAACAATATGTTATTATTATGGAAGTGCCAGGTTTTGATAAAAACCAAATTAAGGTTAAATTAAATGGCAAGAAATTATTTATTGCCGGGAATATAGAAGAAAAAAATAAAGCCAATGATTCAGATAATTATATGAATAAAAATTTTAATTATGTCATATCATTATATGAAGATGTAGATCAAACAAATATCTCTGCGCGCTTAAAGAATGGTATACTTACTATTATTTTACCTCGTATTGAAGTTAAAGAACAAGATGCAAAAGAGATCACGATTAATTAAAATTTAATCACAAGATGTATTTATTGCATTTAATTTACAACGCAAGAAATAGACGAAAGTTATAAGCTAATGAGATCGAATCATATATGTGATTCTTTTGATGGGATTTTATTTTTTATATTTTTATGCCGTAAACAATCTAATTTAGAGAAGTAAATATAGATGTAATATAGATAAAGATATGACAAAGGACGGAAATTCTGAGGTGTAGTGTTATGCAATAAATGCAAATTTTGGCAAAACGATATATTATCAAAATACAGAAAAAACAAGGAAAGGCTCAGCAGGAAGGTGAAATATTTTATTTTTTATTACCACTAGCATTCATAGCAAGGCTTGCGGAGACAAAATTTTCAAGGTTACCGTCAAGTACTCCTTTAGTATCGGAAGTTTCGTAATCAGTACGTAGATCTTTTACAATTTGATAAGGTTGCAAAACATATGATCTAATTTGATGCCCCCAACTATTATCGGTTTTATTAGCATTCTGTTTATCAACACTGTCAGTACGTTTCTGCATTTCAAGCTTATAGAGTTTTGCTTGAAGCATCTTCATTGCTTGAGCTTTATTCTTATGTTGTGATCTGTCACTTTGACATTGTGTTACCGTATTTGTTGGTATATGCGTGATACGTACTGCAGAATCTGTTGTATTAACGTGTTGTCCGCCTGCACCTGATGCTCTAAAAGTATCGATTCTTAAATCTTTATCTTCAATAGTGATTGCTATATCATCATCAATTTCTGGATATACCCAGCTACTTGCAAAGCTAGTCATCCTTTTGCCTGCTGCATTAAATGGAGAAATGCGCACTAGCCTATGCACTCCTGCTTCTGTTTTAAACCAGCCGTAAGCTCGTTTACCTATTATTCTAATCGTACATGATTTAATGCCTACTTCTTCGCCATTAATCATATTTATTATTTGTGTTTTAAAACCAAGTCGTTCAGCAAAACGTAAATACATACGCATCATAATCGATGCCCAATCATGACTTTCAGTTCCTCCTGCTCCAGCATTAATTTCTAAAAAGCAGTTATTGTAGTCTGATTCATCTGAAAATAAGCACTCAGTTTCAAGTTTAGCGGCAATGATACTTAATTTTTTAAAGTCTTGTTCAATTTGATTAAGAGTCTCGAAATCATTTTCGACTTCAGCCATTGCTTCAAGTTCTAAAATATCTTCAAAATTTGATTTGAGGTTATTAAAAACATTTAGTTTTTCTTCTATATTAGTTTTTTCTCTTAGTAATATTTGTGCATTAGCATTATTATTCCATAAACTTGGATCTGCTGTTAATTCTTCTAATTCTGTAAGTCTTATAGTTAATGATTCAATGTCAAAGTGACCTCCAAATTAGTTCTAAAGATTGCTCAATGTTTTTTATATAGTTTTCTATTCCGGCTCGCATTATTTTTTCCTATTCTAAATTTCAATTTTGTATTATGGTGATTATAGCCGTCATTGTAGGGAAGATTACAAATTTTGACAAAGAAATTTTGTAAGAATGCATAAGATTGTTGTATTTTTTATGGTAGTCCACAATGACATGGATAATAAAATACAAATTATATCACAATAATTATGAATAATCAAAAATATATAAGGAATTTCTCAATAATTGCTCATATAGATCACGGTAAATCTACGTTAGCTGATAGGTTAATCGAGCATTGTGGAGGTTTGAATGCTAGGGAAATGAGTCAGCAAGTGTTAGATTCGATGGATATAGAGAAAGAGCGAGGTATTACTATTAAAGCCCAAACTGTACGGCTTGTATATAAAGCTAAAAACGGTAATACTTATTATTTGAATCTAATGGATACTCCAGGGCATGTTGATTTTTCATATGAGGTTAGTAGGTCCTTGGCTGCATGTGAAGGCTCGTTATTAGTCGTGGATAGCACTCAAGGCGTAGAGGCTCAAACTCTTGCAAATGTTTATCAAGCAATTGCGAATGATCATGAGATTGTACCAGTGCTTAACAAGATTGATTTAGCAGCTTCAGAACCTGAGCATGTTAAGAAGCAAATAGAGGATATAATTGGAATTGATGCAAGTGAAGCTGTCCTAATATCTGCTAAAAACGGTATAGGCATTGATTCAGTTCTAGAAGCAATAATCAATAAATTACCTTCCCCAAAAGAAAGTAGCACAGATACCTTAAAAGCATTACTGGTTGATAGTTGGTACGATCCATATCTTGGTGTAGTTATTTTGGTACGTATTATTGATGGTACTTTACGTAAAAATATGCGTGTTAAAATGATTGGGACAAATTCTGTTTATACTGTTGAGCATGTTGGTTTTTTTACTCCGAAAAAACATATTTCGGATGTTTTATATGCAGGGGAAATTGGTTTTTTTACAGCTTCGATAAAACGGGTATCAGATTGTAAAGTTGGTGATACTATAACTGATGAGAAAAAATCTTGCGAACAAGCACTACCTGGCTTTAAGCCGAATATACCCGTAGTGTTTTGTGGTTTTTATCCGACAGATAGTGCAGAATTTGAACATCTAAAGGACTCTTTAGCTAAATTACGTCTTAATGATGCCAGTTTTGAGTATGAAATGGAAAGCTCTTCAGCTCTTGGGGTAGGTTTTAGGTGTGGTTTTTTAGGGCTATTACATTTAGAGATAATACAAGAACGTTTAAGTAGAGAATTCAATTTAGATTTAATCACTACTGCTCCAAGTGTGATCTATAAAATCTATATGTTGGATGGTGAGAGCTTAGAAATTCATAACCCAGCCGATTTACCTGATTTGCAAAAAATAGCATCGATGGAAGAGCCATGGATTAAGGCAACTATAATGGTGCCGGATGAGTTTATAGGCACGGTATTATCGCTTTGTAAAGAAAAAAGAGGTATACAACTTGATCATAGCTATATATCAAATAGAGCTAAAATAGTTTATAAATTACCGTTAAATGAGATAGTTTATGATTTTTATGATCGTTTAAAAAGCTGTTCTAAAGGTTATGCAAGTTTTGAATGGCAAATGGATGTTTATGAACTTTCTGATCTTGTTAATCTTAGGATTTTAGTTAACGGTGAGGTTGTTGATGCGTTGTCAACTATAGTACACAGATCACGTGCGGAACAGCGTGGTAGGGCTTTATGCGTAAGATTAAAGGATTTAATACCAAGACAGCAAATTGATATAGCGATTCAAGCAAGTGTTGGTAATCGTATTATCGCTCGTGAAACTATTAAAGCACTACGTAAAGATGTGTTATCAAAATGTTATGGTGGTGATATAAGCCGTAAACGTAAGCTACTTGAGAAGCAAAAAGCAGGTAAAAAGAAAATGAGACAGTACGGTAATATAGAAATTCCACAATCTGCATTTATTGCAGCATTGCAAATTGGAGGTGAATAAAATATTAGTATATAGTAAGAATTATACTTAATTATTTAATTTTTTCCTCTTATTTGTTATAAACAATAAAATTGTAAAATAAAAGTTTATTATAGCGAAGTTATAAAGTGAATATAATAATTCATATCAATATAATAAGAGTTCTAGTTAGAATACCAAAAATTTATGTAGATTATCAGAAGTTTTATATTAATTGATGATCATGGTTGCTAACGGTGTATTATGATGATGTCTTTAGTATTTACTCAATAACTTATTGAATGAGGTTTTAATAACTAATGCTATTATAAAATTACTAGACCGTAGTATTATGTATAATTTTTTCTTTTATATAAAGAAAACTATAGACGTTCTAGAAAAGATTTGTTATAAGGAAGTATCTAAGTTTATATCATTTTATATTCCTCGGTAGCTCAGTGGTAGAGCAAACGGCTGTTAACCGTTCGGTCGCTGGTTCGAGTCCGGCCCGGGGAGCCAGTTGTTAGTGTCATGAATAAAACAGTACTTATTTATTCATTAGTTCTTGAGAATACATTTTGCATTTTATTCAATAAAATAAATTGGCAACTAAATTTAGTATCTTTATCCTGTCCCCAGTAAAACTATCATCCATTTTATTATGTTCTGCTATTTTTAGTATTACTTTATACTTAATTCAGAAAAACGGTATTAGAGCTGCTAATGAATATTAAATAGGATGATGTTAGTTTGCAATTCAGTATAATTTAGCTCCTCTATATTATGGAGTTATAGACATATATTGAAACTGTACTATAAGAACTGATGATTCTATAATACATATTTCAACCTCTAAAGTTTTATAGACATTAAATAATTAGTTAACACAACAATTATTTTAGATCTATATTAAACCATTATAAGCTTTACAAGATAAGTATAGCAAAAGATAAATGTTAATAATTTAAAAGTAAAAGAATTATTTTACAGTAAAATAAATTATTTAAAAACACTGACCATATGAACAGCATCATATGTTTAAAATGCACATATTACCAGAAAACCTATCACATACTTTTGTTTTGTACGATAAACACAGAAATAGCGCACAACTTAAAGCACTTCATATGTATGTATATTAATACGGTAATGTTAACATATTTCGCAGTGGAATTTCGTTAATTGTCCAATAGCTTCGAGTTGATCTTGACTGTTATTTTCTATTATTGGTTCGACATAGTAAGCAAAATGTTTCATTGAAGCGTTATTTTTTTCATGTATAGTATCATAATAAGAATGTTTAGTATTCGTTTTAACAAAATAGTCAAATGCTTTAGCACGTGCCATTATTTCTTCACAGCTTACATCACGATTTTGTACTTCTTTCTTATGTTTTTTTATCTCTTTTATGCATCTATCCGCAAATTTTTGAATATATGTTGGCAGTGGCGCTTCTCCATCTAACATTTTAATTGATCTTTTGTCACCGAGTTTAACTCCTACGGCTAGAGTTAAATTACTTAAAAATTCATCTTGATCTACACCGTAACCATTTATATAGCTTGAGGCTAAATAAAATGCTGCTTCTTTGACTCCTACAATATAATTTAATAATAGATCCCAAGCTGTTTTTTCAAAATATTTTTCTACTTTTGCTCTTAATTGTGGATCAGATAAATATTTAGGGTTTTCTTGTACCTTGCGATCTGCTAAGTATGATTCTCTAATTTCTTCAAATTTATTTTGATAGAAGTAATTTTGATTTAACATCATATCTAATGATTTGAAATCGCTTTTATTATGCTTTTCTATGTTAATTCTTTTATATCTAAATGGCATAAATTATTTTCCTTAATTTTTATTATTCAATACCTTTGGTTTTGTTAGCAAGTCTTTGCATACTTGGACTACGCGATGGGGTGAGTGGAGTTGTACAAGGTTTTGTGTTTACATTAACCTCTTGTTTTATTACGTTAATTGCTTCTCTAATTTCTTTACTAGAAATTTCATCTATTTTCTCTTCCAACAAATTTTCAACAACAGTTGGATTAGGATTATTCGTTATATGTATTTCGTTGGTTTTGGATTTTTTTCTGTATTCTATTTTATTTGCGATTTCTTGTAATTTTTTTAGTTCTTTATAATTAGGATCATTTTCAATCTTGGTTTGATATTGCTTTGCATATAATTTCGTATGCTTGTCTATATTGACTTTAGCATACTGAGGTAATGTTTCAGCTAATTTAAAAAGCTCTTCTCGCTCTTCATCCATTTGTTTGTATATTGGTTTAAGTTTTTTATTGAGAGCTTCGTTTGTTTGAGCTTTTTTCTTCTCAATCTTTTTTTTCTCTTGTTCTAAATTTTTCCTAAACTCTTCATTTCTTATAGTATTGTTTAGCTGTTCATCAATTTCATTAGCTCGTTTATCATAATGTTCATTAGATTTTTTAGTATCATCAATTATACTTCCGAGTATACTAAGATATTCCAATTTTTTCCTTTCGTCCTCTTGTTCTTCAGGAGTTAAATTCTCACCTTTTAATTTTCGAAGATCATCATGTGTTAAGGACTCAGGGATATTATTAGCTTTCTTGATTAAATCTGCCTCTTTTTGTAAAAGTGAATATAATGCTTCCTCTACTGTATCATATTGAATATAATTTCCTTTTAATCTTGCTTCTCGTGCTTCAGATTCGTGTTGTGTGTGTAAAACTTCATTATTAATTTGCTGTTTTTCAAAATTCTCAGAAGCTATTTTAGAAGAGATGTTATGCTCTGCAGTTTCTTCTTTTTTAGCAATTGCAGCTTGTACTCCTTTAATTTGTTCTAGTAGCTCACTATTATTAGTACTTAACGCTAAATCTGCTGTAGCACTTGCTAAACGTGCAAGTTCTGATGGATTTGCGGTAGCGGTAAGTTGAGTTTTAATTGCTCCAAGTGTATTTTTAATCTGAGCATCGTCTTTATAATCTGACATTTGAATAATTTTTAATAATTTAATCAAAAAACTTATATATATATATTTAATTTATGTGCTAAAGATATCTCAATTCATTAAAGGATATTAATAAGGTGTTTAATTAAATTTTAATATTATTTAAATAATACGTCAAATTTTATTAACAATCTTAAATAATTTTAAACTTATTGATTTTTAATTTAGTGGTAAAAATGCAATAATTTATAGGTTTTAATATTATCGTATTAAATAGTATTAAAGTTTTTGTAATATTTTGCATCAGTTTCTATTAACATTTTAGTTTGATTATTTTAATTTTTTTAGTAAATATTCCTGTACTAATGTTCTAAGTAAATATCATATTTCCACTTAAATTAGCTTAAGTTGTTTAATTTGCAATTATATACTAATCATTGCTGCTAAAACATTAAATGTAGTAAGTAATAGATCAGTATTATAATTCAATAATTTTTATCGATTATTTCAATACTGTTACTAATATGATAAGCGATTGTTCCAAATGAGTTATTAGTGGTGAATAAAATATCTACAAAATTGTTATTTTATAATATATAAATTACCTTTAATCAAGTTTCTGTTATCACTATCAATATTATTGAATCTATTTTATCTTAAACCATTATATTGTGGTATGTTCCTGCTTAAGACATTAAAGATATTATTGTGCCCTAGTATAATCACTCATATGCTTATTCCTAGATAATGATTCCTATTGTCGATAATCTAAGAATTTAAAGTTGTATAATATTTATTATTAAAAAATTTACAATTGATGTTTTATTCAATTCTAGATAAAGAAAATTTATATATCGTATTACTTCTTTAGAACATAAAAATATCCATTATTTAATTTTATTATATAATATAATAAAGATAGCAAAACTGTTACAGTAATGAAGTTTGAACTGTTTGAAGTAAAAAGGAGTTTATGAATAATAAATTACTACTTAAAATGATAACTGAATATCATTTCACAGAAGAAGATCTAAATAATTTAAATAAAATAGCATAACTAAAAGTATAGGTTTTTCAAATAATATGTCATTTAAATAGAGTACTTGATAATATTGTACCGCAAATTTCAAGCCTAATAGTACATAAACTTTATATAAAAAAATCGAATTATGAATAGATAGAAAGTTAATTTTATATTGCAAGCTAAAATAATAATTTTACATCTTATTACGTTTATTTCTTACGTTATGACTAAAAATTGGAAATAATCTATATTGTCATAATTTTAATTAACGTGTTGTAATTCATATTTGATATGATTTCTGAGATGAAATTCTGAACTATTAGAATATAGTTTGTTAATGAATCAAGCTTATGTATTGCTATGTTAAAAACTAGCAAGTATCATTAATTGTCATTAAATATAGTATACACTATTTTAGTAAAAAAGATTATTAAATATATAATTATTACAATCTATAATTATAGTTGACTTATTTTAATTACTTTTATAGATTACTTCTCTCAGGTGATAATGAATCTATATCATTCATGTATAAGTTAATATAAAAGAGTTAAAATATGGGCAATCAAGAAGACAAAATGTTAACCTTAGAATCTTATATTGATGAAGAGGTAGATAAGAGATTAAATGCTAAAAATGCCAGGAAAGAGCTTAAATTAATATTAATAACATTTGCTATAATTCTTACTAGTTTTTTAACTTTTACTTATTTCTTTTTAGATTACATAGAAGAAAAAGCATCATCGTATAAATTACAGCATAAACAAAAAGAAATGAATAAAACAAAGTGACGGTTCTTAAAGATCAAAAAATACCCAAAAGTGCAAATTTACATACTTCCTTGGAATTACTTGTTATTATAATTTTTAACTTTAATTGTCATCAATTTGCAATGTATGAATGATTTTTTAAAAAGAAGAATTTAAAACTTGCTTTTACACTAAAAACTCTTTGACAATATTGAATTAAAAGCTATATATAGTTGATGTAGAAGAATTGAAAAAAAATTTATCTATTACGCTTGCAATTATCATAGTTTACTAATGTGTTTCCACACATTCAACATACGACTGAAGTAGTGATGATACTTATAGATTTATAATTGAATGAAATGATAATCAAAATTTTTAGACCTGAAGTACAGAGTATATAGTTGTTTTAACTAGAAAAAAACAATATGGCAAGAGTATTATAGAGAAAAGGTTAAATTTACAACACAAAACATAACTCTTCTAATTTTATAGCATTCATCATATACTAAAACATGAGGCGCTCGCGTATGTCAATGCTATTCAGATACAGTATTAAGTATGTATTGAAGGAATACTAAAAATGAATCATAAATAGAAAATCATACTAAAAGTCGTTCTGGCTTTTTGGTTAAAATTCAATATTACGAATCGATAATTATACTTATCCGAATCTATTACTATGCTTAAAGGCAACGATATCACTCATATTTCACAATCCCTGTGTGTACAGCAGTAACTAAATATATTAAAGCACTAGATAAGACATAAATTGTATTATTGATACAAAATTGTGGATTTTAACTTACTAAAAAGTATAGAAAAATCTTTTTAAGGTATTGCTATATATACAATAAAAAATTTAGTGTGCCCCATTTTAAAAATAAAAAAATAACATCGGTATGTTTTGCGATGAACTTTTTCTTGTTAAATTAGATACTTTTTAAGTATTTTATATTTGCTTTATTTTTAACTTTTTGTTTAAAAAACAATAGAATCATTAGGTACGTGTAAACTAATATTTAGTTCCGTCTTTCAGAAAAAATGGATCATTAAAGCAGTAAATCACAAAACTAAGTACTTAAAAATAGTATTTCAACAGTTTTTTGATTGTTAACGTTTTCTATCTTATATCAATTCTTGATAAAAAATTAAATTGGGAGAAATTGATTCTATTTTCAATTGGCACTTTCACTTTACACGATAAGTATCATGGCACTAGTTTAAAGTAGCATGTCCGTGTATTTGCGCATTCATTACAAGTCCAAATCCTATTAGCATTGATGCAATCATTGTTCCTCCGTAAGAAATAAATGGTAGAGGTACGCCCACTACTGGAAGTAGTCCCATCACCATAGCTATATTAATAAATACGTGACTAAATAAGATTGAAGTGATACCTATTACCATTAATTTACTAAAAATTTCTCTGCAATTTACGCCAATTAATAAAGAAATAGTGATAAGTGCAAAATATAATATTAGTAAAAACATGCCGCCTATAAAACCAAACTCTTCAGCAAAGGTTGCAAAGATAAAATCTGTTTGATGTTCAGGTAGAAAATCTAAGTGGCTTTGGCTACCTTGGTTTAACCCACGTCCAAATAGGCTACCTGAACCTATAGCGATTTTAGACTGAATAATGTTATAGCTCGCACCAAGTGGATCATGTTCTGGATCTAAAAAAACCATCACTCGTTTTTTTTGATAATCATACATCATATTCCAAGCAATAGGCATGCTAATAAGTGCAGCAAGCGCAAGTATTATGAAATATTTTATTCTAAAACCTGCTGCAAAAAATATTATTGCTGCAACAATTAAAACAATCATACCTGTACCTAAATCTGGTTCTCTAATGATTAGAAAAGCAGGTGTTAAAATTCCTATAATCGGTATGATAACTTTATATAGTTTTGTTAGATCATCACTTGTAGATCGATGAAAATATCTAGCAAGCATTAATACAATAGAGATTTTTATCGGTTCAGAAGGTTGAAGTTTTACTATACCAAGATCGATCCATCTCTTTCCGCCCATGGCAGTTGAACCAAAAAGCTCTACTGCTATTAGTAAAGCTAGTGCACAAAAATAGAATATATAAGATAACCTAAATATTATCCGTAAATCAATTAATGCAATAATAATAGCTAATGGTAAGAATATACAAAAATTGATAATTTGTTTATAAGCCCAAGGTTGTAAATTGCTATTCGCTGCAGAATAAAGGACAATAAATCCAATACAGCAAATTACAATGATTAGTACAATTAAAGTGATTGGTAATTTTTGTAATTGTTCTAGATAATTTTTATGCATGGTTTTTATAATTTATTCTGTCATCCTATAGCTTTATCACTGTATTCAGCCTTGTTTTTGGATCACGATACAAGTATATGTCATGACAATCAAATCTTTAAATCTCTACATCAAAGATTTTAAAAATAAATACTAATTCATCAGTTATCTCTTGCAAATAATCAAAACGACCAGCAGCACCTTGATGTCCCGTATCCATATTTATTTTTAACAATAAAGGATTATTGTCAGTTTTAAGTTTGCGTAATTTTGCTACCCATTTAGCTGGTTCCCAGTAACCAACTCGCGGGTCCGATATACCACAAGTAATGAATAGAGCAGGGTAGTTTTGTGTTTTTACGTTATCATAAGGAGAATATGATTTAATATAATCAAAATATTCTCGCTCTTTTGGATTACCCCACTCATTATATTCCAAGAGAGTGAGTGGTAAGCTTTCATCAAGCATAGTATTTAGTACATCTACAAATGGTACATGAGCTATCGCTGCTCTATACATTTCTGGTTTCTCATTTAGAACGTAACCGATTAACATACCGCCAGCACTTCCACCCGCTATTACTATATTATGGTTATTTGTATATTTTTCTTTAATTAAAGTTCTACTACAGGCAATAAAATCTTCAAATGTTCTTTTTTTTGTTAAAAATTTAGCAGCTTCATACCAATCATGTCCTAAATCATCACCACCTCTAATATGAGCAATCGCATAAATAAAACCACGATTTGTAAGCGTTACTGCTATGTTTCTAAAATTAACTGGTATAGTGATACCATAAGCTCCGTAACCTATTAGATATAAAGGATTTGAACCATCTTTTTTAAATAAAGATTTTTTATAAAATAATGTTATAGGTACTTTTACACCTTCATTATCTGCAAATATTCTCTCTACTTTATATTCGTCTGGATTAAAGCCGGAAGGTATTTCTTGGCTCTTTAATATTATTAATTTATTTTTATCAAAATCGTAGCTATAAGTGGTATTTGGTCTTGCTAGAGAAGAGTAATCTATTCTGATGTTGTCTTCTTCAAAGTTAGTAGAAAAACTATTTGCTTGGAAACTTACATCGGGGAAATGAATGATGTTTTCATGTTGATCTTGGAATTGTTTTATTTTAATAAGTGGCAATCCATTATAACGATAATTTAAAATGAGATAATTTTGTGTAACATCAAAGCTTTTTAAATATTTATCCTGTTCTTCTTGGATATAAATATCATTCCAATTAGCATTTTCAAAATTATTAATTGGAACTTTTATAATATGAAAATTTTTAGCTTTATAATTAGTTTTAATATAAAAATAATTACCATTATGTTCTATTTCATAAAATACTTTATTTTCTGCGACACGTACTAATTTAGGTGTAAAACTATCATCCTGCATAGAAATTACGTAAATTTCATTTTCATTATGATCACCTGAATTTATAAAAATATATTCATGACTTGCGGATTTCTTGCAGCTAATAAAATGGATAGGGTTTTTGACCTCAAATATTAATCTGTCTTGAGTAATATCTCCGTCTAAACTATGAAATATGACCCTATCCCAGCGTTGATTTTCATTAATAGTAATATAGAAAAAGCCGTTGAGTCGCGCGTGCCAAATTATAACAGGAGCGACATCCTGTACTTCATTAGATAAGTATTGTTGCTTTTTAAGATTGTATATTTTGATATTGTATTGTTCATTACCTGTAAAATTAACGCTATAAGCCATTAAATTCTGATCAGGTGACATTGCAATTGTCCCAATATCGGTAAAACCACCTTTTGTGGCAAGTAAGTTGACATCTAATATTATTTCTTCAGTTGCCTTGAGACTGTTATGTTTACGACAATATATAGGATAATTTTTATCCCGTTCTACTCTATGGTAATAGTAATAATCTTTTTTTTTAATATAAACTGATTCATCATCTAATTTAATACGTCCTTTTAATTCTTCAAAAATCTTTTTTTTATCTTTTTTCAGATCGAGAAAAAAATTTTCAGTATATTTATTCTCAGCTTTTAAGTAATCTAAAATTTTAGCTTCTTCTACATTTGGCCAATTAGGATCACGCAGCCAGTTATAATCATCTTTTATTGTTTGCTTGTGGATTTCAAAACTATAATTTTGTTTATTTGCGATTGGTGGTTTCATGTTTTTGTTCTTTTTTGGTGAAGTACTAGCACACTTGATATTATTATCATTACTTATTTTAATAACTCGGTTAAGTTGATGTATAATAGAGTGTTAAAATAAAACTAATTAATAAAAATAATACTATAAATATAGCAGTTTGTTGATTATGCCAAGCAGATATTTTACTTAGAATATTATCCAAAATAGCTTTTAAATTAATATGTGCTTCTACATTTTTTTTATCGTATTTCTCTGTATATTTATCGACAATGAAAAAGATCAGTTTTTCGATATATTGGTATAGGTCAAGATTAATATTTTCTGTTGAAATGCGTGGTATTTTTCTAAATATTAAAGCTAATAATAGTGAAATTGTAATGATAATTAGTTGGTTAGAATTAGTATTGTGTGATATTTGAATAGGATAGAGTAAACATAAGAATAAAGTTATGATACAGCAATGCAGGTACAGTATCGTTATTATATCATGCCGTGTCTTGAGCGCGTTATTTAGAAAATATTCTATAATACTAAATGGTTTAATATTTGTATTGCATATCCTTGAGGCACGACGGTATAATAAGTGTAAACTCTCTAACAACAACTCAAATAATACAGTACAAGTTATTATCTTGAAAAATAGCATTATATTTTCCTCATTTAAAATATTAGCTATTGCATTTTTAATATAAGAAGAACGCATAGGCAATATAGAGATATATATTAATATACTAATAACAAATCCAATTAACAAATTAAGGTTAATTGAACTCTTATGAAGATCTTGATAATTTTTAATACCATATTCATCTTCTATATAAGTAAAATATAAAGCAAATAATCCGTTATATAATATGTGCATGAATATAAAGCTTGTAATAAGATAAGCTATGTTGGGAGTATTTATGCTAATAGCAGCTAATATAAAACCAAGCTGTGATATAGTGAGGTAACATATCAATCGTTTAAGATTTTTTTCAATTAGAGACAATACTAACCCGTAAATCATCATTGATATTCCAAAAAGTTTTAATATCTCAAGACCACTAAATAATTTTAAAATGATTATTAAACTAACTTTAGTAGTAAAACTAATTAAATATACTACACCGCTACTTGAAGCTGCAGGATAGCAATTAACTACCCATCCGTTTACAAAAATAGTCGCGGCATTAATCAAACAACCGGTCAGTATCAATATTGATGGTAACTTGAAATGATTTACTGATTCTGTTAAAGAAATAAAAGCTGTGTTACTTATTGTTGTGATTTGCAGAGTCATCCCAATTAAAATTAACCCACTACTGAATAAATGAGTAATGAAATATTGACGTAGCGGTTGTATCTTTAATTGTTCACAAAAAATAATTATGCATGTAAAAATCGTCATGAATTCAATTGAAATTATCATGGAAATAAAATCAGCTGCAAATACACATACAATAGATGATAAACAGTATAAACTACCTATCAAGCATTCTAATTTTCTTTTTTTGGAAATTGTATAAAGATTTAAAATAGTAGTAATAATTATAAACGATAGCGCTATTAGCTGATTTTGTGGATTAAAATCAAATATAAGATTGAAATTAGTAAAAGGAAATGTAAATTTTGTATTTTGAATAAACATTTTAATTTTTTAGCGAAGTTGTTTATACTTCTAGTTTCGAAATCTTTTTAAAATCTTTTACATTTAAAGTTAATAGATGATAGTTGTGAACTATTGCATTTGGAATAAATCATGAGTACCAATAGTGACTTACTTTCAATATATATGCTTCTTCTATTCATAATAGCACATGAAAAAAGTTTTTACATATTCTAAAAGCTAAAAATTTTATAAGACTACTCGTATTATCTGCTCTATCACTCCAATTAATAATTTTTTCAATAAAATATGTAATATATCCTGATTCAGAATTAAACTATTAAGTATTGTTTTAGCACTTATTAATCACATTTTTTGCTATAAAACTATTGAATATTTATTTAAGTACTGTGTTTTATATCATCAATATCTTGATCTTGCGTAAATTGTCCTATATTTATGATCTAATCATTGATCATGTTAGCCAAGTGCTTTTAAAATGTTTGTCGATATTAAAAATTTTGTTTTTATATGCGTAATTCGTATTACTGTGTGCTCTAACCTTTGTAGTACACTTTATTCATAATATATCTAAAAAAGATCGTAAAAATCCTGTTGCTTTAATAATTTATACTATATTGAGCATCGCTTATACATAAAAATTATATATAAAATATGCTATAATGTATATATATTATGTAATATATATAAATTCTCTGATTAGGATTTGAATAAAATAAAATAATGTTATAGCTAAAGCACAAATGATTATACTGATATGTATAGAATATGGAAGTGGTTTTGTGACGCTATATTCTAATGCAGAAGGTTTATATATAGCACTTAGAATTTTGAGAAGGTAAATGCTTGAGAATATACTACTAGCTATTACGACAATCATAACGATAATTTGATTCTGTTCGCTTGCGGCAAGTAATATAGAGAATTTGCTAATAAATCCGCTAAAGATAGGTATGCCTATTAATGATAATGAAGAGATAGATATAATAAGAGCAATTAAAGGCAATTCTTTGTATATACCATGTAAATTCTGTACTTGATCAGTTTTTTTTACGCTGTAAATACTCCCCATACTATAAAATAAGCAGATTTTTGTAAAAGAATGTGACACTAAATGTAGGATTGCAGCTCCAAGTGCCTTAGGTGTTAACATGAAAGCGCTCAGTAAGGCAAGACTTAGTTGATTCATAGTAGAGTATGCAAGTATTTTTTTGATGTTATCTGTCCTTAGTGCTTTAATTGAACTGTAAAATATGCTCACTATCGGTATAAAAATTAACCAATTAAACTCGGCAAATATAATTTGTAAATATGATAAACCAAATATATATAATAGGATTTTATAAATACAAAATAGTCCAGTTTTAACAACTATTACTGCGTGAAGTAAACTGCTGACTGGGTAATGCGCGACCATTGCAGCTGGAAGCCATGAATGTACAGGGAAAATCGCAGTTTTAGCAATACCGAAGATAAACATTAATAATAAAATAATTGATTGCTTTTTAGTAAAGTAATTTACTATGCTGCAACTTTCAAAATTTCCGTTACCAGTTTTAGTATAAATAATTATCACTGCCGGTAAAAATAATAACATAGCAGAAATCATTAGAATCTTTAGATATTTATATAACCCGCTCAGTACTATATTGTTTCTAGTATGTCCTATTAGGAAGGCTGTAGAAATAGTTAGAAGCTCATAGCAAATAAACATAGTTAATAAATTACTAGATAAAGCAATTAAAATTCCTATTAGAATAGTTAAGTTAAAAAAAAATAAGAATCTTGAAGAATGTTCTATATTATTAATAGCAAGATATTTAGGGGTGTAAAGTAAAGCACAAATCCATAAAAAACCTATTAAGCTTAAGAATATCAGTCCTAAAGGTTCAAGATGAAATCCTATAGAGTAATTACCGAATATATTAAATTCAAATTCTGCTCTTATACCTTTTAAAAACAAAAAATCTATAATTAAAATATTACCGTAGAAAAAAATAGCGATAGTAATAAGTAAAAAATTACGTATAAAACTATCTTTTTTAGTAGCATACGGACTAGTTAAATTTAATGCACCTACTAATAAGGTAGATAATATTAAGAGATTTGTTGTACTAAATTGCATGATCATGATAATTAATTCGAATTTTGTAGATGTTGTTATCTAAACACACGTTCAATTTTATGCATATTTTTGTGTGAGTGACAATAATATCATCTTATAATGGTAAAATAACGATACTACTGAGCTAAGTAAAATGATCACAAAATCTAATAGTAGACTTTGCGCTAATAATATTTCAAGAATATTTATTTTAATAAAAAATAACGGGCTGATAGGTAAACCGCAACTGCAAATAATAATAATTATAGTTAAAATTTTGTTAGGCGCTTTTTTATAGCTTTCATTATAAGCAGCTATTAAGAAAAGAGACATTTTATTTATACTATCTATAAGTAATAAACTGGGTAGCATTATTATGCAGTTTTTAGTGCTGTATAATAGGAATATATAACCTATTTGAGTGAAACATGAATAAATTATAATATTTTTGAAGTCTTTTGCTTGATATGCAAAGTATGGAGCTATAATAAGAGATGCTAAAGCAATAGGCCTTATAAAATTTGTAATAGCTGTTTTTATTGTCTCGTAGCCTATAATGATATAAGTAAATTTATATATTATATATATTCCTATGATAGTAGAAATTCCTGCTAAATATACTAAAATGATTGAAGCAGTATTATTATAAGCTCTTATCATCCAAAAATGCATAGGGAAAAAAGCTGTTTTTAAAATAGATCCTATTAAGAAAAACCCTATAACTATAGTAATTATGCGTGGTTTAGTGTATTCTTTTAAATAAGCTGCAATATCATACATATTTAAGCTACCAGTAATGCTCAGTAAGAATCCTATCGCTATAAGAATAAAAGTCGCACCAATACTACCCATTATCAAGTAATCAAAAGCTCCGACTAAAGATTTTGGATTATTACCTGATGCGATCAACACATAGCTACTAAGTGCTGACATTTCTATAAACACATATAAATTAAAGAAATCATTAGTGCTAATCATTCCTAAATAGCCGGTATGAGCGAATAATAATATACCGTAAAACAGAGATTTTCTATTATTGTTGATATATTGTAAGATTGTACGATTAGTAATCTTATGACAACAAACTAAAAAAAATAATAAAACCAAGTTAAGATAAATAGTAGTAGCTTGGTTTAATGGATTTAGATGATATTCTATCCCTATATTTGAAGTCCAGCCTCCTATAGTATAGGATAGCTCGGTGTTTTGTATAATGTTATATCCATAAATACTGACTAAAAGGCTAGATAAAATGCAAATAATAGTAATTACTCGTGCAAATATAATAAAGCGGAAAGATATTATTGAGAGTAAAGCGCCAAATAAAGGGAATAATATTTGTATGATAGGAAAATGTTTGGTTAGAATCATATCAGTTTGTCCTTGATCTTAATTACACAGATTGTTACATAGCACAATCTCAACTCTTTATATCCTATGATGTGATCGCTGGATTGAGTTAACAATACTAAATTATTGGTTGTTTTTATGGGTGCTGTTGGTCAAACTATAATTCTATACAGTAGATTTTATTGGTCTACGCAATAATGCCTTATTATTAGTAAGTGACGTAGCAATCTAAAAAATTCAAAATTCTGTATATCATCATTTTTTACTGCATTGCTAAGTTGAATTACTACGTAATTTTGCTTGCAATAATGACTCAATATCCATACAACGATGCAATCTTATTTATCAACATTAACTTCATTTGCTGATACTGTACCATAATGTTTATATATTTGATATATTAAACTTAAAGCTACGCTAAGAGTAGCGAATCCAACTACTATAGCAGTTAGTATTAATACATGAGGTAAAGGGCTAGTATAAGTATTGATGCCATCTTGTAAAATAGGTACACCGCCTGTTTTAATTTTCCCAATACTTAAAAAAAATAGTAATACTGGACTTTGAAATATTCCAAGTCCTATAATTTTATGAATATAATTATGGCTTGTAAGCATTATGAATAAGCCGCTCGTGAATAAGATCAAAGTCAAAAAGTATATTAGAAGATGCATAAAATTAAGTTGTTATTTTGATAAGATGTTTTAGTGCCGATATTGCAATCTAGTTAAAAATATTTAATACTAAACTTGTTTAGTATTCTAATAAAATCCTTCATGATATTTTGGATATTAGTATGCTTTGAAAGAATGATTAAATACGCATGTTACTTTTTTACCTTTACGTATAGCAAGCTTAGGGAAAACTTGTTCAAGGATGATCATGTTAGGATTATCTTGAGCAAGACGATAATTTACTAAAGATTCTCGCAGTGAATCGTCTACAGCAAAAATACCAGAAATTTCGGCGTTTTTATCTCTAAATTGTAGATAAGTAAATTCTCCATCGTCAAAGATCTTAATAGGAGCTATTTCTTCACTTCCGCTAATATAGTAATTAAAATTATATTTTTCAGGATGAGTAAGATCAGGGCTTGCTAGAGCTGTAGAAAAAGTTTGCATATGACCGCTCATATTGTCATTTTCGTCATCCGGATAAAGAAACTTTACGTTAAACACCATTTCAGGATCACGTATATCAAGAGTTTCCGCTGCATATAGTTCAAAGAAGTAAGTCCGTTTATTAGTAATTAAAGTCATATTAGTAGTAGCATCTGGTTCCATAGGTTTAATAAAAATTCTATGACCAGCAGGTACTATTTGCCATGATGTAGTATCTCCCATAGAAATACTGACTATTTCTTCCTCTTTTGCTAGTTCTATACTTGCTTGATACCCATAATATCCTGTGAATTTGAAAACATCATCAGGGTTATAAATCATAACCCTTAGACGTGGGTCTCGACCTAGAGGTCGTGACATAGTAAGAGCAAATACATCTAATGTCAGTATTATAAAAGTACAAAATATTATTAGTGGCTTCATATTATTGCTGATTTTTATTTCTTAATAATTTTAGCTTGTAACTAGTAACTATAAAATGGAACGGCATATTGTGTAATGTACTTGTACTGATAGAATCCATTATAAATCCAATTTTTGCTTCCCATAGCATATTTTCTAAGATTTCACCAGTATTATTTTGTGCCAATGATTCAAAAGTAACAGTTGCCTCGTTATTATTGATATTGTTAATTGATATTATATTAATTGAGCGTCTATATAGCTTTTGATATCGTATGACAGGTGATAATGAGTTATCAATATTCATAAAATTAGCAAATTGCATATAAACAATACTCGTAGAAGCATTTTTAATAAAAGTGAATTGTTCTTTTAATGTATCATAATTGTATTTTTCTCGTTGTTTTACATAATTCTGAAGCATAATATTTGCAACAGAAATATAAGGATTTGCTAATGTTGAATATTTAGTATTAGTAATGGTAGCTTGTTTTTCTGAATCATCTTTTATTAAATAACCTACCTTTTTCTGTATTGGTAACAATATGTTGATATTTACACCAATTAATGTTAATAATAATGTAAAAATTGTGCATGTTAAGAGTAGAAAACTTCTATGACTTAACGGTAAGATATACTTAAAATTATACCATTTTCTCGCATCAATAAAATATTCACCGGATTTTATATATTCTTTTATTGCATTTGTTAATTGGTCCATAATGACTAGATTAAAATCTAATTTATTCTGTTTTCACTCTATCATAATTATTATATTATGATTATAATTTGTTAATTTAATGTTATTTCAGTTAAAAAATAACTTTATATTGTTGCTACAATACCAAATATTGTTTAACTTTAAAATTAAAATATTATAATAACATTATATAATCTCAACTCCTGATGATAGTTATGATGTTATACTCATGCAATTTGACTACAGTGTACTTATAAGATCGTAGGTAGCAACGTATTAGTATATGCATCGTTACCACTTTTCACTTCTTATAACTAACTCGTTATTTATTACAGAGTATAACAATTTACAATCTTTTTAATATTTTTTTCTATTTATAAATAGATTTTTCAAAAAATGCTTGTGAACTATTTTATAGTAAGGTAATTTTAAAATAGTCACAAGATAATTTAATCATGTATAATTAGAATGTTAAAATCATTAAAGTTTCTATTAGTATTCATTATGATCGCTCAATTGTTATCATGCACACCTTCGGCTCCTTATGAAATTAAAAGTCCGTGCGTTTCTGCCGATATAGATGATAATTCAAATTTAAGCGTAAATCCTTGTATCAGAAGACCTATTAATGCACTAAATATAGTATAAAAGTAATAATTTGATACAATAACAATGTAATAATAAAAATACCTTTGAATATGAATAATATATTTGGCTTCTTTAAATCAAGTAATAACACGCAAAGTGGTTCAGGAGGTAAACAAAATCATGAAAGTATTAAATCAACTAATCCTTTAAAAATTAGTCAGAATTGGTATGAAGAGCGATCTGATAAATTAATTGTTCAGAGAAATTTGCTGATCATATTAATAATACTACTAACCATTTTTATGGTTATATCAACTTTGGTCATAGCATTTGTAGTAAAGTCTAAACAGTTTGATCCTTTTGTGATCCAGCTTAATAGTAATACTGGACGTGCTGCGGTTGTAGAACCTATTTCATCATCGACGTTAACTGTAGATGAGTCTCTTACAAGATATTTTATAAAGAAATATATAACAGCACGTGAAACATATAATCCAGTTGATTTTGCAACGATAGCTCGTACGACAGTCAGATTATTTTCAACAAGTGCTGTTTATTATAATTATCTTGGCTATATAAGAAATAAAGATTTTGATCCTACTTTAAAATATAAAGCAGATAATACTACATTTTTAGTAATAAAGTCATGGTCTAAAATCGCAGAAGATAAATACATAGTTAGATTTTCTGTAAATGAAACATCAGGAAGCCAATTAGTTTATAATAAAATCGCGGTAGTAAGTTATGATTATGTGCCTATGCAATTAACAGATTCAGAACTTGACATAAATCCCGTAGGGTTTCAAGTTAACGGATATAGGGTAGACGATGACAATAGTTAGATTTTATTTTTTAGCTTTTCTATTATTAAGTGGTTTTACAGCACAACGTGCATGTCCGGTTGTAGATGATTCATTTAATAGTATTAGTAATAATTATGTAGATGATTTATCTTTAACTAAAGATAATAGGATCAGAACTTATATATATAATCCAAATGAAGTTTATTTATTAGTTTTGCATTTTGGCTTTCAATCGCATATAGAATTTGCTAAAAATGAAGAAATTCAAAATATAATTCTTGGGGATGCTTATGCTTGGAAAATAACCCCTCTGGCAAATAGGTTATTTATTAAGCCTCTTGAGAAAGATATTCGTACAAATATGACGATTATAACTAATAAAAGAACATATGAATTTGATATCGCTTCTACTGAACTTATGATAGGTAATGAAAGAGATTTAGTATATGTAATTAAATTTTACTATCCTAAGAAAAATAGTAATTACATGGCAAGGTTTTAGTAGTGTACGGTGGCCATACAGTAAATTTAATCATAGTATAACAATTTTAAATCTAAAACACTTTAACTAAAATAATTTAGATATGGTTGCAGAGCAAAATAACAATAATAATACCGATTCTTTATCAGGTACAGACTTACCTGAGGTACAAAGGGAATTATCTAAAGTTTCGGTTAGTTTTAATAAGAATATTGCAATAGTAGTGGTAATTTGTGCTATTCTTATATATATCTTTTATACTCTTTTTTTTGACATGAGAAAAGAAGAAATACCTGAGACTAAGATACCGAGTAATATTGTAACGCCTGTTACGGATGTTAATGATATTATTCCAGAGATCCCAAAGTTACCAGATCCACCTAAACTTGAGAGGCCAACAGTGCTTCAACCACCGCCTCCTCCTCCGCCAGTAGTAGAAGTTCCGCCTGTTTTACCTCCGATTTCTATAGAAGGGAATAAAGAGCAGACACTTCAATTGCCACCGGTGTCGTTACCTACGACCTCATCAACGTTAGTTGAGAGTGATGCAGAGAAGCAACGCCGTGAAGCAAAACGGAAATCAGCTATAGTGTTAGTGGGTGGTGTAGAGCCTAAAAAAACACCAGAACAAATTACAGAAGCGGTGACATTTAAAGATCGTGGTGATATGTTTTTGTTGCTTGGACGCGGTAAGTTAATCGATGCAGTGCTTGAGACAGGAATAAATAGTGATCTCGGTGGTGAAATAAGGGCAATTATTAGTAGAGACGTATTTTCTGAAAAAGGTAAAGTGATATTAATACCAAAAGGGTCAAAAATATTCGGTAAATATGCAACTTCAACTTCATCAGATAGTTACGGTAGGGTTTCTATCATATGGGATCGAGTCGATTTAACTAATGGTTATACCATAGAATTTGACTCACCTGCAGTTGATAATTTGGGTAGACCTGGATTACAGGGGAGGGTTGATAATAAATATAAGGAACAATTTGCAAATGCCGTATTACAATCTGGCTTTAATATAGGTCTTGCTAAAATCCTAGATAAGTTAGTCCCACCTCCTATAGATTCACAAGCAGCGGCTACCAACAGTGCTACAGCAACACAAATATTAAATATAGCTCAAACTATTTCGTCTAATACTGCTATTGATGTAAATACTAGGATAGTTACAATTTGTACTAATATACTTGCTGCTATTACTGATAAAACTTCTATTGCTTATACTACTATGACTCAAGCATGTGCGACAGCACAAAATGCTTCTTCAGCCAATACTTCTGAACAGAGACTTCAAACATTAGTACAGGCAGTTAATACAGCAGCTTCAAATTTGCTTACTACTACATCTATTGCCTCGACTCCTACACAAGCACAACAAGCTTCTACGCAAGCTTTTACTGATGTGACTAATGTTGTACAAAATATGATAACTCAACAGCATTTTAAGCCTACGACAACGGTTAATCAAGGTACACCGATTAGAATATATGTTAATAAGGATTATAAATTTCCAAGAACCGTTTTATTAAAATCGAAGGTAATGAAATGAATGAAGAATTTGCAGCCTTAGAGACATTTTTACTACCTTTTAAAAATTTATTTGCTGAAGATGGTATTAATGAAATTATGGTTAATAAGCCTGGAGAAGCATGGGTTGAAAAAAGAGGAGATATATATTCTAAGCAAATACCAGAACTGGATAGCGAACATCTACTTGCATTAGGGCGTTTAGTTGCTCAATCTACAGAACAGATGATTTCGGAAGAAAAACCGCTCCTTTCAGCAACTTTGCCAAATGGCTACCGTATCCAAATAGTCTTTCCTCCTGCGTGTGAGATAGGACAAATCATTTATTCTATAAGAAAGCCTAGTGGTATGAATTTAACTTTAGATGAATATGCTCAAATGGGAGCATTTGATAACACTGCAACAGAGAGTTTAGTAGATGAAGATGCAGATATTTTAAATAATTTTTTAGCTGAAAAAAAAATTAAAGAATTTATTAGGTATGCAGTTATTTCAAAAAAAAATATCATAATTAGTGGTGGGACTTCAACTGGTAAAACTACTTTTACTAATGCCGCACTTACTGAAATACCTGCAGTAGAAAGATTAATTACTGTAGAAGATGCTCGTGAAGTTGTACTATCAAGTCATCCTAACAGAGTACATTTACTTGCTTCTAAAGGTGGGCAGGGGCGTGCAAATGTTACTACACAAGATTTAATAGAGGCATGTTTGCGTTTAAGACCGGATAGAATTATCGTCGGTGAGCTTCGAGGTAAGGAAGCTTTTAGTTTTTTGCGTGCTATTAATACAGGTCATCCAGGTTCAATATCAACATTGCATGCTGATAGTCCTGCTATGGCTATTGAACAGTTAAAGCTTATGGTTATGCAAGCAGATCTTGGTATGCCACCTGAAGAAGTAAAGAAGTATATTTTAAGTGTTGTAGATATTGTTGTGCAGTTAAAACGTGCTAGTGGTGGGAAAAGATATGTTTCAGAAGTGTACTACAAAAAAAATAAGAATTCTGAATCTATGTTATAGGTTAGTTTAATTTGCAAAATTTGCGTTGTTGTATTGTGTTATTTAATCCTTATCGTACTATAGTATGTATGGTGTAGTCGTATATTTCGTATTGCTCTTTATTAAATTAAAAATTGTCTACAGTTTTGTATGCTATATGTATCAATATTAAGTAGCAATATTATCTGCATAATTGCGAATGCAGTAAAATAATAAAAAAAGTTTAAATATACTGAAAATAAAACTCAGATAATTTTACTTTTTTTGACTTCCCGCTTACTCTGTAATTACAGTAGAGTGAGTAAGGAATGAAATCAAGAAACAAAATCAGGAATATTAATTTATGGAATGGCATAAGATACTTAAAGTTACTAGGAATATATTCGGTCATGCTATAATTCATCCGGTTGTTATTTTTTGCACCATTTGGATCAGTGGTGTGTTTATTGCAATTTTTACTAATGAGATCGGAGCTTTAGGTGCAGACATCAATGCTATAAATATTACTTATAAGTGGGCTTACTGGCTTATTAATGTTTGGCGGCAATTAAAAATTGCCGATTATAATTATTTGAAATTGAAGCTAATTATATCTCTTCTTGGTCCTGCTATTATTGTTATAATATTTTATATTAAAAATTTTCAAAGAATAAAATCATTACAATTTTTTGAGCAGCCTGAAAAAGTATATGGTGACGCTAGTTGGGCTAATCAGTCTGATATAGAAGCTGCTGGTCTTAGATCAAAAAAAGGCATGTTAATAGGTGTTGATGCTGGTGGATATTTTGTTGCAGATGGGTTTCAGCATGCTTTATTATTCGCACCTACCGGTTCAGGTAAAGGTGTTGGTTTTGTAATACCTAACCTTTTATTTTGGACTGATTCAGTAGTAGTACATGATATAAAGCTTGAAAATCACAATTTGACTAGTGGTTGGCGTGAGAAACAAGGGCAAAAAGTTTTTGTTTGGGAACCTTCTAATCCAGATGGTATTACACATTGTTATAATCCGATTGATTGGGTTAGTACTAAGCCTGGGCAAATGGTTGATGATGTACAGAAAATTTCGAATCTTATAATGCCAGAAAAGGATTTTTGGAACAATGAAGCACGTAGTTTATTCTTAGGCGTAACTTTATATTTAATAGCTGATCCTACTAAAACTAAATCTTTCGGTGAAGTAGTACGTACAATGAGAAGTGACGATGTAGTTTATAATCTAGCCGTTGTACTTGATACGCTTGGTGGTGTAATACATCCTGTTGCATATATGAATATTGCTGCATTTTTGCAAAAAGCTGATAAAGAGCGTTCCGGTGTAATATCTACAATGAATTCATCACTTGAATTATGGGCAAATCCACTTATTGATTCTGCTACTGCATCTTCTGACTTCAATATACAAGAATTTAAAAAAGTTAAAACAACAGTGTATGTAGGATTAACACCTGATAATATACAGCGTTTGCAAAAATTAATGCAGGTATTTTATCAGCAGGCTACAGAATTTTTAAGCCGTAAAATGCCTGATTTAAAGGAGGAACCATATGGAGTAATGTTCTTACTTGATGAGTTCCCGACTCTTGGAAAGATGGATACTTTTAAAGCTGGTATCGCTTATTTTAGAGGTTATAGAGTTCGGTTATTTTTGATTATCCAAGATACGCAGCAATTAAAAGGAACATATGAGGACGCCGGTATGAATTCTTTCTTATCTAATTCCACATATCGCATTACCTTTGCTGCTAATAACTATGAAACTGCAAATTTAATATCGCAGCTTGTTGGTAATAAGACTGTAGAACAAAGGTCATTTAGTAAACCTTTATTTTTTGACCTTAATATTTCTACTAGAACCCAAAATGTATCTCAAGTTCAAAGAGCTTTACTTTTACCTCAAGAAGTAATACAGTTACCGCGAGATGAGCAAATTGTTTTAATTGAATCCTTCCCGCCTATAAAATCTCGTAAAATTAAGTATTACGAAGATAAGTTTTTTACTAGTAGATTATTACCGCCGACTTTTGTACCTACTCAAGTACCCTTTAATCATGTGTCAAATAATAGTGATGCTTCTAAAGAGACTGAAACAACAACTGCTATCGAAAATAATGAGTAAGATCCCAAATGCGTTCAGCTATTATTGATATCGGTTCAAATGCTTTAAGAGCTGTAGTTTATGAGAGTGATGAGCTTGGAGCACCGGAAATTTTTAATTATAAATTTAGAAATTATCTTACAAACTTACTTAATTTAGATAATTTAGATGTAAAACATCAAACATATTTATCTATACAGTATCTTATACATGTTTTTACCAAACTATCTGTTACTAATATTAAATGTGTTGCAACCGCTATACTGAGAGGGCATCCTAAAGCAGATGAATTCAAAACTATAATTAAAAAGCGATTCAATATTGATATTGAAATTATTTCAGGTGAACGTGAAGCTTATTTAACTGCTGCCGGATTGATTTCCGGTATTAGTGATGCTTTCGGTATTGTAGCTGATCTTGGTGGAGGTAGTCTTGAGCTTGCACATATTTGTAATAAAAAAGTTGGTAAATTAAAATCATTGCCGCTCGGTACAAAAATTATTACTAATAGCAATGTTGGTGATGTTGGGTTGATTACTAAAATGCTAGAGGAGGAATTTGGAGTTGCACATTATCCTAATTTATATTTAATTGGTGGTGCATTACGTCTAATGAGTCGTATATACATGGAGTCTATAAATTATCCTCTTAAAAATTTACATAATTTTGAAATAAATCGTGTAGAGTTTGAATTATATTTAGAAAAATTATCGCAAATTGATAAATTAAAGCTTAGTTATTACGAGCAAAAAGCTATAAATTATAATGCAGTTTTAGTAATAAAAGCTATGCTTAAGGTCTTTTCACCAGAAAAAATTATTATCTCGAATTACGGTTTAAAAGAAGGAGTGCGATTTGACTCATTGCCGTATCATGAAACAGAAAAAGATATCATTTATGAAAGGGTAAAAAGATTAGTAAATTTTGATAAAAATATATGTAAGATTGAAAAATATATTGAAGCACTACAATATCTTTTAATTAATTCTGATGCCACGACTCTTATTATTATTGAACTCGCGATAATGCTAGCACAATATAATAAAAATATTGATAAAACGCTCAGAGCAAATTTTGTTTCAGAATTTATATTATCTTCTGATATTCCTTTTAGTCAAAGGCAGCGTTTAATGCTAGGCATTGCTCTTACAGTTACTTATACTGCTAAAACTGATATGCAGATTAATAAAATAGCTAAGAAAATGATTAGTAAAAGTGATTATTATAACAGTCATATAATTGGATATTATATAAAAATTGCGAGAGAAATTGATGGACCAGAATTTCAAGAACCTTCTTTTTCAATTAAATTGAAAGATGATAAATTTTTACAAATTAATGCTTCAAATATCTTACCTAAACAAGTTTTTGATAAAGTTTGTGAACGTTTAAAAGATATAAGTTCTGCTAGAAAAAATATTAGTTATAATTTTAGTGATTAGTTATTGTTTGTATAACGTGGTCAAGTCACGAGTTGAGCTTGAGTGCATTTTACAGTCTGTACAGCATTCTATTGTTACTCTAAAGATTTAATAATTATATATATTAGGATATATAGTCCAAAATTATTGTAAAAAGTGTGAAATAATAATGTTCACAATTTATTGGACACAACTACATTGTAAATAATAAGAGTCATCCTTAATATTTATCGAACAAATATTCTAGTATTTAGATTTATTTGTGAGTTGTAAGATTTGCTTGGTCCAAAGTACTTAACAGTAAAACCGTAGAGACTATAAGCACATTATTTACTAACAAAACGAGTCCTGACAAAGTTACTAATTTCAAGCAAATTATTATGCGATAATAGATATATTTTATTAACTCTAGTCTTTTATCTAAAACGATTTATTTCTCAATGGCTCTTGCTACGTAAAAATTTAGTTACTTATCAATATAAAAGTAACAAAGGCAATATGGTTTATCCTATAGCTAAAGGTACTTAGAAAGTATGATTTTTTAAACTATCATAGTGTAGATTAGCATTACTAGTTATCTCATTTGCAATCTTTCTCTCTATAGATTTACACAGCATTATTACAAAATATGTTAAGAACTCCCATTACATTCATAGTAAAAGTATAGTAACGGTTATCTTATTCAGTAAGCAAAGCTAATACCTACTTTAAACAAAAAATAGTTGTGGTCTAGATCTGCCATCGCTTATTATGCGAATAAAATATTAGCGAAAATAATTTGTATTATCTTATAGTAGTTTTTATTCTTTTTGGTACGAATTATTCTGCATCGCACAATGAAAATAATATAATAGATACTAAACACTTAAATAAACTAGTGTATTTAACGGTATAGATAAATCAATTATATCACAGTCATACAAGTGCTAAAAATTCAAAAATATATAAAAAGATAGAATTATAATAGATAATTTTGATCAATATTTCTAATATCTCATTTAACATCCTAAGTAATTATTAATTAAAATAATGTTAAAAAAAATCTAATCAAGTCAACAAATATCTGATTGTATATCAGAATGAATACTACGAAGACTAATGAGAGAGTAATATTAATGTTGAGTTAGTATTGTGGTGTAATAGAGAGTATAGTAAAACATTGATCAGCTTAGAGGTTATTAGCATTTAAATGCATTTATAAGTATTTACCATTAACTTTAACTATAATTAATGTCGTAATTAAAAGATTAATTAAAGGTAATTTAAATTATATAATATGAGATATAGATTTTAAATTAACTAACAGCACATTTCAAATGTAAATGACTTAATTGATTGAGCTCTACTTAGGTACTTAGTACAGGATAAATTGGTAGTATTTTGAATATAAAAGGTAATGGTATGGTAAGTGTGAATAAAATAGTATGGCTATTGTAAATTTGTAAATGTGTAAACATAATTCTCTCAAGATATTTATTTTGATGTTTTTATACAGAAAACTTATGAATATATTTATAATAATTTAATATGCATTGATATTAGTATTGTAGTATGATAACACTTATAGTATAACAAGTGTAACAATGTGGATTTAAAGCTTATGTACTATGTGGTTAAGAAATTTTGTGACATTTTATCTTTAAAAATGGACATCGTACATGTTTAGAAAATTTTTATTTATTCCACTATTAATTGTTACTTCTTTAGTGAAAGCAGAAATTATAGAAGTGGATAGTTTAAGTAAAATAACACAAGATTTCAAAGTAAATTATAATAAAAATTATCTACCGCAGGATTTATTAGTAGTAACGGTTCTAGATAAGTTTTTATTTAAGCCTTTTGGTATACCTATTGGTGAATATATTGATCAGCGTAGGTATCTTGAGCTAGCTCCTCTTTTCAGTCAAATTAATAAAAATTCTAAAATTATTTATATAGCACAATTGATTTTAACTAATGATAGTTATAAAAAAGAATTACAAGAATCTGATTTTCCAAGTTTTGTAAATGAAATTAGTAATAGTCAAATCCCAATAATAGCAGTAAATAATGGGTTTACTGGTAATTTTAATAATATTCCTAAATTTGAAATATGGTTTGCTGATTATTTAAAAAAAAATTTTTATATTGATTTTTCAAAGAGTTTTCCAAACAATAATTATATTATTTTTAATAATTTAGATAGTTTTGCTAATACTTATCCAGTATTTTATAAGGGTATATTGACTAGTAATAATATATCAGTCGCACAAGTGATACTCAATTTTCTTATTCAAATTAATTTTATACCAAAATGCTTTATACTGATTAGTAGTAATAGAGAGTTGATACGTTCTATGGAATTTCAGCTTAATAATCATAGTTCTAATATATTATTTATTGGTTACCATTATAATAATAAAACTATTTCAGCGCATAAAGATATTGTATATTATACTAAAATGATTAATGATTTAATACCTCAAATAAATAAGCTCAAAAGAAATAATCCACCTTTAAAGAATAATAATGCGAAAAGTAAAAATTCTTATGAAACGCATAAATAAAGTTTTATTGAGTTTACTTTGCTTAGTTATTGCATATGCAGGTTATAGTCAAATTATTCCTACTTATTCTGTAGACTCGGTAACAATACAAAATTTATTACCACAGGTAGATGCAGATACATTGGTATTGATAAATATAGATAATACTATCATCACACCTAAATCTAAATTATTTCGATATCAAGATAATGCTTATATTAATTTCACGAAATATTTATATAGTCTTGCAGCGCATAACGCATCAGTTAATAAAACTATTGCAAAATTGATAGTGCAGCGTCAAATGATGCTTGTTGAATCTCAATGGGTAGATTTAATTAATAAGATGAAAAATCAAGGTGCAACAGTATTAGGTCTTCAAGAAATAACAGCTCCATGTAATTTAATTGAGAATTATGAAGGATGGTTATATACCATACTTTATGGACTCAATATTAATTTTACTCGTAAAGTTAATGATAAAGAGGTATTTAGATTTAATCCAAGTGATGCTGAAGCTCCTATTTTTTATTTAGGTATAATATTTACCGGTAATTTAAATAAAGTTAACACTCTTATAGAGTTCTTAAACATTATACCAATACCACCTAAAAAAATAGTAATTTTTGCAAATAATAAAAAAGATTTAGAAAATATAGACTCTTATTTAAGTATGGTTGATATAGGATATTATGGAATTGAATATTTTGGATGGCAAATGTTGCCTGGATCACCTGATAATCAAATTGCTGAGTTTCAGCAATCTACGTTTTTAAATACTGGTCAGTGGTTAGAAGATGATACGGCTGCAAAGATGTTAAATAAATAATTATGAATGACAATTTAATTAATGCTTTAAAAGATTTAATTATTAATACTGGTAAGGTTGCACTAGATATCAAAAAAACAGGAATATTGATTGATACTAAATCAGATGGTTCTGTGGTCACGAATGCAGATCAGGAAATTAGTAAAATAATTTATCAGACTTTACAAAGCTTAACATCTCAAATAGCAATAGTATGTGAAGAGCAGCCACTACCTATATTAAACAGTGATACTTTTTGGTTAATCGATCCTATTGATGGGACACGGAGCTATGTAGATGGTAAAAATACATATACGGTAAATATAGGCCTGATTGAAAATGGTTTTCCGACTATCGGTTTGATATATCATCCTGAAACAGCAAAGCTGTATTATACTGATGTAAACGGTCGATTAAAAATCGAACAGAATTCTCAAGAAATATTTGTGAAGCATGCACCTAAACATAAAGAGCCTAATGCTGTAGTAGGTTTTTATAATTCAAATAAAGCTACTAAAGAATTTTTAAGGAGTTATTCATTCGGTAAAATAAATACAATAAGTAGTTCAATTAAATTATGTTTAATTGCTGAAGGTGAAGCTGATATATATCCCAAATTTGGTCAAACTATGGAGTGGGATATAGCTGCAGGTCATGCATTAATTAAAGCTAGCGGCGGTAATATTTTAGATTGTGACGGACAAGAAGTGACTTACGGTAAAGTAAATTTTGCTAATCCTCATTTTTTTGCATGTAGTAAATATTGGTTGGAAATGGATTATATTTTTTGTATACGCTAAATCATTATTGTAAAAAGACGCAATATTGGACAATGAAGTAAGTAATATAATATAATAAAAATTATGTTGTCCTTACGATTCTGTATCCGTCACATGATAATTTGGATTAAACCAATTTTTTAAACTTATAAATCAACTCAAGCGCTTCTTTAGGAGAAATTTTATCAGGGTCGATAGTTTTAAACTCTTCATCTAGCTTACTATTAGATATATGTTTCTGAGGTTCAAAATTGAATAAACTCAAGTTATTTGATGCCGTTGATACAATATTTTTTCCTTTGCTTATAGAAATTTTCTCAAATTTTAGTAAAATCTGTGCAGCTCTATTTATGACACTTGTAGGTAGTCCTGCTAAAGCAGCAACGTGAAGACCGTAAGATTTATTGGAAGTACCTAATATAATATTATGCAAAAACAGAATATCTTTACCTGACTCTTCAATGGCGATAGTATAGTTTTGTAAAGCAGGAAGAAAATTCTTCATAACTGTTAGCTCATGATAATGTGTTGCAAATAAACAACGACATTTCAGTTTATCATGAATATATTCAAGTACTGACCATGCTATAGATACTCCATCATAAGTAGAAGTGCCCCTGCCAACTTCATCAAGGATAATGAGTGAGTTTTTTGTAGATTGAGCAAGAATGGCTGAAGTTTCAAGCATTTCTGCCATGAATGTTGATTGTCCTTTAATTAAATCATCTGCAGCACCTATTCGGCTAAATATTTTATCAACTACACCTATTTTAGCGCTTTTAGCAGGCACAAAAGAACCTATTTGAGCAATGATTGTAATGATAGCGTTTTGACGCAGATAAGTACTTTTGCCTGCCATATTAGGACCGGTAATTAAGCAAATACGCTCTGCTTCTGATAAATGACAGTCATTATATACAAAACTTTTACTAGTCTTTAGTAAAGCTGCTTCTACTACTGGATGTCGTCCTTTAACTATATCAAAGCTTAAGTCATTTGTAAATTCAGGTTTAGTATAATTATATTCATCAGCAATATAAGCAAAATTACAAAATACATCAAGCCCACTTAAGGAGTTTGCGAGTATTCTTAAATAGGAAGATTTTTCGATTACTTTCCTACAAATGTCTGTATATAATTCTTTTTCTAAGCTTATTACTAAGGTTTGAGCATTCACTAATTCATTTTCAAGATTTTGTAATTCGTATGTAGTATAACGTACGCTATTGACAGTTGTTTGACGATGAATAAATTTAGGATCAAGAATTTTATTGACATTTTTAGCGGTAATATCAATAAAAAGCCCTAGAACATTATTATGGGATATTTTTAAACTGTCTATGCCTGTTTCTTTGCGGTATTGATCTTTTAGCTTTTCAACATGTAATTTCCCGTTATTAATTAAGTCATTTAGTTGCGCTACTTTTGGATGAAATTCATGTTTAATTATACCACCATCATTTAAATTATTCGGTGCATCTTCTCTTATACTCATGTCTATTAAATTATATAATTCTGCATCACCTGATAGAGGTTTAATAATTTTCCCGATAAAATTAGGTAAATTTAGACTATGAGATTCAGAAAATAATCCATTAATTATCTTTGCCGTTTCTAAAGTATATTTAATACTCAGTAGGTCACGACCAGAACTTCTATTCATCGTGATACGTGTTAAGCAACGTTCTATATCACTAGTGTTTTTAAGAAGTTCTCTAATTCTTGTAACTATTCCTAAGTTAGAATAAAAGAACTCGGTAATATTTAAACGACGATTTATTTTAGCAATATTAGTTAAAGGACTTGAAAGAAAATGATATAGTAAACGTCCACCTTGTTTAGTCACTGTATGATTTAGTGTATTTAGTACACTTCCGTGTAAGTTTCCTTGTATATTTGTTACAATTTCAAGGTTACGTCTAGTAGAGAAATCAATAGTCATATAGCTATGAAAATTGATAATTTTAGGGATTGGTAAATTAGGAATATTCTGTTTTTGAGTTAATGATAAATATTCTAAAATACTGCCTATGGCACAAATTTGACTACTAGATATCTCACCTATGCCTTTAATATCTCTTATTTTATAAAAATCTAAAATGATTTTTTCACATTTATTAATTGCAAAAAAACTATCGACCTGATAGGTAATACGACAATTAAATTGTTTTAAAATACTATCAGCAAGGTTAGAAGACTTTAGGTTTTCGCTCAGCAGAATTTCACGAGATTTTAAACGCGCTAGTTCATTCAGAATTTCTGTTTCTGGTACATTAACTATAAAAATTTTAGAAGTAGAAAGATCAACGTAACAAATGCTAGCCGTTTTTTTATTTTTTGTCATTACGAGACTTGTTAAATAATTAGGTTCTGCTGCACTAATTAAGTTCTCTTCAATTATAGTTCCTGGAGTTATAATACGTGTAACATCTCTTGTGACTACTGCTTTATAGCCACCTCTCTTTTTTGCTTCTTCAGGGGTTTCAAGCTGATCGCAAATAGCAACTTTATAATTTTCTGTAATTAGCTTAGTTAAGTAATGCTCAAGTGCATGATAAGGCACACCACACATTGGTATTTCTTCTTCGCAGTTTTTACCTCTTTTTGTTAAAGCTATGCCAAGTATATTACTTGCTAAGATTGCATCTTCATAGAATAGTTCATAAAAATCACCCATTCTAAATAGTAGCAAACAATCTAAATGAGCAAATTTAATGTCTAGATATTGTTGCATCATTTTTGTTGCAACATCGTAATTATATTTTTGTCTAAACTCGTAAAGATTCATATTACACAAGGTCATATGTTATTTTATTTATATCTATGCTGTATTTTCTATGCTGTATTTTGTAGACTGCTTTCATAATGGTACTCCTGCCAATTGATTATATAATTCAATAATTATAATTAATATTAGTTTTAAATTGTTTTTCTTGATATCGCAAGTAACGGAATGATTCTGAATGATTTTTTATATCCACGCAATGATGTCGTAATAAAGAAGTCTATTTATTACTGAAGCTACTTTATCTTTGATAATCGTGTGCTATGTCTACCACCTTCAAATTTAGTGGTTAAAAACTTATCTATAATATTAAATACTATTTTGTTATCTACACTTTTTGCGCCGAGTATCAAGATATTAGCATCATTATGAGCTTTAGCATTTTCAGCAGTTAATATATCATTACATAAAGCTGCTCTTATTTCGGAGCTACGATTGGCAGCTATAGACATACCTATTCCAGTATCACTAATTAAAATCCCAATAGGAGCTGCTTTTTCAATAATAATATCTACTACTTTTTTAGCATAATCTGGATAATCAACAGTTTGTGTGTCCTGCGTTCCACAGTCATAAATATTTAGACATTTTTGCTCTAAATAATTTATAATTTTAGACTTAAGCTCATAACCTGAGTGATCACTAGCTATGACGATATTATAAGTTTTCATAGTTAATTTTTTGATGGAAAATTATAATAAAAATTATATACTATTTAATGGCTTATCTGTAAATAAATTTTAAAGTTAATATTTTTTTTTGTGTTATAATTATAAGTTTTTACACATCTTATTAATTTTTCCTATATTAAAGCTTTTTAATTATTAATGTATTTATTCTTTATTTATTTTTACGGAGCACTTCTAAGAGTTGTATTATATCAAGTAATAATGATTTTATTGAATATATGAAATATACTGTTGTACTAATTGTAGTTGTATGTTTTTGTTTAGTTTCGTGTGTCGATCAGTCACCTGCACCAATCGATTATAAAGTTGGAGATGTAACTGAAAATAATTATTTGACAGAACTAGATTACGATCCGGGAATGATAGTTCAAAGAAATATCGAAGATACTTCTATATCAGGAAAAGTTAGTGATAAACTTGAAGAGCGAAAGGCAAAAATTATAGAAGATGATTATGACTATATTGAGATGTCTATGTATAGGAATGAAGATGAAGCAATGATAGAACAATTAAACTTTGTAACACCATTACATGGGGTAATTATTAATGATTTTAAAGTTGGTAAAAGTCAAGGGATAGATATTGCTGTTCAAGAATATAGTGCAGTAAAATCAATTGCTGCAGGAACAGTGATATATTCAGGCTATAATAAGCAATTCGGTAATTTAGTAATAGTTAAATTAGATGCAAACGATTTAGAAGTAGCATATGCTCATTTAGATGATTTATTACTTAAAAAAGGTGATAAAATTGCTAAAGGTAGTATTATTGGACACGTCGAACATCAGTTATATTTTGCGATGCGTAAAAACAAAATAGCTATTGATCCAAACAAATATATAGAATTTTAAATGACAAATTTTATTCTTCTTATCAAAGATAGCATATCTCTAAATTGTTATTAGTAATGAGAAGAAATATAGCAATATGCATTACAATTAAAGTATAAGGTGCAGAGCGTATATTTCCTTTAAGGAGAATAATTTCTGTTAAGTAAAGAATAAGATTATATAAAAATAATACCTTAATGTAATTGAGATATCAAAGTATGAAAAATTCTATTTTGTGTAGATCTTATGCAATAATATTATTGATTTATCGAAAAATGCGATCAAACTAAATGATACTAAGTTAGAAGTGTATTGTAGAAAAAATTTATAACAGAAATTATTAACAGTAAAATAATAGTTGAGAATATTCTAATATTAGTGTTAAAAAATATGAGATATTGCGAGAGTTATTGTAGGAAATGTTGTTTTAATCGCCAAGTAGTTTTTGCTTCGCTGTGAAACAACTATTGTGTAGTGTATTGCAAATGCAAAAGAAATGAATAAAAATTTATTGCCGTTAGTTTAGAATATGTATTCCACTACGATACCAATTAGAAAAATTATGGTTGCAAAAACGAAACTGTATAGTGATTTGTTATAAAATGTTATGCAGTATCTTGTACATGGCATCTTAAAAACAATTAATACTATAGAATATTAAACGTGGTTAAGCCACGTGGTAATACCTGATATTAAAGAATATAGAGGATAGAATGCACAATACGACAAAAAGAGTAACAGTGCCGGCACTTGAAGCAATGTTATATGAGACTATAAAAGTTTTAGATCATGGTTTTATTAGGGTAATCGATTATATGGGTGATGATAGTTCTATAGTACAGGCAGCTCGTGTTTCTTACGGTAAGGGTACTAAGCAGTTAAACCAAGATAAAGGCTTAATAAATTACTTGCTGCGTCATTATCATACAACCCCTTTTGAGATGTGTGACATTAAATTTCACATTAAACTTCCTATATTCATTGCGCGGCAGTGGATTAGGCATAGAACTGCTAGCGTTAACGAATATTCAGCAAGGTATTCTATTTTAGGTAATGAATTTTATTTACCTGAACCTACCGATATTGCTTCCCAATCTGCCATAAATAAACAATGTAGGGCAGGAGATAGTTTACCGAAAAAAGTATCTGAAAAGGTTCTAGCAATTTTAGAAGAAGATGCTAGGCG